>CAZEIM010000001.1:0-8250 GCA_964512145.1 uncultured Flavobacteriales bacterium
CCGAAGGTATCGTATACTGGGGATTTGGTGTAACCGTAATGGGAATGCTTTTTGGCTTATATCAATATGCCAAAGTAAAAAAATTACCCGCTCACAAATCCATGTTAGATGTTGCAGATGTTATTTATCAAACTTGTTCTGCATACCTTAAACAACAAGGTAAATTTTTAGCAATTTTATTTATTTTTATAGGTGCAGCTGTTGCCGGCTACTTTGGATTCTTAGCGAAACACGAAGTTATTGACCCAGTTACAGGTGCTAAAAGCGTTGAATCATTATTTGGCATTGGCGGTGTACTTTTAATTTTAGCTTGGACAATCATAGGTATCTTAGGATCTTATGCTGTTGCCGCTTTCGGTATCCGTATGAATACTTTAGCCAATGCACGTATGGCGTTTGCTTCATTAAAAAGAAATCCTTTACACCTTTTAAATATACCATTAAATGCAGGTATGAGTATTGGCGTAGTATTAATTTGTGTTGAATTAATTCTAATGCTTGTTATATTATTATTTATGCCCGGACATTTAGCCGGAGCATGTTTCATTGGTTTTGCCATTGGTGAATCATTAGGTGCTTCTGCCCTTCGTATTGCCGGCGGTATTTTTACCAAAATTGCAGACATTGGATCTGACTTAATGAAAGTGGTTTTCAAAATTGGCGAAGACGACCCACGTAACCCGGGCGTTATAGCCGACTGTACCGGCGACAACGCAGGCGACTCTGTTGGCCCAACTGCTGACGGTTTTGAAACATACGGCGTAACCGGTGTTGCTCTTATTTCTTTTATTTTACTAGAAAACCAAAGCATTGGATGGTGTAGTTGAATATCTATTTTAAGATATTTTCTTGTTTTTAACCTGTTTTTTATTTCTTTTAAAAAGTATTCTTGCATATTTGATTCTAAACAAAATATTCCAAGTTTTTGAGTAAAAGGAGGTTGTAATAATGCTGAAAGTCCTACTTTTTTCTTTACGGGTAAAGGAAAAACTCCCTCATAATGATTTAGGATTATTCCTTCCCAGTTTGGATTTACAATGTCTAAATACCAAGATAAAGCATAAATTAATGGATATGAAGAGTTTTGTATGGTATTATCCCATGCTATTTTATCTATTTCGTGGTTTTTTAAAAATTTAACTGGCACTATATAATGAAATTAATTTTTCCATAACCATAAAATAATGGGGAATTTTTTTTCTATCTGTTAATATGTTAGAATGGCACAACAGGAATATGTCACTGCCTGTTTTTAGAGCCTCTTTAATTGCATTTTGGGCTTTCAATAAATTTTCGCTTTCGTTTTGCATAAAGAGCGCGATATCGGTTATTTGAAAAGGATGAATTATGAGATCTGTTTGATTATTTTGATTCAAGTTAAAATAGGGAAAAGATTTTCCAGTCCCTGCTCTAAATCCAATTTCATTAGGATAACCCATAGTATAGTCATGTTTAATTTCACATTCTGTAAGTGTTTGATATGTTTCCGGAAATTGTAATAAAATAAAATGTTGTCTACTATGTATTATTTTATTTTCGGAAAATTTTTCTAATGTTTTTTTTTCAAATAATGTTATGTTCTTGTGTTTATGGGCGATGTAAGATGGATGTATTCCAATGGTTGCAAAAGATTGAATTTGATGAATGTATTTTTTGATTTTCTTTGATGGGTAAAACCCCGGATCGAAGGATGATCTTTTTCCACAATGAATAAAAAAGTATGCTTTGATGTTATTTTTTTGTATAATGTTTTTCCATATATGAACATGATCGTAGGGGTCGGTTTGTAAGTTAAGTAAGCTTTTAAATTGCTCTTTACACGAGCTGAATTTTAGTCTCACTAAATTTTTAATAAATATGCCCACGTTTATTACAGACGACTTTCCTTTATATGCAAAAAAACTATCTACATCAATACTTAGATTTATAGTACCACTATTTTTTTTAAATGGTAGATTTGGATATAATTTTTCTAAGATTTCACGTGTTTTTAAAAACCAATAATCTACCACGGGAATCGATAAAAAACCATGTATATATCCTAAACTTTTCGAAGCGATGTATCTATTGTGTTCATCTCGATTTTTTGAATAAACTATTTCTTCGTACCGAGTAAGTGTATAAAAAGCACTAGCAAACCAATCAAATGGCAACACAGATGTTACGGATGATTTAAAAAAACAGGGGATGCTTTGATATATTTCAACAATAGGGGTTAGGGGATATACTTCTTTTTCAAATAATAAGTAATGAGCTTCTATCCAAATATTTTCAAAGTTTTTTAAGGGAACCGGAGAATAGCATAGTTTTTCTTTTGAATATTGTGCAAAAAACTCTTGATCATGGGTAATTTCTGGCTTAAAACCCCAATATATTTCGGCAATATCTTGCCAAATGTATCGTACTCTGTTATTAATTTCGGGGCAATAGACCAGCATATTTACAAAATCCCTTCGTCTGCAAAGCTAAAATAATTACGGTCGGTTACAATAATATGGTCTAATAAATTTATTTCCAACAAAGTAAGTGCTTGTTTAACTTTTTGAGTAATATTTTTATCTAAATCGCTAGGTTTAAGATTTCCCGAAGGGTGATTATGAAACACAAGCGCACTAGAGGCCTGCATATCCAATAAATTTTTGCATATAATTTTCACATCTACCACCGTAGCAGATAACCCTCCTTTGCTTAACATGAACGATTGAATAATATTTCCGGCACGGTTTAGACCTGCAACCCAAAACTCTTCGTGGTTTATATCGCTTAGTTTGGGCAATATATATTCATATGCATCTTTACTGGATGTTACTTTGAATGTAACAGGAGTTTCTTTTTCATTTCTTCTCCTTCCTAACTCTAATGCAGCGGCAATTGAAATAGCCTTAGCTTCGCCAATTCCTTTAAATTTTTTTAAATCGTGAATACTGAGTTTACCTAATTGATATAGATTGTTTTGCACCGATTGTAAAATATTTTTAGAGATATCTAAAGCGCTGGTTTGTTTTGTTCCGGTGCCAATTAATATAGTAAGTATTTCGGCATCGCTTAATGTTTTAATACCATTTTTAAGTAATTTTTCTCTAGGTTTATCATCATTTGCCCAATGTTTTATAGAGAGGTGCTTTTGCATTTTTTTAATTTAAATTAATGAAAAATCAGGAATTTTACAACTGAATTATTTAGACTCACATGTACTTTTAAATTTAGAAAGTGCGCTTTTTTTAAAGTTTTTCTTTTAAAACTTTTACACAAATAAAATTATACTTACATTTGCACTCCAAATTGAATGTAAAAAAATGGCAAACCATAAATCAGCAATTAAAAGAGTTCGTGCTAACGAAACTAAAAGATTACGTAATAAGTATGTTCATAAAACCACTCGTAATGCAATTCGAGAAATAAGATCAACTAATGATTCGGCCGAATTTGATAAAAATTTACCCGATTTAATTTCAATGATTGATAAGTTAGCCAAAAATAATGTGATACACAAAAATAAAGCTTCTAATCTTAAGTCAAAATTGATGAAAAAATCAAATACACTTAAGAATGTAGTTGAAAAGCCGGTAGAAAAATCGACTAAAACTGTTAAGGCAAAAGCAACTACAAAAAAAGAGGCTTCAACAACTAAAAAATCAAACGCTAAAGCCGTAAAAAAATAAATAAAATTATATCCTTCGTATGAAGCCTTTTCGAATTGCTCGGGAAGGCTTTTTTTTTAAATTAAATTAATATTTTAAAGCATGGAACTTTCTAAAACATACGATCCGGGTTCACTAGAGGATAAATGGTATGCTTATTGGCTCCAAAAAAAGATATTTTCCTCTGTTCCTAATGAAAAAAAATCTTATACGATTGTAATTCCTCCGCCTAATGTTACCGGGGTATTGCATATGGGACATATGTTAAATAATACCATACAGGATGTGTTAATTCGTAAAGCACGAATGCAGGGCTATAATGCCTGTTGGGTTCCTGGTACCGATCATGCTTCAATTGCAACCGAAGCAAAGGTAATTCAGTACTTAAAAGAAAAAGGCATTGAAAAGAAAGATTTAACCCGTGAAGAATTTCTTGCGCATGCATTTGAATGGAAAGAAAAATATGGAGGAATCATCTTACAACAATTAAAAAAGCTTGGAGCATCCTGTGATTGGGATAGAACTAAGTTTACTATGGATGATGATATGAGTGAAAGTGTATTAAGGGTTTTTGTTGATTTATACAATAAAGGATTTATTTATAGAGGTGTTCGAATGATACATTGGGATCCTAAAGCAAAAACAGCTTTATCGGATGAAGAAGTAATTTATAAAGAAGTTCAGTCGCAATTGTACTATATTCAATACCCTATAAAAGATAGTAGCGATTATATTACCATTGCAACAACTCGCCCTGAAACCATTTTAGGAGACACCGCTATTGCAGTTCATCCAAATGATAAAAGGTATACCCATTTGCATGGAAAAAAAGCGATGGTTCCAATTATTAATAGAGAAATTCCCATTATTACGGATGAATACGTAGATATGGAGTTTGGAACAGGAGCATTAAAAATTACTCCTGCACACGATATGAACGATTATATGTTGGGAATAAAACATGGATTAGAAGTAATAGATATATTAAATGATGATGGAACTTTAAATAATAAAGCACAGTTGTTTATTGGAGAAGACAGATTTACAGCGCGAAAGAAAATGGTTTTATTGTTAGATGAAAATAAGTATTTAATAGACAGAAAAGAGATAAAAAATAATGTAGGTTACTCAGAAAGAACCGATGCGGTTATTGAGCCTCGTATTTCTTTGCAATGGTTTTGCAAAATGAATGATATGGCAAAGCCTGCTTTAGAAAATGTACAAAATGGTAATATCGCTTTTTATCCCAATAAATTTATTAATACATATACCCACTGGATGGAAAATATAAAAGACTGGTGTATCTCAAGACAGTTGTGGTGGGGACAGCAAATTCCCGTTTGGTATTATGGTGATGGCATGAATGATTTTGTGGTAGCTTTAAAAGCTGAAGAAGCCATAAAGTTAGCATCAGAAAAAACAAATAAATCGATAAAATTAGAGGATTTACGTCAAGATGAAGATGTATTAGATACTCGGTTTTCTTCATGGCTTTGGCCTATTTCTGTTTTTGATGGTATTCGAAATCCAAATAATCCTGAGATGCAATATTATTATCCTACTCAAGATTTAGTTACGGCTCCTGAAATTATGTTTTTTTGGGTTGCCAGAATGATTATGGCTGGATATGAATATACTGGAAAACTACCTTTTAAAAATGTATATTATACAGGAATTGTTCGAGATAAATTGCGCAGAAAAATGTCTAAGTCTCTTGGAAACTCTCCGGATCCATTAGATTTAATAGAAAAATATGGTGCCGATGCCGTTCGATATGGCATGTTATATAGTTCACCGGCAGGAAATGATTTGTTGTTTGATGAACAGTATTGTGAACAAGGAAGAAATTTTTGTAACAAAATATGGAACAGCTATCGTTTAATACAAGGCTGGACAATATCAGACGAATCTCAAAGTGCTGAAAACTTAATAGCTGTAAACTGGATAAACCAAAAATTTTCAGATACTTTAGAAAAAGTAAACGACCATTTTACAAAATTTAGAATTTCCGATGCTCTTATGGAGTTGTATAAATTTATTTGGGATGATTACTGTTCATGGTATTTAGAATGCATAAAACCGGAGTATGGAAAGCCTATTGACCAAAAAACATTTTTAGATACCATACTTGTTTTTGAAAAGACTTTAGCAATACTACATCCTTTTATGCCATTTATTACCGAAGAATTATGGCAAAATATTTCTAATAAAGAATTTAAAGAGAGCATTTGTATAACAAATTGGCCAAATGTACAAGTTACTGATCGTGATGTTTTAAAGACCTTTTCTGTTACTCAGCAATTAATTACTGAAGTACGAAATTTTAAAAAGAGCAAACAAATTTCTCCAAAAGAGATGGTTTTAGTTTTTTGCGATGAAAAATCACCTTTACCTTTAGAGTATAAAAAAATTGTTTCTAAGCTTTCTTTTGTGCGTGAGTTTAAAGATGATAATAACGCACAAGGCAACAGCATTATTATTGAAAACAATCAATACTATATTTGGATAGAGAATTCTGATCAAAATTCTGATATAAATATCGAAGAAGTAAAAAAAGAATTGGAGTACACCCAGGGATTTTTACAGTCGGTATTAAAAAAGTTATCCAATGAAAAATTTATGCAAAGCGCACCTCAAAAAGTAGTAGAAAGTGAATTAAAAAAGAAGCAAGATGCTGAGGAAAAAATTAAATTACTAGAAGATAAATTAAAGCTCGTATCTCAATCATAATCCCATTTATTATGAATCAACAATTTACTCAAATAATATCCTCTAAAGATTGGAAAGGATATGAGTTAATTGATAGTGGAGAAGGGGAGAAGCTTGAGCGGTTTGGTGATTATGTGTTAATACGTCCTGAGCCTAAGGCTTTATGGAAAAAAAACTTATCTCAAAAAACATGGAAAGAAAAAGCACATGCTATATTTAACAGGGAGTCCGATAATTTAGAAAAAGGCACATGGTTAATTCAAAACATGCCTTCAAAATGGCACTGCTTAATAAAGCATCATAAATTAACCTTACATTTTAAGCTTTCTTTAACTAGCTTTAAGCATGTAGGAATTTTTCCCGAACAAGCTTCAAATTGGTTATATATTCAAGATCAGTTACAAACTTTTTCGAATGAAAAAACAGTTTTAAATCTTTTTGCATATACCGGGGGTGCTAGCTTGATTTCAAGTATTTGTAACGCAAAAGTGTATCATGTAGACGCTATTAAAAATGCCATTCATTGGGCAAATGAAAATGCTCAATTAAACAACTTATCCAACATTCATTGGGTTGTTGAAGACGCATTAAAATTTGCTAAACGAGAAGTGAAAAGAGGTAAAAAATATCAGGGTATTATTTTAGATCCACCCGCATATGGAAGAGGACCGGATGGTGAACGATGGGTATTGGAAGATAATTTACTGGAACTTTTACAATATGTGACGCAATTGATTGACACACCCGGTTTTATTATTTTAAACCTTTATTCTTTAGGAATTTCACCGACTATAGCCGAAACTATTTTTCATCAATTATTGCCTAAAAATATATCAACTACGACCGGAGAATTGGCAATTTCTGATTCGTTTGGAAAAATTTTACCGTTAAGTACATATTGCCGAGTAGAAGTAAAATAATAAATATATTCTTAGTAGATATTCTGTTTTTTTTAAAGAATAATTACATTTGATGTAAACAAGTTGTATGAAAAAAATATTAGTTCCTATCGATTTTTCAGAAATATCCATTCGGGCTCTTAAAGTGGCAGTTGAGATAGCCAAAAAACATAAAGATTCTGTATTATCCATTGTACACGTTTATGAAAAACCAGTGTACGGTGTATCATTAGGGTTTGGAATTGATACTAAAAAACTTCGTGAAATACGACAAGAATTAGTTAAAGAAATGGAGCTATTAACACAAAAAAGTTTTTTAAAAGGAATACATTTAAACACACATATCATTGCAGATGTTGATGTTGCGGATATTATTAATTATAAAAATATTCCCTCCCAAGACTTGGTAGTGATGGGATCTCATGGTGCTAAAGGCATGAAGGAGCTTTTTATTGGATCTAATACCGAAAAGTTTATTAGAATGTCAACTACACCTGTCCTAACAATTAAACCTTCCAAAAATAAACCTTCGTTTAAATCAGTAGTATTTGCGTCTAATTTTTCTAAGGAATCTGAGAAGGGATTTCAAAAAATTAAAACATTTATTGAGGCCTTTAATATGCATATTCACTTATTAAAAGTTATAACTCCTGTAAATTTCGAAAACACCAATGATAGTATAAAATCTATGGAAAATTTCGCAAAAAATGTAGGCATCAAAAAATGCACATACCATGTATTTAATAGTATGTCTGTTGAATCTGGTGTTTTAGAATTTTCATCAGAAAAAAAGATCGATTTAATAGCCTTAGAAACTCATGGCAGAACTGGGGTGTCTTATTTAATTAATGGGAGTATTGCGGGAGATATTGTAAATCATTCTAATGGGCCTGTTTTAACGGTTCGGATGAGCAAATAATTAGTTTTTTAATTACTATTAATTTAAAATATACATATTTTTTAGTATTTATTCTTGTTCTAACTGTATTGGTTTATTGGAA
>CAZEIM010000001.1:8264-9848 GCA_964512145.1 uncultured Flavobacteriales bacterium
TATTGGAATTCATTGCACAATCAGTTTGTAAATTTAGATGACGATGAATTAATTACTGAAAACCCTATAGTTCAAGATTTTTCAAAAAATAATCTTAAATATGCTTTTACCCACCATCAAATGGGGCATTATTTACCTATTACAACACTAACATATCAATTATCGTACTTTTTTTTTAAAAATAATCCTACACCATATCATATATTTAGTTTAATTATTCATGTATTGAATATTTTTTTAATTTACTTGATACTTAAAAAATTAAAAATCAAGGATTTTACCGTAATTTTTACCTGTCTAGTTTTTGCTTTACATCCTTTAAATGTGGAGAGTGTTTCTTGGATCTCTGCACGAAGTAATATTTTATATTTTTTCTTCTATCTATTATCTGTTTACTCCTATATTTCATATTCGGGTTTGAAAAAAAATATTTTAACGTTTCTGTTTTTTTTATTATCCTGTTTATCTAAATCAGCTGCTGTTACACTCCCTATTACTCTGTTCATGATCGATTGGTATAACAATTCATCTATCAATATAAAAAAAAGTATCATTTCTAAAATTCCTTATCTTCTAATTTCTATATGTTTTGGACTTCTAGCCATTCATTTTTCAAAACAATTTGGGACATTTGAAGTCAATAATCAATTCTTATGGTACGATAAACTTTTTTTAAGCAGTTACGCTTTGCTATTTTATATCGTAAAATTTTTTTTTCCAATTCATTTATCTGCCATCCATTTTTTTCCAGATAAAGCTCCATTTTTACCATGGTTATATTATACCGCATTTCCAATTGTTTTAAGTTTATTTGGGATAATTATTTATTTCATTAAAAAAAATAAATTATCAAGAGTATTCACTTTTGGAATTTTATGGTTTATCATACATTTATTTTTGGTCTTGCAATGGCTTAGTATAGGAAATGTTATTACTACTGAACGTTATGTTTATGCTCCATATGTAGGATTAAGTTTAATATTTTTTCATCTATTAGAAAAAAATATATTAAGTATTGGTATTAGATGGTTTATTGTAGGATTTATGGGGTTGATTTTTTTAGGAATTACATATAATAGAACTAAGGTTTGGGAAAATTCTTATACGCTATATACAGATGTTATAGATAAATATCCTGATAAGGGATATGGATATTATGGAAGAGGGATTTATTTATTAGAGCAACAACATTTGGATAGCGCAATAAGAGATTTTACATTGGCTATTGATAAAGAAAAGTACTTCCCAAATGCATATTTAAACAGAGGAAATACGTATTTAATGATGAATAAAATACATGAGGCAAAAAGGGATTACAAAACCGTACTTGATCAAAAATCAACTTATAAAGAAGCATATTTTAATTTGGGATACATAAATTATAAAGAAAATAATTATGATCAAGCGATTGAGTATTTCTTAACGGGACTGAATTATGGAATTAAATCAAATAACTTATATTATTATTTGGGTTTATCTTATTACCATAAAAACATGAAAACCGAGGCTTGTAAATACTTGAGCTTAAGTAATAATTTTAAGGTAATGGAGGCGTATTGTCGTTAATAGAATATCACAACATTT
>CAZEIM010000001.1:9864-96929 GCA_964512145.1 uncultured Flavobacteriales bacterium
ATCAACACCATTAAACGTAGTTCCATTGGTGTTTTCAATTACAACATAAAACTCTCCAGCTCTAGCTTCTATATGTAAAATTCTTATATTATCTCTTTGAGCTGCACTCCATCCGGTATTCCCTCTAAATGTTGGTGAAATTACTGAAGTAGTAGTACATAATGGGTCAGTTACAGTTAAAGTAAGGGTTGTATTTGCTGATAACGTAAAATTATTTACATAAAATTTCCCAAATCCATTCCAATTACCTCCATTTAATAATGCGGGACCCCAGCTAGGTGAATTTCCTGCTCCTTCTGATAATAGAATTTGACCGGTTGTACCCGCTTGGTTGTTTGGCATAAAAGCACCTTGAAGTCTTAAATTACCATCAACATGTAATTTTTGAGTTCCCGAAGCTAAATTATCTGAAATAACAACATTTCCATTAGCATCAATAATCATTCGCTCATTACCTGCAGTGTTGTCAAAAAATATTAAACTTCCTGTTCCACCTCCGGGATTACTTGAGTTTCCAGAGATAATTCTCCAGTCTCTACCTCCTGTATTTGTACTATTAATTCTTAACTCAGGGCCATATGAACTGCTTGTTCTAACCTCAATACTAGCTCTACCTGTATTAGGTCCTGCTCCATTCCCATCTACTACAAATTGTCGTGCAGGATTATTGGTTCCAATACCTACATTTCCATTGGTTTTATAAATATTATCAGTGATAGCATTTGGAGCATCTGTACTACCTACCTCATACCAATCATGATCGGATAACCCAGATATTAATGACGAAGGATTTACCCAATTTAACGTGCCCAATCCGTTTGTTACTAAAACTTGATTGTTTGTTCCATCTGCTACAGGAAATCTATACCCACCAGAGCCCGGAATATTAATTTGAAACTCACCATTTGAGCGAAGAATATTATTGTCAAATTCACCGTATATTAAAGGGTTAGCAGTGTTAGAATTATCTAAATATAATTTATTGTTACTAACCAATCCCGATCCTGCTTCAGATCCAATGAAAATATTACTGCTACCCGTATTATCAAACCCGGCTCTATACCCAATCATTACGTTATTGTTTTTAGAATGAGCAGCTGAAGCACGTCCGGCTTCATAACCAATCGCAGTATTATTTTCACCAGTAGTATTAAAGTTATCTGAATTAAATCCAATAGCCACATTTCCATTTCCATTGGTATTTTGTCTTAATGCCCATTGTCCAATCGCTGTGTTTTCTCGTCCTAATAGATTATTTTGTAAAGAAGCAAAACCAACACCAACATTTCTGTTACCATTTGTATTTAAGTTTAAAGCCAAAGATCCTATTCCTACGTTCGTGTTATTGCTTAAATCATCTACCGATCCTGCTCCTTCACCTACAAATACACTATTTCCCGAGTTTAAAAACTCCAGTGTTTGATTTTTTACACGTAATCTTTGAATATTATTTGTTCTAAATACTAAATCAACATTGTCGGTAGTTCCTAAAAAATTTGTCGATGCATTTGTTCCTGAGTTACCTAATAAACGCCATTCTTGTCCTGATGAGCTTCCTCCTCCAAATCCGGCTGTATCAATCCAGCTTAAAGTACCTAAACCATCCGTAATTAATACATGGCCAGCAGGACCATCTGTTGTTGGGAATCTATACCCCCCTGAACCGGGAGTGCTAATTTGAAACTCACCATTTATTCGAGCGATGTCATTATCAAATTCACCATAAATTAATGGACTAGATGAGTTAGAGTTTTCTATGTAAAGTTTATTATTTCCAGTTTCTGTTTGACCTGATCTAAATCCTAAAAATATATTACCAAAACTTCCTGTTCCTGTATTTTCCCCAGCTTCTGTACCAATAAATGTATTATTGGTACCAGTAGTAAGAGATTTACCGGATTCAAAACCCAAAGCAGTATTTCCTATTCCTATAATATTACTATTTAATGAGCTTTGACCAACACCTGTATTAAAACTTCCCGAGATATTAGAAAACAAAGCATCTCTACCAACAGCCGTATTTTGATCACCGGTAGTACTTGATCTCAATGACCGATAACCTACGGCAACATTTCCTGCTCCAGTAACACTAGATCTACCACTTTCAAAACCAATAAATACATTAAATCGGTTGGATAAGTCATCGTTTAATCCTGCTTGTTCGCCTATAAAAACACTTGAACCGGAATTTAAAAACTCCAAGGTATTCTGTTTTATACGTAATTTTTCGATATTGTTAGTTCTTATGGTTAAGTCTTGATTATCGGTAGTTCCTAAAAAGTTTGTGCTGGACACAGTACCTGTATTTCCAAGAATTTGCCATGCCTGACTACCACCTCCACCTCCTGCACCTAATTTCACCCAATAGGTTCCGTCAAAATACCAAAATGCTTTGTCTGGGTTTAAATAAATTAATAAACCTTCAGCTGGAGAGGGAATTAATAATGTATCGTTTACCCTAGGAGTTAAAAAGCCTTTTTCGGCAGCACTTAACTCTAATACGGCTGAACTATGTGGACTGGTAGTCCCTATACCCACATTGTTTTGAGAAAAAATATCAGCTACAAAAAAGGAATAAATTATAGAAAGGGTAACAATTCTGTTCATAAATAGGGTTTTTAACTTTGCTAATTTACAAAAAATAAGATTAGTATAAAATTCTTTTTTACATTTGAAACTTATTAAATTCAATTAAATATTCATGAAAGAAGTATATATTGTTTCAGCAACTAGAACTCCTATGGGAAGTTTTAATGGTGTTTTTTCAGAAATTTCTGCACCTCATTTAGCCGCTTTTGCTATAAAAGGTGCTTTATCGAAAATTAATTTAAATCCTAATTTAGTGGAAGAGGTTTTTATGGGAAATGTTTTGCAAGCGGGCATTGGCCAAGCCCCTGCCCGACAAGCAGCTATTTATGGAGGATTATCCAAAGAAACACCTTGTACGACTGTAAATAAAGTATGCGCATCGGGTATGAAAGCGATTGCTCTTGCTGCACAAAGCATTCAAACTGGCGATAATCAAATAGTTTTAGCAGGAGGTATGGAAAATATGACACAAACGCCTTATTATTTAAAAAATGCCCGCAACGGTTATAAATACGGTGAAGGTAAAATTCTTGATGGATTGGTATTTGATGGTTTAACAGATGTTTACAATAATTATCAAATGGGAGTTGCGGCAGAATTATGTGCAAAAAAATATTCGATTACTCGAGAGGAACAAGATAATTATGCTTTAGAATCGTACAAAAGATCAGCAAATGCTTGGCAAAATGGAAAGTTTACCGATGAAATAACTCCTGTAGAAATTATTTCAAAAAAGGGTGAAAAATCAATGATTTCCGAAGACGAAGAATATAAAAAAATATTTGTAGATAAAGTGAGAACTCTAAAGCCGGTGTTTGAAAAAGAGGGCACTATTACTGCAGCTAACGCTTCTACGATTAACGATGGTGCATCGGCATTAATATTAATGAGTAAAGAGCAATTAGATAAATTAAATATTAAACCACTAGCTAAAATTGTAAGTTTTGCAGATGCTGCTCAAGAACCAGAGTGGTTTACTACTGCACCAGCCAAAGCAATCCCAAAAGCTCTTGCAAAAGCAGGTTTAAGCATTTCTGATATTGATTATTTTGAGATTAATGAAGCATTTTCTGTAGTGGCACTAGCCAACAATAAGTTATTAAATATAGATGGAAACAAAGTTAATATTCATGGGGGAGCAGTTTCATTGGGGCATCCCTTAGGAAATTCGGGGTCTAGAATTTTGGTAACCTTAATTCATGTTTTGAAACAGCAAAACGCTAAATTTGGTGTTGCAGGAATTTGTAATGGTGGGGGAGGAGCATCTGCAATGGTTATAGAAAACATTCGTTCATGAAGTACGGTATTTGTATACTAAGTACTATTCCTTTACGAAAAAATCCAGAACATTCATCCGAAATGGTTTCTCAGTTGTTGTTTGGAGAAACCTATACGGTTCAAGAAGTCAAAAGCGAATGGTTACATATTGAATGTTCGTATGATAAATATAGAGGCTGGATTTCTTTAAAACAACACCATGAATTAGCGCAAGAAAAATTTCATCAAATTTTAAAAGAAAAAACGGTTTGCGTTTCTGATCCAATTGCTCATGTGTTAGATTTTAAAGAAGAAGAAATTATTGTTTTAATAGGTTCGTCTTTACCTTTATATACTAAGCATTCAAATATCCAAAAATTTTTAACTGATTACCAATACCAAGGTAGTGTGAATATTTCTACATCAAACAAAACAATAGATGTATTAATTGATTATGCTGTACTGTTTTTAAATTCGCCTTATTTATGGGGTGGAAGATCTATTTTTGGGGTAGATTGTTCAGGTTTTGTACAGGTTATTTTTAAACTAATTGGAGTAAAGTTACCAAGAGATGCTTTTGAACAAGCAGAAATAGGGGAAATTATTTTAGATATTGAAAAATCTAAACCCGGTGATCTTGCTTTTTTTGTGAATGAACATCAAAAAATCACACATGTAGGTTTAATATTAGATGAAACATTTATCATACATGCATCTGGGAAAGTTAGGATAGATACGTTGGATGAAAAAGGCATTTATAATGAAGATATAGAATTATATACCCATAAGCTGCATTCAATTAGGAGAGTTTTATGATTTTTTTCGAAATAATTTAATTCTAAAAAATATTTTAGAAATAGAAAAATCGAACAGTTTTGAGTCACCATTTGATTTATAAGATAAAAATATTGCTATAGGAGTTAAAATAAAAGAAGCTAACCACATTCCTCTATGTGCTTCCCATTCTCCTTGTTTTACTAGTTTTTCTCCTACAATACTAATTACATAGTAAAATAAAAAAATTATTATAGAAACAATTACAGGCATACCCATACCTCCTTTTCTAATAATAGCACCAAGTGGAGCACCAACGAAAAAAAGTATAAAACTAACATAAGCTACACTGAATTTTCTATGCCATTCAATTTTATATCTTGATATTCTTGTATCGTTGGATTCTTTATTTTGCGCTGAAACCTCTTGTAATTGTTTAGCATTTCTTACCAAACTTTTTGTCTGAGAATAGATGTTTTTTTGAATATTTATGGGTAGTTCTGTAATACTTTTATGTAAGGAGTTGTCTTGTAAATACAAAATTGAGTCGGAAAATAAGTGAATTGGTTCGTTACATAAACCGGTATATCGTTGCATAAAATCTTTGGTTTCTAAAATGGTTGTATCTATTGCAGCTTCCAATTGTTTTAAATTTAGCATTTCATAGCTATCTTTAAATAAATCTTCTTCAGATTTTTTTAAATCGAAAGAAGACATATCGAATAAAACAGTTTGTTCTTCAAATTTATTTCTAAATAAAGGGTAATTGTTTTTTTGATCATTGGTGCTCTCAAGTTCATCCCAACTGTACCCATTATACATAGTGATTAGTAAATTTTTCTCATCCTTGCTAAACCGCATTCGGCCACTATCTGCTTTAATAATTTTAACATTTCCTCGGTTTGCAGTATGATCATAAATAGTTACTCCATAAAGTGATTGACCATCTTTTCCTTTTTTCATAACTCGTATAACATACCCTTCTATTTCTTTGTAATAAATTTTTTCTTTAATTTCTAATGCTGGTTTTTTATGGGTAATATCATACAATAATGTTTTCATTTTTAAATTAGCAACAGGCCAAACAAAGTTTGTAAATAAAAAGGCCGAAAAACCAATAAAAATAGCCGTATATATTAAAGGGCGTAAGGATTTTATTAATGAAATACCAGCCGATTTTATGGCTACCAACTCGTAATTTTCACCAAAGTTTCCTAATGTCATAATAGAAGCTAATAGAACGGCAATGGGTAAAGCGATTGGGACTAAGTTTGCTGAGGCGTAAAAAAGCAATTGGAATACAATATTTAATTCCAGTCCTTTGCCAATCATATCGTCCATGTATTTCCATAAAAACTGCATTACAAGTAAGAACAATACCACCATAAAAGTAATGCTGAAAGGCCCTATAAATGCTCCTAAAAATAATCGATGTAGTTTTTTCAATGAAAAACTTTTAAAACAAACCTAAATTATGCTTTAAATCTGCTATTTGATGATTCCATAACTGAGTTGATTCTTTCATATCAACTTCTTCACAAAAATCAGTAATAATTAATATTAATTCACCAGTCATTGGATCAACATGTATTTTAAATTCAAAATAATACTCTGTTCCTTCATTTTCTAACCATTGAAACCTAATATTTTCATCATTTTTTTTATGTATAAGTTTAGCTTTTTCCTCGTTACCACTCCAATTAAAGGTGTATATGTCATCTTTAATAGCTACGTCATCGGCAAACCATTCTGCCAAACCGCTTGGAGTACTTAAACGAGGGTAAAGAATCCCAGGTGTAGTTTTTAGCAAGTATTCCAATTCTATTTTTTTTCGCTTTGCCATTTTCAAACAATTGGTTATGGTGCAATATAAAAATATTTTTAAATACAAAAAAAATATACTACATATTTTTAACGTTTGTAATGAATAAAAATGCAACATTTATATATTCTTTTCGTATGAAACTTACATGTGCACGAAAAAAAGTTATATAAAAATTGTTTTTTTATTTTTTATTCCAAGTATTGCTTTGTTTTCAAATGCTACAAGTTACATTCAAGAATCTACACCAGATAATGGTAATATTGATAAATCAGAAAAAGTAAAGGACTATATTTTGTATCCTAATCCTAATAATGGTCAGTTTCAAATATTATTTACCGATTTTAGTTCTATTTCTGTGCAAATTGAGTTATATAATGCACTTGGCCAAAAAATTTACGAAGAAAATTCTATCATACCTTCGGATATTTTTATTAAAAGTTTTGATTTTAGTAAATTACCCCCTTCAAACTATCATTTTTTTGTAATTGATCATTCGGGTAAAATTCAACATACTTCTTTTATAATAGATCAATCATTTTAACTATTCCTTGTTTGGTACTGAACTAAACATACTTTTAGGAAGTTTATGTTGAAGAATATTGCTCTTATTTATTTCATTATTTTTTAGAAGAATTATTGTTGTTGCATCAACAAATACAGGTTCCCAAAGGGAGTCTTCAATTCTTTTTATTAAAAAAGGTTGAGCAAATTCTGTTGCATCATGTCTGTAAAAATAAATAGCATTAAATTGATATATAGAATCCATTCTTTGCCAAGTTTTCTCTTTTTCCATCATAGGATAATAGGTGTTTTTGAAAAAACTGGAGCTATATGCTTCAGGTCTATTATCAACAAATACCGGATGTTTTGGAAATAAATAGTATATATAATATCCACCAATATCGTAATTATTAAATATTGGTCCCGAAATATTATTTCTTAATATAAATTTAGCAGACGCATCTATATTTTTTAGTAATCCAATACCATTTTTTAAAGAGAAATTTGATTGATATATTGTAAGGTAATTTACACAAACAACCCAAAGTAGAACACTAAATATTGCGGTTTTAAATAAAAAACTATTTTGCACCTTACCGATAATTTGTTTTAGAAGATAAGGAATTGAAAACAAGCT
The DNA here is from genome assembly GCA_964512145.1 of uncultured Flavobacteriales bacterium. Classification (GTDB taxonomy): domain Bacteria; phylum Bacteroidota; class Bacteroidia; order Flavobacteriales_G; family JALEGO01; genus CAYOHR01. Next base: position 17,448 of record CAZEIM010000001.1, read on the forward strand.
AAATAATGCAGCTAGAGGAATGCTACGTATGATTTTATAGGATAAAATTATATATAAAAAGGTAAGCAAAGAAAATCCTAATTCGGTTGATAAATTCCATTTACTTTTTACGATTTTTACAATCCAAAGTACTATAAAAATTAAAGCAATTAAATCGAACTGATAGTATATAATTTTATCCGGAAATCGTTGATGCATAAAAAATAATGTTTGATTTTCTATCACCATATAACCATACTCTTTAAATATGAAAAAAGGTTCAATTAAACCGTAAATATGATATGGGTTAATTAAGGAGACTATCATTAAACTCAAAATAATGGCTACAGATTTTATGGAAATATTGAATCGATTAAATAAAAATGCAAAAGCAATTGGAAAACTAAATATGTAAAATATGTGAAGATTAACCCAAACAATTTGAATGGGTAACAAGATTAGCAGCAAATTTTTAATATGTATTTCTCCTTTTTGATATTTATAAAAAATGTAAGAGTACAATCCTACCAAAAAATAACTGAAAGCTTCCGGCCTAATTTCTGTTCTGTAGGTTAATAAAGGAATACATAATACTAGTGTGATTATGGAATATTCAAATCCAACATGCTTTTTGGCCAACATGAAAAAAAACAACATGGCTCCGACACAAAGCAGTGTATTTAAAATTGTTAATCCTTCAAATCCAAAAAATTTATGAACCCAATAAAATACAACTCCACTTCCCCAGTGATGGTTTACTACAGGATATTCTTTTTCTGTGTAAGAGTAAAAGTTTGTACTTGGAATAATACCTTGTTTAGAAAATATTTCTCCGTTTTTTAAATGTCTCCCTAAATCAGCATTAACAAAAAATACCGGTTTTAAAAAAAAACTTGCGATGTGTAAAAAAATAATGACACTAAAAATGGATAAAAATATATTTTTCATAATGATCCTTCAAAACTAATGAAATATATTAAATAGAAATTATATATGCTCCTTTTTCTGATGTTAGATGATATTTTAATTGATGCTTTTTCAAAAAATGTAGCCATTTTTTCTTGTATGTATATTTGATCGATCCATCCAGTATATATGTTGCTTTATGTACGATAAATCGCTTATTGGGTAAAACCTCGTTTTGAATAATAATATGGGTAGGCCATACAGGTAATTGATCTAGATCAAAATCAATAGTATCGTTTTTGTGTAAAGAATATAAACATAGATTTTGGGTTTTTAAAAATCGATGATGTAATAAAAAATCCTTGTATTGGAAAGTCGTGTCGAATGTTGTAAATAAAGATTGTTGTTTAAAGTTGTTTTTAAGAATAAAATGGTTTCTGAAAAAATTTAATTTTTCATCTATTTCGGTATTTATTTTGTGATGAGTAAATGAATGCACCTTTTTGTTTTGTATTATATCTATCCACTGTAAATTAGGGATATGATAAATAATCAGTACTCGTTGCTTTAATTGACTAGCTAAAGCAGAAATATTAAAAACAATCCATAAAGCAATGATTATTCCTGAAAATTGAACAAATTGATGTTTCTTAAAATAGAGATAAAGAATCCAAAAAATTATAAGAAAATAAAATAAAATCAGCTCATATTCATGTAAATATATATTATTTAGCAATGCATAGGGCATTTTTTCAATATGCTGATTAACATAATTTAAGGTTTTTACTAAAAACATTAAAAGGGCAGCTAAAAATTTTGAGATCATACCAAATAATATATAATGTCCTAAAAAAAATGAAATTCCAACGTATAATGTTACAGTAGCTAAAGGAATTACTATAATGTTCGACAATATGAAATAATTTGGAAACTGATGGAAATAATACCAGGAAAATGGCAAAGTACTCATTTGAGCGGCAATTGACACACATGTTATCTTATATATATTATCTACTATAAATAATATATGTTTTTGTTTTGTGAAGTAGCATAAAATAGGTATTTGTTCATATAGTTTAGGGAATATATATACAATTCCTAGCACTGCACAATATGAAAGTTGAAAACCTACTTCGGTAATCATAAATGGGTTTATCATCAAAATAATAAATGCAGAAGAAAATATGCTGTTGTAAATATTTGCTTCACGTTTAATAATTTTACCTAAAATATGAATAGAAAACATAGTAGAAGCCCTAACTACGGAGGCTGAAAACCCCGTAATTAATGCATAAAACCATAAAAATAATATCATTAAAATTAGCGTCAATTTCTCAAACTTTTTTCTTTTATCAATCTTGTTAAAAATAAACTGTAAAAACACAAATATTAATCCCACATGTAGCCCCGATACAGCTAAAACATGCATGGCACCTGATGCAGAATACGCTTGGGAAATTTCATCGGATAAAGTTGATTTTTCCCCTAGTAATAAGGCGGCTGAAACAGATAATAAATCTGCGTGTAAACCATGTTCTTTTAATACATTCATCCAATTTTTTTGTATAGATTGTGCTAAATAGTATAAACTAGTACTTTTTTTGTCCACTGCCGACCATATAGTATTCGATGAAATATAACATGTTTGATAAATATTTCTATACGACAAGTATTTTTTATAATTAAATTCTTCCGGATTTTTAGGACTTTCAATTTGTTTAATGAGGCCTTTTAATGCTATCCAGTCTCCAGCGTTTAACGATGTATTTAAGGTTTTATCGAAATATAGATCAACCATTCCAAAAACCTTTATTACACTATCTTTTCTAACGATATATTTAGTTTTTAGGGTTGTTTTAAATGTTTTTTCTTTTTCTGAAAGATTAGTATGTATTACACCATATACCCAATCACCTTTTTGGTAGATTTTTGAAATGTTATTTGAATAGTTTATGTGACTATTTATATAGGAAGATAAATAGCCAAGTGTTAATAATATCCAAAAAAATGTAATTCCTATAATCCACTGGTATTTAAGTCTTTTAAGTTTTTTTTGAAATATCAAAAAAATATATATGCAAAAAAATAATCCTAAAAATGCCACAGAAATATATGGCTTAATATGAATTTCATGAATATAACATATTATTCCAAGCAAAAACGGCACAAGTAATTTAATCATGGGAGTTTGCTCCATGAAATAAAAATTTAAACGATATAAATGTGTTTTAATTTACAAATAAATATACATGAATACAATACCCTACAATACGCACGTTTTAATAAGTTATCGAAAATTATAAAATTGTGGTATTATTGTATTTTAAACAACGATGTCAACAAAAGCCTCCAAAATAAATACAGTTTTTATTACGGGAGCTAGTGGTTTGGTAGGGAGTCATTTGTTGCTAAAATTACTTCAAAAGGGATATTTTGCCAATGTTTTAATTAGAAATGAAAATAGTATCCAACAAATAAAAGATACTTGGTCAAATTATGTTCAAGATTATTCTTTGCTTGATCAATGTAAATTTATAAAAGGTGATTTATTCGATATACATGCCCTGCAAGAAGGCATGAAAGATGTGGTATGCGTATATCATTGTGCTGCTTTAGTCTCATTTATGAGAAAAGACAGAGATTTAATGCTAAAAATAAATATAGAGGGCACCGCACAAGTTGTAAATATAGCTCTTGAGTTAAACGTTCCTAAGTTGTGTTATGTTAGTTCTACGGCTGCTATAGGTTATACCAATATCAATAATGGAGTTATTGACGAAGAAAACATTTGGGAACGCAATGCGTATACCAACTATTATTCTATTAGTAAGTTTTATGCAGAGTTAGAAGTATGGCGTGGAATAGAAGAGGGATTGCCTGCTGTAATAGTAAATCCGGGTATGATAATTGGACCGGGTAAGTGGGGACAAAGTAGTACAAGTTTTTTTAACAATATAAATCGGGGTATGTTATTTTACCCATTAGGTGGCACATCTTTTATAGATGTGCATGATGTAACAGAAATTATGATATTATTAGCAGAGAGCAATGTAACATCGGAAAGATATATTTTAGTTTCGGAACATCTTTCTTTTAAAGATTTTTTTGCTAAAGTTGCGTTGGCCTTAGGAAAAAAACACCCAAAATACCCATTAACAGATTTTATACATAATTTGCTTTGGTTTTTTGTCAAAATAATGAATCTTTTTTTAAAAAATAAAATTCCAATTTCACGCGAATCGATTATTCGATTAAAAACAAATAGTTACTACAGTAACCAAAAAATCAATCAAACATTACCGGTTGAGTTTACTCCCATAGATGTATCTATAAAAAATACAGCGAAGTTTTTTTTGCGATCTTTATCTAAAAAGGATAATCAATCCCAATATTAAAATTTGATCCGGGCTTAAATGTTCTATTATATTGCTGTTCAAACTGTGGTTTATTTTGAAATATCCAACGCTCTCCTTCCGGTAATAAAGGATCGTGAACCTGTAAACCCCAGTCAAATCGAACAACAAAAAAGCTAAAATCAAGTCTTAAACCAAAACCAGAACCAACGGCAATTTCTTTGTAAAATCGATTCCATTTAAATTCTGCGTTGGGCCTGTCTTTATCTTCATTTAATAGCCAAATATTTCCGGCATCAATAAATAAAGCTCCTTTAAAAATACTTATAATATCAAATCTAAGCTCAGCATTTCCTTCTATATGAATATCGCCAATTTTATAAAATGATGATATGTCTTGATTAAATGATCCAGGGCCTAGTGTTCGTATTCTCCATGCTCTTATACCATTGGCTCCTCCTGCAAAAAAACTTTTTTCAAAAGGCAAAGCCAAGGAATTTTTTAGCGGTATTCCCATCCCATAAAAAATGCGGTAACATGCATCTACCTTATTATTGGCATTTTTTGATTGTCCACGCAACACTTGAAGTGTTCTGTATTCTGCATGAAATCTTACGAACTGTGCAAATTGAATTCCAAATACTTTTCCGGGCAATGTATCGTGTGTTTTAAGTTCATACAAATATCTCAACATATTTCCGCTACTTTCTATACCAACCCTATACGAAAAATTATTTTTACGCACATCTACATCTACGGGTTTGTTGGTATAGGCATATTGCAATCTTGATCCCAAGATAAAGTGGTTGATGTATGTGTTAGAGAAAAACGGGTTGTTAATTTCCTTCAAAAAATTTTCAAAACTCTCTGTTTTGTTTACTCTAACAACATTCACATTGGCTAGTGAGTATTGAAATGAATTGAATTCACTACCACTCCAAGAATAATTCCATTCAAACCCCAACACATCTCTTTCAAACCATTGTATTTTTTGATAATTGAATAATCCTGTAATCTCGGTTTTAGGAGCATACAGTTTACTAAACTTTTTTTCCCAAAACGGAAAAAGTATTTTTGGAATATTTAATCTAGATTCGATACCATATTCTAATGTATTAAATACTCTTTCCCCTTCAGTGTCTTCAACTTCTTCTATACCAATGTATTTTTGCGCTTCTGCACCCATTCTTAATCTAATTTCAAAGGTTTCTGCATATTTAAAAGGATTTCTTCTTCTATAGTTTACAAATCCTTGTAAACCTAAGTTTCCATGTCTGTTTGTGCCATTGGTTTCAAACGAAATAGCATTGCGTGGCAGTAATGGCGTAAAAATATGAAGGTTAACCTTAGGCATGGTATCTGTTTCAATAATATCTGTTTTAATATTTATACCTTTAAAAATATTTAGTTGACGTAATCTGCCGTACGTAAAATCAAGTTCATTTTTTTTGTATAATGTACCCGGTTTTGTAAAAATATTTTGTTTTAAAAAATAAGTACTTAATTCACGTTGAATTTCATGGTCAAAACAGTATCCATCTTTACATAAAAATAAGCTTGAATCCGAATTTTTATTGGACATCATTTTACTGCTGAAATGTATATTTCCAATGTAATGTTTTTGATGTTTATCCCCTAAAAGACTATCGTTTTTATATTTTATCGGATTTACAATAATTTCTTGTACATTAAATCTTTTTTCTGTTGAATTGGTATCAATTTCGTACCGAATGTGCTCATCTGAAAAGCTTAAATAACCTCTGTTTCTCATTTCTTTCACTAAGTTTTCTCGGTCTTTATCAAATAAATCAACATCAAATATTCCTCCTTTTACTAAAAGAGTTTTTTTATTGGCACTGGCAATATCTTTAACAAGTGAATCATCTTCTATAATATACGATAAATTTTGAAGACGATATGGAGAATTTAGTTTTACAAAGTATACCACTCTCGATTTTTTTTGTGTAGGATTATAATAGATAGAGTCTAATACATCGCAATCTAGATACCCCTTATTATTTAAAAATAACTTTAATTGTTGTTTAGTTTTTGAAATGTATAATGTGTCTATTTCTACTGGAGGTTCTCCCAGTTTTCTGCTAACCCAGTTTTCGGGGTTACTTTTGAAGATTCTATTCCCAAAATTGTATAAATATAATTTTAGGGGAATAAAAAAGAATATTTTGGTATTGGGTTTTTGTTTAATAATATATTCTATGTTTGACTCTTCAATGGCAAACAATGGATCATCTGTAAATCGAACCTGATTACTGGTTAAAAGATATGAATGATCAGGGACAAAACGCGCAGGCTTACAAGAGTAAAAAAATAGTACCCCATAAAAAAAAATAAAATATTTTTGTAGCCAATAATTAAACACGTTGAAAAATCAGATAAAATTATCATTTTTTATATTTAAAAAACAATAATGCAAATAAATAAATGAGTTTATCTAAAAATGTCATTCAGTTTATTCGATCGTTACACGATAAAAAAAATCGTAAACAGCACCAATTGTTTATTGCAGAGGGTGAAAAAATAGTGTTAGAATTAATTCAATCGAATTTTATCCTAAAAAATGTATATTATACTCAAAATAAGGAATCGATTACACAAAATATCCCCGAAGATACCACTCATACTTTTACCTTAATTACTGAAACTGATTTAAAAAAAATAAGTCAATTAACTACTCCTTCAGGAATTTTAGGAGTTTTTCATATTCCTGAGCCAAAAAACTTTGATTTTAGTTCACAAACAAAAATGTTTGTGTTTGAAGAGATTAAAGATCCGGGTAATTTAGGTACTATTATTCGATTAGCCGATTGGTTTGGTATACAGGATATTTTTTGTACTCCCACAAGCGTGGATGTTTATAATATAAAAGTGGTTCAAGCAACTATGGGATCAATTGCTCGCGTAAAAGTACATTACTCCAATATTGAAAAAATAATTACAGAAGCTCAAAAACATAATATACCTGTATATTTAGCAGATATTGACGGGGAGAGTATATATACTACTAAATTTCCGGAAAAATACATGATTGTATTTGGCAATGAGTCACATGGAATTTCTCAACTGACTAAAAATCTTGTATACCAAAAAATTACCATTCCAAAATTAGGCAAAGCAGAATCTTTAAATGTTTCTATGGCTACGGCTATTTTTATGGCAGAGCTTTGTAAAACTCATTAAATTTTTGTGAGGTTTATTCAAACAACCAATTCTGTTTTTAAATATCTATATTTGCCATAAAAAATATGTCGTATTTTTTATTTGATGATTCTAAACGAGAACATCTAAAACCCTTTACTTTTACAAGATCTACTGCTGATATACGAGTAGGTGCTTTTACCATTAGAGAAAAATGGGAGGCATACCTTAAAAGTCCCCTAAAAATTATTACACCCGAATACCTACAGGTTTTATACCCATTTAATGCTTCAAATAAAGGTTCTTGGTATATTAATAGCCGTTATTTTCCTACTAAAGAGCTTACTGAAAGTATTCATCACTTAGCTTTAAATTGTTCGTTCGTTAATCAATTAAATGGAGATATTGTGGCATTTTATACGAATGAAAAAATAGACGATTTAAATACATTATATAATTACAGTAAAAAATTAAAAACTCAACAAGCCACTATCCCTTCCGATTATTTTTTAGAAAATAGGTGGGATATTTTTCAAAAAAATGAAAAGCAAATTTATGCTGATATAGAAATTCTTAAAAAATCAGACATTCACTTTAAAGAACCTTCAGCAACTAATACTATATTAGGTAATCAAGTGTATATTCATCCAACTGCGCAAGTAGAATGTAGTATTTTAAATTCAAATACCGGACCTATCTATATTGGAGAAAATGTAGAAATTATGGAAGGATGTATGGTTCGAGGCGGTTTAGCTATGTTACAAGGTTCTGCTTTAAAAATGGGCACTAAAATATATGGAGCAACCACTATTGGTCCATATAGCAAAGTTGGTGGAGAAGTTAATAACTCTGTTATTTTTGGGTATTCAAACAAAGCACACGATGGTTTTTTGGGAAACTCTGTAATAGGAACCTGGTGTAACTTAGGAGCCGACACGAATAATTCTAATTTAAAAAACAATTATAGTGAGGTTTCTGTTTGGGATTATGAAAGCAATAATTATATAAATACTCAACATCAATTTGTAGGACTTTGTATGGGCGATCATGCTAAAGCCGGAATTAATACCATGTTTAATACCGGTACAGTGGTGGGGGCATTTGCTAATATTTACGGAGGTGATTTTCCGGAAAAGTTTATTCCTGATTTTTATTGGGGTTCAGCGCATTCGGCTCAAGTACATGAGTTTAATAAAGCAATGGATATGGCAAAAAGAGTCATGGAACGCAGGGGTGTCCAGTTAACAGAAGAACTTATTAATGTATATCAAAATGTTTTTGATAGCACTCAAGAATACCGAAAAGCTTTTACTTAAAACTGCCAGTATTACAAAAATTTATATCATTTGCTGACTTTTTTTCCGTTTATTTGTTTTGGCATTAATGTTGAAACGTTAAATCGAAGTTTTTAAAATTATGATGGAAGAAAATCCTATGAGCTTATATAACCTTTCCGATACTATAGACGAAGGAACAGAATTTATACCATTACTTTCTGTTGAAGATGAAGAGCAGTTTAATTTAGAAAATGTGCCTCAAGAATTACCTATTTTACCTTTACGGAATACCGTTTTATTTCCTGGAGTAGTAATACCTATTACAGTTGGCAGAGATAAGTCGATTAAGTTGGTAAAAGAGGCTTATCAAGGAGATAAAACTATTGGAGTTGTTACACAAACCAACCAAAAAATAGAGGAACCGGAAGAAAAAGATTTATTTAAAATTGGTACTGTTGCTCGTATTCTTAAAATTATTAGAATGCCCGATGGAAGTACTACTGTTATTATTCAGGGCAAGAAAAGATTTAAAATTGAGCAAATAACACAAATTGAACCATACTATAAGGCAACGATTTCATCTTACGGTGAAGGTCAACAAAAAAATATCTCGAGTCATTTTGAGGCCTTAATTTCATCGGTTCGGGATGTTGCTGTAAGCATCATAAAACAATCCCCTCAAATACCAACAGAAGCAAATATTGCCATAAAAAATATTGAAAGTCCGGCATTTTTAATCAACTTTATTTCTTCTCATATGAATGCTCCACTGGAAGAAAAGCAAAAAATGCTTGAAACCATTGATCTTGAAAAGAGAGCAAACGCATTATTAGAGCATTTAACCAAGGAATTACAAATGTTGCAATTAAAAAACGATATACAGGCTAAAGTAAAAACTGATATCGATCAGCAACAAAGAGAATATTTTCTCCATCAACAAATGAAAACTATTCAAGAAGAGTTGGGGGGGAATCCGGTGGATCAAGAAATTACAGAATTGCAGGAAAAAGCTTCTAAAAAGAAATGGAGTAAGGAGGTTAAAAAAGCTTTTGATAAAGAGTTGGATAAACTTTCTCGAATGAATCCTTCCGGTGCAGAGTTTTCTGTACAGGTAAATTATCTGGATACCTTGGTTGAATTACCGTGGAATGAATATACCAAAGACAACTTTGATTTAACTCGTGCCCAGAAAATTTTAGACAGAGATCATTATGGTCTTGAAAAAATTAAAGAACGCATCATGGAGCATTTAGCGGTGCTTAAACTGAAAAAAAATATGAAATCACCTATTTTGTGTTTTTACGGCCCCCCGGGAGTTGGAAAAACATCTTTAGGACGTTCTATTGCCGAAGCTTTAGGAAGAAAATATGTCAGAATGTCATTAGGAGGCATGCGAGATGAAGCGGAAATACGCGGACACAGAAGAACTTACATAGGCGCTATGCCCGGAAGAGTTTTACAGAACTTAAAAAAAGTAAAATCATCGAATCCGGTTTTTATTTTAGATGAAATTGATAAAATTGGTAGTGATTTTCATGGAGATCCCTCTTCGGCACTTCTTGAAGTCCTTGACCCAGAACAAAACTTTGCCTTTCACGATAATTTTGTAGAATTAGATTACGATTTATCTAAAATTATGTTTATTGCTACTGCCAATAATTTAAATACTATACAACCCGCACTTCGCGATCGTATGGAAATTATTGAATTGACAGGGTATACCGTAGAAGAAAAAGTAAAAATCGGAACTAAACATATTATACCTAAATTATTACAGGAACATGGATTAAAGAAAACCCATGTAGTAATACCCGAAAAAGCATTAGAATATATAGTAGAATCTCATACTATGGAATCTGGGGTTCGAGGTTTAGAAAAAAAGTTGGCCAAAGTGATACGATATGTTGCAAAAAACGTGGCCATGGATAAGGAATACGACAAAAATATTAGTAAAGAACTGGTAGATAAAATTTTGGGGCCCGGAATATCCAAAGAAAAATATGCTGGAAATGATGTAGCAGGTGTCGTTACCGGCTTAGCTTGGACAGCTGTAGGAGGGGATATTTTATTTATTGAAACCAGCTTAACTAAAGGCAAGGGAAAACTTACTCTTACCGGTAATTTAGGGGATGTAATGAAAGAATCGGCTACTATTGCTTTAGAATATTTAAAATCGCATGCATATTTGTTGGATTTAAAACAAGAAGTTTTTGACGAACACAACATTCACATACATGTACCGGAAGGTGCTACGCCAAAAGACGGTCCATCAGCAGGAATAACGATGTTAACCGCTTTAGCTTCGGCCTTTACCAAACGAAAAGTAAAAGCAAAATTAGCTATGACCGGTGAAATTACTCTTAGAGGTAATGTATTACCAGTTGGTGGCATAAAAGAAAAAATTTTAGCCGCCAAACGTGCCGATATAAAAGAAATTATTGTATGTGCCGAAAACAAAAAAGACGTAGATGAAATTAACCCTTCCTATATTAAAGGTTTAACTTTTCATTATGTTAAAAAAATGTCGGAAGTGTTAGATATTGCTTTAACCAAGCAAAAGGTTAAGGAAGTGGAGATGGTTTGATTTTTTAAAAATTAAAAAAAGAATGATTATACCCGTAAAGAGTAATCATATTTTATACCTTATGACTTGAGTAGACCCTCTGTTTTGATATGAGCAATTGATTGGAATTTTAAACTATAATGTATCAAACATGAGGTGTAAAATATTTATGTAAAACCTCTTCGGGTAGTTCAGCCCCATAAATATCTCAACCATAAATTCTGTTATTGGTCATTCTGTGTTCTAATGCACATATTAAATTCTTGGTATCGGGTTCAATTATAAATGAAAAAATCCAAGGGCTTGTGTTTTTATATGCATTAGAATTATAGGGATTTTGAGTGAAAAATTGACCTTTTAACTCATTTCCCATATACTCATGACCCGAAATCTCTAAAAACTTTTGTTTTTGTATGTTTGATAGCATGTTATTTGATTTTAATCATTAAAAAATACTAATTTTCGTGTTTTTCCCAGTTGAAGTAATAAGAGTATTCATATCTTCATACAATTTAATTCTTAAGCTCTTGTATGAATTAAAGCATTATTTTTAAGCTCTTTTGCTAACTCTTTTCCTAAATACTTGTCTATACCAAAATGTACCAAATATAACATTGGAGTAATACAAATAGAGATCAAAAATTTATAAATATACCCAAGAAAACCAATAACCATTACATTTTTTAAGCTCCAACCTGCCCCAATATAAAATGCAATAAAAAGAACCACAAAGCTATCTATAAATTGTGATATAATGGTAGAACCGGTTGCTCTTAACCAAATCATTTTTTCACCTGTTTTTTGTTTAATTTTTTGAAAAATAAATACATCTACAAATTGACTGGTTAAAAATGCCGAAATAGATCCTACAATTATCCAAAGCCCCTGCCCAAAAACTAAACGGTAGGCAATATTATAGTCTCCCACTTTTTTTAGCAAAGCTTCTTTTTCTATAGAACCAACATTTGTTGGGATGTGGGATGTAATCCAAAAATCGGCCGGAGCTAATTGAATACTTATGTAAAACATAACAAAGGAAAATAAAATAAAAAATGATGTTATAAAGGTTAGTAAACGAACTCCTTTTATACCAAAGTATTCGTTGATTACATCGGTAAAAATAAATACAACTGGCCACAATAATACGCCTGCCGATAAATTAAAACTTAGATTATTTATCCCGGCAATATCTACATTTAAAGGTAAAAAACCCAATGTTTTTTCTAACGAAAATATCTTTACTCCCATAAACTCAGCAATAAGTGCATTGGTAATAAAAAATCCAGACAGAAAAATAAAAAGCACGTTTTCTTTTTTATTTAAAATGCTTACATTAGAGTACATGGTAATGTTTTTAACTAAAATAACACTTTTAAAGTTTTGAGGAGTATAAATACAAAATATTTAGGACTAACCGGAGAGCAAATAGCTTTAGAAAAACAAAAAAAAAAAGGGTATACTCTAGTTTTTCAAAATTTCCGCTGTCGCATTGGTGAAATTGATTTAGTGATGCTTTTGGACACTACATTGGTATTTGTAGAAGTAAAAACAAGAAGTAGTGATTTTTTTGGTTACCCGGAAGAGGCAGTTAGTAAACAAAAACAGGAAAAATTAAGAAAATCTGCCGAATATTTTTTAGAAGAAACCTCTATTTTGTATAAAGAAGTTAGGTTTGATATTATTTCAATTATTCAAAATCATAAAGTTCAACAAATTCAACATTTTGAAGATGCTTTTTGGTGAATTTTATTTTGTCAAAAACTTCTTCCAAATTTTTTCTTGAAAAAAATAATGGTATACTAGAACCAATAAACCCAATGAAAAAATACTTTTCGACCAGTTGTGTAATGAATTATCAAAAAATAATTCGCTAATCATCCAAATGGAGTTGGCTGTTATCCAACATGTAACAGCAATATTATGCATAAATTCGGTTAAAACAGGTTTGCTTTTTATGGTAATCCAACATGCCAGTAAAATAGTAGGAATAATCATAATAGTACCCATGGTTTTATATTGCATTATCCAACATATATCTTTTAATAACCACAATATGATGTGTATATTTTCAAATTTTCGTAATGGTTGTTGTATCATTTTAAATTAGTTGGGAATTTCGCTTCAAAATTACTATTTTTGCACTGCTAAAAAATATACATGAAACTTTCTCAGTTTAAAATAAAGATTCCTAAAGAGCTTATTGCTCAACATCCCGTAGAAAATAGAGATGAAAGTCGTTTAATGGTAGTTCATAAAGATACCGGAAAAATTGAGCATAAAATATTTAAAGATTTAATTGATTATTTTGATGAGGGAGACTGCTTTATTTTAAATGACACAAGAGTATTCCCTGCTAGAATGTATGGAAATAAAGAAAAAACAGGTGCCAAAATAGAGGTTTTTTTGCTTCGAGAATTAAATAGAGAGAGTTTTTTGTGGGATGTACTTGTTGATCCTGCCAGAAAAATACGAATTGGAAATAAATTATACTTTGGTGAAGATGACTCGTTGGTAGCTGAAGTAATTGATAACACTACCTCAAGAGGTAGAACATTACGTTTCTTATACGATGGAACATATCCGGAGTTTAAAAAACTAATTACTGATTTAGGTGAAACCCCAATTCCAAAATATATTGAACGTAAGGTTGAACCAGAAGATGAAGAAAGATACCAAACTATATTTGCAAAACACGAAGGCGCAGTTGCTGCTCCTACCTCTTCTTTACATTTTAGCAAACATTTATTAAAAAGATTAGAAATAAAAGGGGTAGACTTAAATTTTTTAACGTTACATGTAGGTTTAGGTCATTTTAGACCGGTAGAAGTTGAAGATCTTACTAAGCATAAAACAGAATCTGAAGAACTGATTATATCTGAAGAAACAGCCGAAAAGGTTAATCAAGTTAAAAATAATAAAAATAAAGTATGTGCTGTTGGAACTAGTGTAATGAGAGGAATTGAAACTTCTGTTTCTACCGATGGTACTTTAAAACCCTATAAAGGTTGGACTAATAAATTTATTTTCCCACCGTATGATTTTAGTGTGGCAAATTCGTTGATTACCAATTTTCATATGTCAGAATCAACCTTATTAATGATGACAGCTGCATTTGGAGGGTATGATTTAATTATGAAAGCATATAAAGAAGCTATAAAAGAAAAATATAGATTTTTCTCTTATGGAGATGCTATGTTGATTTTGTGACAGAAAAGTTTGCCTTAATAGTTGCGGGAGGAAAAGGAGAGAGGATGGGAGAAAAACTCCCCAAGCAGTTTATTGAAGTCAATAATCACCCAATTCTTTATTATACTTTACAAAAATTTTACGCTGCAGTTCCTAATATAAGAGTTGTTTTGGTATTACCCAAAGAACATTTTTTTTACTGGAATAATATTTCTCAAAAATACTTTTTTACTCACTTAACTTTAGTTGAAGGAGGAAATACCAGGTTTCAGTCTGTACTTAATGGCTTACAATACATTCCTGATAATGTTACGGTTGCGGTTCATGATGGAGTAAGGCCTTTAATCTCAGAAGATTTTATCCTACAAATATTTTTTGAAGCAGAAAATAAACACGCTGTAATACCTTATACTTTACCTGTAGACTCACTTAGAAAAGTAGAAAATAAAAAAAACTTCTCAATTAACAGAAGTGAATATGTTTGTGTGCAAACACCTCAATGTTTTAACTCAACTCTTTTGAAAAATGCATATAGCCAAGTTACGTATCGAGAAGAATTAACTGATGATGCTACAGTGGTTGAAAAATTTGGGCATCCAATTTATTTGTTTCCGGGCGATTCAATGAATTTTAAAATTACTACTCCACACGATTTAGAATATTTTAGGTTTTTATTATCTAAAAAAAATAGTCTTTAGTACATACAATGATGTAATACATATCCTGAATTTTCAATTGGCTCTGTTTTTTTTATAATATTTTGCATTTCTTGGCTTAAGGTATAATAATTAGGACAAATTAAAAACGGTATTTTTTGAGATTTCATGAAATTAACTTGTATTTGATTTGTAGTATATTTTTTTGGATATTTTTTTTGATAGGTATTTAATACACTTTTTTCAAACACTTGTTTTTCGTAAAATAATTCTGGGATGTTCTTTGACCATTTGATATCCCATATATTTATACATACCGGATGATAATTAGTGATATATCTTTGAATGAAGGCAAATGGCACATATACATTTATGTTTTTTTCATACATGGTATTTATTGTATTGGTATCAGCCATAAAAGCAAATTTTTTGGCAGCCGATTCTTGCGTGATGTTCAAAAAATAATGACTAATTTTCCCATGTTCAAACGTTTCATGGATAGGTATGTATTTTTTGTAATGTTGTATGCTATTCCATATTAACCATACAATACAAATCATGCTTAATATAATCTTATTTAATGCAAAAGCATTATATATAAAAATATTGATAAAAATAGCACCTAACCAAATATACAGTATGCACCACAACTGTATGCTATCAAAATAATTACTCATCAATGCATACAATAAAGTTCCACTTACAATAAAAATAGAAAACCAAAACATTATTTTTTTTATATGATGTAATTTATAGATATAAGACAGAAAAATAGGAGCAATAAAGCTCATAAAGGAAAATTGCACAACATATTTCCATTCACCTATTTTTTTGATAAAATTTTCAATGTTTACTTTTTGTAAATTATCGTTCACCATGTTTTTATATGAATAATTATCTAAAAAAACATATAGTATTAACCAATACACCAAAAATCCCCATGTCGTTTTTAGTATGGTACGATTCAGTAATTTATTTTTTTGAAAAAATGAATATAAATACAGTTCTAATAATCCCAAATAAATACTGGGCAACCATACACTATTTATAAATGAACTCACCTGTATAAATATTAATCCTTGAAAATATTTTTTTTCAATACATAAAAAAATTCCAAATATCAAAAAAGGTATTGCTAGGAGTCCTTTTTTTCCGAAATACCCCAATACCGGTTCATTATAACCAATAGCATGAATATTAAATATATAGATGCCGCTTACAATATATAAGATAAACGGTGCTAATACAGCCCACCACCTATAGGGATTATATTGACATATTATTTGATATATGATATATTGCATTAAAGCAAAACATATACTCGGAAAAAACACTTTAAAGCATAATACGGTAGATTTTCCGGTCATTAATTTAATCCATCCGGTAAACCAAAGTTCACCGAAGTGATAAAAAATCTCTCTCTTATTGGTTTCATATGAAAAATAGTCAATGATGGTGTTTTCTTTTCCTGAATACATCAGGTAATCTGTTAAAGAAACATAAAACCACTCATCTGAGTTTAAGGTATTAAATATCACTTTATTTAAAGAGTTATACTGAAAAGAAAAAAACAATGTGCTAAAAAACAGGTATACTATAAATATTTTAGGAAAGGATTGATGCTTTTTTATATCATAATTATTGCTTTTATCTGTATGTAAAAAATGAAATACAAAAAATATTATTAGTCCAATAAATATGGTGCTGCCTTTTGTAAATAGTACAGAAGCAAAAAAAATGTGTAAGATGATTCCGGTTAGTACATTAAAAATAAAAAGGTATTTAACATCAACAAAACACTTTTTTAAGATATATCTAGAATAGAAATATCCCGAAAGATATAGTATAAAAAATAGGACAAAAACCCAAATTAGGTTTAAAAGCAGCAAATAATTAATTACTTAATTTTATAACCTAAGGTTAAAATTAAACATCCCTTTGCTTCAGCACCTTCTGCAGGAGGCACATGATAGTCGATGTAGAGTTTTCTGTATGACTTTTCAGGATCAAATACATACTGATCGTTTACTTTTTGAGATTCTTTAGATGAAAACAGTAATTTTCTGTCTTTAGATTCGTATTTTTTATCGTAAACTTCAATGTCTACATTTTGTGGAAGACCTTCCATACTAAAAATAAATCTGTATTTTTCACCTACGTATAAAGGAACTTCTAATTCTTTAAATTGCATTTTAGATCCAAAAACCAAATGTGTTGTTTTTGAAGCATCATAACTATATATAGGCTTTAAAGTTTCTTTTGCTTTGTTTTTTATATTTAAAGCATCACAAGTGGTAGTAGTTTGCTCATCATCTGAAGTAAAGGCAAACGTTAAAAATGTAACCAATGCTATTAATAAAGTGTAAAATCTAGTATTCATAGGATTTTTGTATAATTAAATTATTGAGATACTATGTAAGTTCTTAATTCATCCATTTTTTGTGATAATTTTTTTATTTCATCACCGGTTAATTGAACTTCATCCATTGGGATATCATCAAAGTTTCTACCCTTAACATATTCAAAATTAAGTACGATTTGCTCTAATTCCGTTAAATGCTTTTGTACTTGCTGTAACTCTACTTCATGTATTTGAGGATGTACTTTTAATGCTCTTAGAATTAATTCCAACATATTGGTTTGCTCCATCAAATGTTGTGTTAATTTAACATTATCGGAAGACTCAAGCACCTTTGTACCAATATAAATAGCTTCAATCCAGCCTCCTAAAAAATAAATGGTACCCATGTGCTCAGATTGAGTGTTTTGTAAATGATCATCTAATCTTTCTTGAACGCTTGCTAATACCTTAATTAGCGAGTCCTCGTTACCAAGGTTTTTTTCGAAACTTTCAAATAAATTTTCCGCATTAAAAACAGCTGTAATTCCTAATTCAGAACTTAAAGATTTTACACTTTTTAAATAACTCATAGCTTTTGGATTTTGATTATTCAATACGCAATAAGCTAGATCAGCACCATATACGCCAAAATTTAATGATTTGGACATTTGAGAGTCGTAATTAGAAATATTTTCAGGATTATTAGTAATATTATCAATGTATATTAATCCTGATTTTTTAAAAATTGAAGCCACCTGTAATGGAGAAGGGAAAATAATGTTTTGTTCTACAACAGGCGATTCTGTTGTGTCTACCTGATCAAGGTTATTTTCTTCACTATCTGTATTATTACATGAGAAAAACGCAACAAATGAAAGTGCGTAGATAAAAAACAATATTTTTTTCATTGTATTTTTTTTGCTAAACTATAATTTTTTTTTCTATCTTGGATGATGTAATTAAAATTTTTATGAAGAATCGTTTTTTTTTAATTTTAAAGAACAAAATTTTTGCTGTTTTAGGAATTTTATTTTTTGTTGTTTCTTGCTCAACAATTAATAAAAACGAAAGTAGTACATCATCATCTCATAATGTTGTTGAAAATAATATACCAGATAATTCCATGTTGTTGGATTTATCACCATATTTTTATCCTTTACAGGTATTTATTCCTGATAGTAGTAAAGGAGAATTAGAGGTTGAGTCTAATACTGATTATGTACAAATTAAAGTTGGTGAAGTTTTTAATATTGAGTTGAAATATGGCGGAGATATTGCTTTAAAAAAGGAAGATTTAAAAAATGATTTATTATATTTATTTGAAGTTATTAATGAAGATGAAGAAACATTAATATATTCGCAAACATTACCGGATAAATCAAATACTTTTTATCATTTTTATGCCGTTAAAAATATTGATGGAGAAACTTATGAAATATCGGATGTTTCTTTAGATAAAGCATTTTCTAAAAAAAGGATTGAAAAAATGGTTGAGTATATACGAACATTAAGTTCCAATAAACCAAAGGTTTAATTTAAACAATTGTTTCAAAAATTTTTTCAGCAACTTGTTTTTTACTTAATAATGGCAGTTTAGTTATTTCTTTTGATTTTGAAATAATGCTTACTTTATTGGTGTCTGTTCCAAAACCTGCTCCTTTATCATTTAGACTATTTAAAATAATGTAGTCTAAATTTTTTTTCTGTATTTTTTCTTTAGCATTTTCAAGTTCATGATCTGTTT
This sequence comes from uncultured Flavobacteriales bacterium, assembly GCA_964512145.1. Taxonomy (GTDB): domain Bacteria; phylum Bacteroidota; class Bacteroidia; order Flavobacteriales_G; family JALEGO01; genus CAYOHR01. The sequence continues at coordinate 36,609 of CAZEIM010000001.1, forward strand.
CTAAAGCAAATCCACATAATACTTGTCCTTTTTGTTTGTTTTTTCCTAAGTACTCTAATATATCGATATTTTTTTCTAGTTCAATAGTAGGTTGAGCATCCTTATTTTTTTTAATTTTTTTTGAACTTATTTCCTTTGGTTTAAAATCAGCAACAGCAGCCGACATTATTATTATATCTTGATGTTTTGAGTTTTTTTTGCATTCTAAAAACATTTCATCGGCACTCAATACATTAATTCTTTTTATTAAAGGATTAGTGTTTAATTGCACAGGTCCGGATATTAGTATAACCTCTGCACCCATTTCAAAAGCAACTTCTGCTATAGCAAAGCCCATTTTTCCACTCGAAAAATTACCAATGTATCGCACAGGATCTATTTTTTCGTAGGTTGGACCAGCAGTTACAAGAACTTTTTTTCCGGATAGCTTACTTTTTTTTTTTAAATAATGGCTAATTTCCTTTAAAATATCTTCCGGCTCTAACATTCTGCCTTCACCCTCTAAGCCACTTGCTAAAGATCCTTTAGGAGATGGTAATACATATACTCCATGTTTATGTAAAGTCATCATGTTTTCTTTTGAAGTTATATGATGGTACATATCTACATCCATAGCAGGAGCAACCATCACTTTGCATTTACAAGATAAGTAAGTAGCAAGCAATAACTCATCACATAAACCATGAGCCATTTTTGCGATGGTGTTGGCTGTAGCTGGTGCAAGTATAAAAATATCAGCCCACATACCCAATTCAACATGGTTATTCCAGGTATTTTGAGTAGAAAATTCTGAGTACACCTCATTTTTACTGAGTACTGAAAATAATAATGGTGTAACAAATTTTTGAGACTCTTTAGTTAATATAACTCGAACATCCGCACCTTGTTGAGTAAGTAAACGAACTAAATGAGCTGATTTATATGCTGCAATACTTCCGCAGACACCTAAAAGGATTTTTTTACCTTTTAAGAGCATAGTATTATGCTTGTGTATTGTTTTCTTCTACCTTTCTAAAGTATATTTTGTCGTTTAAGAATTCTTCAATAGCAATGGCATTAGGTTTAGGGAGTCTTTCATAAAATCTTGAGATTTCAATTTGCTCTCTATTTTCAAAAATTTCTTCTAAATTGTCTACATTAGATGAGAATTCAATCAACTTATCATCTAACTCTTCTTTCATTTTTGATTGAATTTGATTAGCTCTTTTCGAAATAACCACTAAGGATTCGTATAAGTTTCCTGTTTTTTTATCAAAACTAGACTGATCTCTTGTAATAGTGGTTGGTTGAGCGTTTGTTTTTTTGAAATCCATAATATATCAAATTGCTTTAATTGTTTTTGTCGCTTTTTCGTATAAACTTTCTAACTCTTTTAAATAATTACTGGTTGAGTAATTATCTGCAAATTTAATATAAGAATTTATAAAATCCTCATATCGTTGTTTTTTTTTGCTTTCAATACTGTTTTGTGCCAACAAAAACTTACTTTTTATAACATAATATTCGATTTTTTCTTTCGAATCAATATCCGGGTAATTTTCGAGGAGACTGTTAAAGGCTATAATTGCTGACTTATAATTTTCGGTATGATAATATAAATAGGCGTTTTCGTATGCTTTTTTTTCTAATTTATCCCGAAGTTTATCCATTATTACATTGCATGAATCAATTCTGGAACTTGTTGGATAAAGATTCATAAACATTTGCAATTCTTCTATTGCAGTATAAGTTTCGGTCTGATCTAATGAAAAATTGGGGGATGTTAAGTAATTGCAATATGCCGACATAAAAAGAGCTTCTTCACTCCATTGGCTTCCAGGATATCGTTTGTAAAAAATATTAAATCGTGTAGCAGCTAACGTATAATCTCCCAAATGATAATCGCAATATGCCAAATAATAATACAGTTTTTCTGCTTTATTAGTTCCATTAAAAACGCCTAATAACTCGTCAATAAGTTGATAAGCCCTGTAATAATCATTTTCTTCGTAATATTTTACAGCGGCATCATATTTTAGGTTGTAATCGGTAGATTTTAATAATTTCCCATATTCATTGCAAGATGAAATAATACCCAAAAAAGTTAGAAAAAGTATATAGCGACTAATTTTTTGAATTAACATGTAACAAAGATAGAAAAGAGTTTGGAAAATATTTAGGTAATAACTATATATTCTAAACATTATTTATGCATTTACAAAAAATGTATATTTTAATTTATTTTAAAAATATTTATCCCGTTTTTTATGCCGTTTAATATTTTTTAACAGCCATTTAATAATTGGCACCCCATTTGTAAGCAACTTATTTGTATTTTAACGTTACATTATAAAATAGTAGGTTATGAAAAAAGTCAGAAATATTATTCACCAAATTCTGAATAAGCAGAAGTTGGATAAGCAATTAAAGATGGAAGACAGTTCATATATTGATAAAAACATTTTAGAAAAAGATTACCAACATATGCTTCCTGGGGGCAAAGTGATTATTACGATTTATTTAAACTAAAATTTTTGTTTTTTTTCAAAACAATTTATCAAAGTAAAAAAAAATGATTAGGTTAGCAGTAAATTTAAATTGTTTTGAAAGCTACTATTACTGCTGTTGGGGGGTATGTACCCGACTTTATATTAACTAATTCAATTCTTGAATCACTCGTTCAAACAAATAACGAGTGGATTGTAGAGCGAACTGGAATTCATGAACGAAGAATATTAAACACTAAAGGACTTGCTTCCTCAGATATGGCTGTTGAAGCCATATTGCCTATGTTAAAAAAATATTCAATAAATGTGCAAGATATTGACTTAATAATTTGTGCAACTACAACTCCAGACATGGTGTTTCCTGCAACCGCTAATATTATTGCAGATAAAATTGGGAGCACATCATCATTCGGCTTCGATATTCAAGCTGCATGTTCAGGTTTTTTATATGCTTTAGTTACCGCAAGTAAGTATATTGAAAGTGGCACACATAAAAAAGTATTAGTTGTTGGAGTAGATAAAATGTCTTCAATTATAGATTATTCCGACCGGGCAACCTCTATAATTTTTGGCGATGGAGCAGGAGTAGTATTGCTAGAACCCTCCGAAAATAATACAGGCATCATGGATTCTTGTTTACATAGTAATGGTGTTGGAAGAGTTTATTTACATCAAAAAGCCGGGGGATCAAAGCTGCCTCCCAATAAAAATACGATCGATCAAAAATTACATTTTGTGTATCAGGAGGGATCGTCTGTTTTTAAATGGGCAGTTGAAAAAATGGCTGATGTTTCGGAAGAAATCATGTTAAAAAATAATTTAACATCCGATGATGTTCAATGGTTAGTTCCCCATCAGGCTAATAAAAGAATTATTGATGCTACCGCTAAAAGAATGAATCTTTCTTTAGATAAAGTTATGTTAAATATTCAGAAATACGGAAATACCACAAGTGCTACCATACCTTTGTGTTTATGGGAATGGGAAAGCAAATTAAAGAAAGGCGATAATTTGATTCTATGTTCATTTGGAGGAGGATTTACTTGGGGGTCAGTATATTTAAAATGGAATTATTAACTTTGTACTATGAAAAAATCAATATTTATATTATCGGTGTATTTAACATACATTAATGGTTTGTTTAGTCAGTATAATTGTACCGATGGGAGGTTTGTGCAAGAGAATTATTTTGATTCAGTTATTTTAACAGAAAATATTTTATTTGGAGAAAATATTAATGTTGCTTTAACAGGTAATCAAAGTTTATATTTAAATTTTTTTGAACCCTATGGAGATACTTTATCAAAAAGACCTTTAATCGTTTTAGCTTTTTCCGGGTCATTTGTAGGAGGAGATAAAAGCGAGGTAACTTCTCTTTGTGAGTTTTATGCAAAATTAGGGTACACTTGTGCTGGAATTGATTACAGGGTGGGTTTTTTCTTTCCGGTAAATGAAGTAAATACTACAAATGCAGTTTTAAGAGCAATGCACGATATGAAAGCTGCCGTTCGTTTTTTTAAAAAAGATGCAGCAACAGTAAATGAATATAAAATTGATACCAACACGATTGTTGTTGGAGGGATATCTGCAGGTGCTATTACTGCTTTACAAACAGCGTTTTTAGATCAAGAATCAGAGATGCCGAGTATAGTATCTCCTTCTAGTATTGGAGGGGTAGAAGGTAATAGTGGTAATGCAGGTTACACTTCTAACGTGCATGCTGTTTTAAATTTTAGTGGAGCCATAGGGGATACGAATTGGATAGATTTATCGAATAATATTCCCGTTTATAGTGTACATGACACGGGTGATGCCATTGTACCTTTTAATACTCGAGAGGTTTTGTTTGGGGGAGTTTTTCCAACCGGATTAGTTGCCAGTGGAAGTAAAGATGTTCATGCTAGAATAAAAAATACACTAGCAGAATCTAAATTAACAACATATAATACCAACGGCCATGTTTCATATTTTATGGACTCGCTAAATACGTTATTAATTATTAATGAATCTAAATTATTTTTAGAGAATAATGTCGTTTGTAAATATGCAGTAAGTGTAAATGATAAATATAAAGTTAAGGAAGAGTTTGTGGTTTTTCCTAACCCGATTAAAAATAATAATTTCACTATTGTAAGTTTGTATAATAATCAATATTACAAATCAAATGAAAATGTGTCTTTATCTGTCATTGATCATTTAGGTAAAGTAGTATATACTCAAATTAATTATATACTAGGGGATAATATTACTCTAGATGATATTGCTCCAGGAAATTATTATTTGAACATACATAATGGAAACTCTAATTTTACTTACCCCATAATTAAGCTTTAGCTAAGTAATTATTATTGCGAAACATATTTTTTTATTTTTGGAATAATTTCACTCATATCTTTTAATACTTCATTTATTCCCTCTTTATTTAAGATGTTTTTATACAAATCAAGTTCCAATACTTCCAATTTTTCATAACTTTTATTTAACCCTACATATACGAGTGAAGGTTTAATTTTGTGGACTGTTCGTTTAATGTTTTCAATATTATTGGTTTGCATTGAATTATTAATTTCTTCCATAAATTCAGGCCATTCAACAAGATATTGATTTAACATAATTTTTACTAATTCCTCATCTCCACCTGTCATTTCTTGTAATGAAGTTAAATTAATAATACCCTGAGTGTCGGATTCATGTTTTTCTAATTTTTTATCCTCTTTGGTAGTATTAATTTTATGAGGGAGGTATTTTTTTAATACTTCAAATATTTCAATTTGTTTAAATGGTTTTAAAACATATCCATTCATTCCGGCACTTAAAAATTTCACTTGTTCACCGTTAATGGCATTTGCGGTTAAGGCAATAATTGGGGTGTTTTTTTTGTCTGAATCTGTTAATATTCTTATTTCTCTAGTTGCTTCCATCCCATCCATTAATGGCATTTGGATATCCATAAAGATTAAATCGTATTTTTTATTTTTAATTTTTTCTACAGCTTCAATACCATTAGATGCAAGGTCTACTTTAATATTCATTTTTTCTAGCACACTATTTAATAGTATTTGATTTAACGGATAATCATCAACGCATAATATTTGGGTATTTACAAATTGAATATTTTGATGAATATTTTTATCTAATTCAATTTCTTGTTCTTTAGCTACCATGTATGGAATGGTAAAAAAGAAGTTACTTCCCTCGCCTTCTTTGCTTAAAACATTAATTTTTCCGGATTGTAACTCTACTAAGTTTTTACAAATGGCAAGACCTAAACCCGTGCCTCCATATATACGAGAGGTTTTACTATCGGCCTGTGTAAAGCTATCAAATATTTTGTCTAGTTTATCTGCCGGAATACCAATTCCGGAGTCTTTAATCTCAAATTTAATAACGGCTTCCCCTAATTCAGTTCCTACATATAACGTATTTACTATTATGCTTCCTTTAGGAGTAAATTTAATGGCATTATTCATTAAATTTATTAGAATTTGCTTTAAACGAAAAGGATCTCCTAATAAAATATTAGGAATTTTTTCATCATGATTAAACTGTATGGATAATTTTTTTTCTTCTACCTTAAATATCAAAGAATGAATAACTTCTTCAACAACAGAAACTACTTTAAAGGGTATTTTTTCTAATGTAAATTTTCCGGATTGTATTTTTGAAAAGTCTAATATATCATTTACAATAGCCATTAGCTGCCCTCCAGAACTATTAATTCCCTGTATGAATTTTTTTTGTTCGTCAGAAATAGAGGTTTGATTTAGCAACTCTGTTAAACCAATTATTGCGTTTAATGGAGTTCTTATTTCATGACTCATGTTGGCTAAAAATATTTCCTTAGTTTTTTCCGATTCAATGGCTAAATCTTTAGCAGAAACTAATTCATCTTTTTGCCGTTCAATTTGTTCAAGCATTTCGTTAAATGCACGAATCGTTGAGCCTATTTCATCTTTTCTGTCTTCTTGTATTCTAATTGAATAATCATTGTTTTCTGTAATTTCTTTTTCAACCTTTGCAAGCTTTAAAATAGGGTCTGATATCACTCGTTGAAATCGCAGTGATAAAAAGTAAGCAATTAAAATACTCACGATTAATAGAATTATTCCAATAACAATAAAATAAAAAGTTCTGCTTTTTAGTTCTTCCAAATCTGATACAATATATATACTTCCTAGTTCTTCATTATTTAATACGATAGGCCTGAAAACCATTAATTTATCATGTTCAATATTTTCTTCTTTTAGCGATCCTGAAACGCTATAACTAAATACTTTAGGCCAAATATTTTTCTTTATAGTATCTCTACTGTATGAAGCGAAAATTTCATTATTCTTATCATATATACATGCATTTAAAATATTGTTATTTGCTTTTAATGAATTTAAAGAATGAATAGCATCTTGTTCGGATGAAAATAAAACGTTGGCGGTATTATTTTCGGCTAAAATATCGGCAATCGTAATTAAATCATTATATAATTTTTGTCTAAAATTAATACTGTCAATTATTATGTATGATACACAGGCTATAAATAAAGCAATGAAAGTAATTAACATGATAATGACAGACAATTTGTATTTTATAGTAATATCCTTAAACTGAATCATAAAAAAATGTTAATAATTTCACAATATAAAAATATATGTTTTTACAATGCAAAAAAATCTAAATTTGCCGGATAAATAAATGTTATATGTCAACAAAACATCAAAAATCAATAGTACAATTTATGGATCAGGTTCGTAAAAGAAATCCACATGAACCGGAGTTTTTACAGGCAGTACATGAAGTGGCAGAAAGTATTATCCCTTTTATGGAAGAAAACAAGAAATACAAAGATTCAGCTTTATTAGAGAGAATGGTAGAGCCTGAACGAGTAATTATGTTTAGAGTTCCTTGGATTGATGATAAAGGAAATATTCAGGTTAATAGAGGTTATCGTATTCAAATGAATAGTGCTATTGGTCCATACAAGGGTGGTTTACGTTTTCATCCTTCAGTAAATTTGGGAGTATTAAAATTTTTAGCTTTCGAACAAGTATTTAAAAATAGTTTAACTACTTTGCCTATGGGTGGGGGTAAAGGCGGATCAGATTTTGATCCTAAAGGTAAGTCAGACAATGAAGTTATGAAATTTTGTCAAAGCTTTATGAATGAACTTTTTAGACATATAGGAAATGATACTGATGTGCCCGCTGGTGATATTGGGGTAGGAGCAAGAGAGGTTGGGTTTATGTTTGGTCAGTATAAAAAACTAAGAAATGAATTTACGGGAGTATTTACAGGTAAAGGATTAGACTTTGGAGGTAGTTTAATTCGTCCGGAAGCAACTGGGTATGGAGCTACTTATTTTGCGGCAGAAATGTTGGCAACTAAAAAAGATGGCATTAAAGGAAAAACGGTAGTTATTTCAGGTTCTGGAAACGTTGCTCAATATGCATGTGAAAAAGTTACTCAATTAGGAGGAAAAGTAGTTACATTATCCGATTCGGATGGTTTTATTTATGATAAAGCCGGAATAAATGCAGAAAAATTAGCATTTATAATGGAACTAAAAAATGTTAAAAGAGGCAGGATTTCTGAATATGTAAAAAAATATAAAACAGCAGAGTATCATGCCGGAAAAACCCCTTGGATTATTAAATGTGATATTGCTATGCCGTGTGCAACACAAAATGAATTAAATGAAAAAGATGCTAAAACTTTAATTAAAAATGGATGTGTTTGTATATCAGAAGGAGCGAATATGCCATCAACACCCGAAGCAGTAAATACTTTTATTGAAAATAAAATTTTATATGCTCCTGGAAAAGCTTCAAATGCAGGTGGTGTTGCAACATCTGGATTAGAAATGAGCCAAAACTCTATGAGATATAATTGGACAAGAGAAGAAGTTGATGCAAAGTTACAAAACATTATGAAAAACATTCATACTTCATGTGTTGAACATGGTAAAGAAGGTAAAAACATTAACTATGTAAAAGGGGCAAATATTGCTGGATTTGTTAAAGTAGCAAATGCAATGTTAGCTCAGGGAGTGGTTTAAATAAAATATTTAATCTTTATTTTTTAATAGCTGTTCAGAAAATCTGAACAGCTATTTTTATTTACCATTGAACAATGCTTTTAATTCAGTAGCATCTTGAGGAAGCATTTTTCCGGCTAAAATTAAACTTAATTGTCTTCTTCGAAGGGCACTTTCGAATCTTTTCTTTTCTTCTTCAGACTCTGGAATTACAGGAGGAACTTCAATGGGATTACCTATTTGATCAACAGCAACAAAAGTGTATATTGCCTCATTACATTTTATGATTTCTCTTGTTTTATGATCTTCAACGGTAACATCTATAAATACCTCCATAGAAGTATTAAAAGATCGAGACACCTTTGCAGTTAATGTTACCACGTCTCCTAAGCGAATAGGGTGATTAAATGAAACATTATTAACGGAGGCCGTAACCACTACTCTTCTACAGTGACGTTGTGCAGAAATAGCTGCAATAACATCCATCCAATGTAGTAATTTTCCACCCATTAAGTTCCCTAAAACATTTGTGTCATTTGGAAGCACAATTTCAGAAGAAATGGCTAGTGATTCTTTTGCTGATTTACCTTTCATAGGATAAAAATAACAACAAACATACTTAATTTATTATGATAACGTCATACTCTTTTAAAGAATTATCGAACTAATGTGACGTGTCCAGAGTGTTCATATTTCTTTTTTCCTACTGATGCATAAAGGATGTAATAATATACACCATCAACAGATTCTATGTCATTATTATTTATTCCATTCCATTCAATATTTCCAGAGTTTTTAGAGTAAATTTCTTTCCCCCATCTATTAAAAATTTTTAATTCAAATTTTGTAAGACCTGTTGTAGGAATTAGAAATGTATCATTAAATCCATCACCATTTGGGCTAAATATATTTGGTATAAATATGTCACAATCTTCAAATACTAAAAAAACACTTTCTTTTGCTTTACAATTAAATATATCTTTTATTTCAACCCAGTATTCTCCATTTTCGTTCGTTTCAATAAAAGGTTCAGTAGCTCCTGTGTTCCATAAATAACTAATAAACGATGAATTTTCAGCAGAAAGAATGAAATTTTCCGGTAAACAATCTACTATATTTTTATTTAATTCAATGTTAGGCTTATTAAATCTTATAAGTATAGTATCTTTTAGCTCACAGTTATTAGAGTCATTTAATATAACCCAATATTCACCTGTTTTGTTAACAATAATAGATTTTGTTGTATCGCCATTACTCCAAATATAATAATTCGAAAAATAATTTGCGGATATTTCTAAACTTCCTTCATTCTCACAAATGGTAGTGTCATTTCCTATAAATAAATAGTTTGGATAAATAAAAATATTTATACTGTCAGTATATTTACAACCTTTAGTTGATGTTGCCTGTAGCCAATAAGTCCCGGTTGAATTTATGATTATTGAATTAGATGTTTGCCCAGTATTCCATAAATAAGATTCAGCAACATAGTTAGGAGTAATAGAATAGGGTATTTGTGGGCATAGGATGGTATCGAGTCCTAACGTAAAATATATTGAATTACTATCTACAAAAATACTATCGCTAATTTCACAGTTTTTATATGTAACATTTATCCAGTAATTTCCCGGTGTATTAATTAGTATACTATCGTTTACACTACCATCATTCCATAAATAACTTGACCCTAGATTACTTTCAGCTATTAAATATATTGCATTATTATTACAAATGATAGTATCATTTATTCCGCTAAAAAAATTTCCGTAAATAGTAATTTGTTGTATTGAAGTATCTGCAATACCAGCAGTCCAAGAGTATAATGATACAGTAAATGTTCCTGTATCAGGAAAAATAAATGTAGGGTTTAAATTCGAGCTAGTATCATAATCTATAGTAGATACTCCAAAGTCCCAAAAAACAGAATCTGGAACCGGATTAATAATAGATGAAAAAACTGTTGAGTCACCAAGACAATTATTTTCAAAAGTAAAATCGCTACCGCAATTAAAATCTTCAGCTAAACTTATTACATCTGCTGGAATTAAACTATAGGTAGTATACTGGATATATCTTCTTGGTGTAACTCCACTACCCTCTGGATCCCCTAAATTTGGTTCAACTGGACCTGAGTAGGTGTAACCAACAGATGAAATTGCTGCGGCAGCAGAAAAATCTGTAGCACTATGACCCATAAAAGGAGGTGTAATATGTACTAATGAAATTTCAGCATCTCTAAGTAATTTAAAGTCATTAAAAACTATAAAAGGATTTGCAAAATCTGTAGAACTAACTAGTGCAGAACCCATAACTCCAAAAGAAGACCTTAATGCATCAGTATATATTAATATGCCTAATTTTGATGTTGGAAGTTGGTTTAAGGTATTTGTGGGACTAACTATTTCAGGGTCTGGTATACCATCTAATGCTTTACCGATTAATAACATAGATTCCGAAAGATAATCTCCCATTCCAACCTGTGCTTGCCTATCTAAGAAATTTTTTGCGATCAAAGCATCCGATGTAAAGTCATTTTCTATATATATTCTGGGAGATAATCCTTGCATCCCATAATGAGCTACTGCTATTCTTGTTCCTGGAACTAATAGAGCCTGATCTATAAAATCGTCTAATGATTGTTTGATAGATAACCAATTGATGGAAAGATTCATGGACCCACTATTATCTATAAGTATTATTATGTCTCTAGGGCAATTTGCACGAATGTTAATGAATAATAATGTAGAAAAAATTAGTATATAAAATATTTTTTTCATTTTATTTTTTCACAAAATTAAAACTTTAATTTATTAAACGTTACATCAACAAGTTTTTAATTTTATATGAATATGTTTTTAAATACAGTATTTAAATATTTCACCCTTTTTTAGGAAAGCTATTTTTAGTTTAAAAATTAACGCATAAGGTTTTTTGTTTAAAAAGAAAAAAATATACATTTGCATCAAAATATGAAAAAGCAACTTAATATAATTATTCTATTTTTTTTATTTGGCGTTTTAACGGTATATTCATCCGAGCATGAGAAAGTTGAAAGTTCCGATAAGTTTGATGCTAAGGAAACGATTATTCATCATATTTTAGACTCATATGATTGGCATATTTTTGATTTAAAAGGGGATGATGGCCAAGTACATCCGGTTAGTATACCATTGCCTGTAATTTTAATTACAGATGGTAATTTAGATGTGTTTATGTCTAGTGCTTTTCACCATGGTCATTCTTCAGTTTTAAAGGGAGATAGAGAGTATGTATTAGAGCATAATCATATTATTGAGAAAAATGGAAAAAAGGTTTGGGATTTTTCTTTAACTAAAAATGCGTCTTCTATTCTTATAGCAGCCATATTACTTTTGTTAATATTTTCATCTACAGCTAAAAACTATTCTAATGGAAATTTAAACCCAAAGGGTATTGCTAAATTTACTGAACCTCTTATTTTATTTGTTCGGGATGAAATTGCTATCCCAAATATTGGAGAACATAAGTATAAAAAATTTCTTCCTTATTTGTTAACATTATTCTTTTTTATATGGATAATAAATTTACTAGGTCTAATACCTTTTCCTCCTGGGGGAGCTAATGTAACAGGTAACATTGCGGTTACATTAGTATTAGCAGTTTTTACGATGATAATTGTTAACACAAACGCAAATACTAGCTATTGGAAACACATTTTTGCTACCCCTGGAGTTCCCGCTTGGTTGTTGCCGATTATGATTCCTGTAGAGTTAATTGGAGTAATATCTAAACCATTTGCATTAATGATTCGATTATTTGCTAATATCACAGCGGGACACATAGTTATTTTGAGTTTAATATCTTTAATATTTATTTTTAAGTCGGTATTTGCTTCTTTTGCTGCAGTACCTATGGCATTGTTTATATCACTATTAGAATTATTGGTAGCAGCTCTTCAAGCGTATATTTTTACGCTGTTAACAGCTTTGTTTATTGGCTTAGCTGTTCAGGAGGAGCACCATTAAATATTTATTAATTTTTAAACACCTTAAAATGGAAGGAATGGAAGGTTTATTTTACATTGGTGCCGGACTTGCAGCTTTAGGCGTAGGTTTAGGCATTGGAAAAATTGGTGGTTCTGCAATGGAAGCCATTGCACGTCAACCAGAAGCAGCCTCTAAAATTCAAACAGCTATGCTTATTGCAGCTGGTTTAATTGAAGGAGCTGGTTTATTTGCGATTGCTACAGCAGCATTCGTAAAGTAAAAAATTATTAAGGCTCAATTTTGAGCCTTTTTTTTGATTTTAATTAATTATTAATATAGATCCCATTTTTTTAAAAAAATAATTATGGAACTAGTAACCCCTGGAATAGGTTTAATTTTTTGGACAACGATCGTTTTTTTAATATTAGTATTACTATTGAAAAAATTCGCTTGGAAACCCATTTTAACATCTGTAAATGAAAGAGAAAAGAAAATAGAAGACGCATTATTATTAGCTGAAAAAACAAAAGAAGAAATGGAAAAGATTAAAAGTGACAATCAGTCGCTTTTAAGAGAAGCCAGAGATGAAAGAGATAAGATATTAAAAGAAGCAAAAGAAGCAAAAGATTTAATAGTAAGTGAGGCTAAAAATATTGCCCAAAAAGAAGCTTCAAAAATTATTGAAAACGCTAGAGGGACTATTGAAAATGAAAAAATGGCGGCCGTTACTGAGTTAAAAAATCAGGTAGCTACTCTTTCACTTGAAATAGCAGAAAAAATAATTAAACAGGAATTATCAGGAACTGAGAAACAAAAGGTATTTGTAGAACATTTAATCAATGAGGCAAATCCAAATTAATCATGAAGAATGTTAGAGCTTCACATAGGTACGCAAAAGCACTTTTAGATCTTAGTATCGAAAGGAATATTATACAAAGTGTATATGAGGATGCTCAAACATTTGTATCAATATGTAAGGAATCTAGAGAATTTATTTTGTTTCTTAAAAGCCCTGTAATAAAACCTAGCCAAAAGAAAAGCTTAATTGAAACGATCTTTAAATCAAAATTCAATGAATTAACGTATGCTTTTTTTAATATAGTTATTTCTAAAGGAAGAGAAAGTATTTTGCCGGAGATAGCTTATGCTTTTATTGAAGAGTATAAGCAACATAAAGGTATTGTTACCGCTGAAGTTACAACAGCTGTACCTTTAGATAATAATACAAAGTCTAGTATAATTTCTTTATTGAATAAAAATAAGCAAGAGGTAGAAATTATTGAAAAAATTGATTCTTCTATTTTGGGAGGATTCATTATTAAAGTGGGAGATAAGCAAATTAATCAAAGTGTTAAAAGTAAACTTTTACAATTAAAATACGAGTTTAGTCAAAATTTATACGAATCTAAATTATAATAATTATGGCAGAAGTTAAAGCTGCAGAAGTATCTGCAATATTAAGACAACAATTATCAGGATATAACACACAAGCAGAGTTAGAGGAAATAGGAACAGTATTAGAGGTAGGGGATGGTATAGCTCGTATATTTGGATTAGAATCAGTTCAGTCTGGAGAATTAGTGGAGTTTGCTAATGGATTAAAAGGTATAGCCATGAACCTTGAAGAAGATAATGTTGGGGTGGTGTTGTTGGGTTCTTCTACTGGTGTAAAAGAAGGAGATACAGTGAAAAGAACCAAAAAAATTGCTTCTATTAAAGCAGGAGATGGTATGTTAGGAAGAGTTGTGGATACTTTAGGAAATCCAATTGATGGTAAGGGGCCTATTTCTGGAGAATTATATGAAATGCCTTTAGAGAGGAAAGCTCCTGGTGTTATATATAGACAGCCTGTTAACGAACCACTTCAAACTGGAATTAAGGCAATTGATGCTATGATTCCAATTGGAAGAGGTCAAAGAGAGTTAATTATTGGAGATAGACAAACAGGTAAAACAACCGTTGCTATCGATACTATTATTAATCAGAAAGAGTTTTACGATAGGGGAGAGCCAGTATATTGTATATATGTTGCAATAGGTCAAAAGGGCTCAACCGTTGCGGGTATTTTAAAAACATTAGAAGAAAATGGTGCTTTACCTTATACAATAATTGTAGCGGCCAATGCTTCTGATCCTGCACCAATGCAATTTTATGCTCCATTCACTGGCGCGGCAATTGGGGAGTATTTTAGAGATACAGGTAGACCAGCATTAATTGTATATGATGACTTATCAAAACAAGCTGTAGCATATAGAGAAGTATCTTTATTACTTAGAAGACCTCCCGGTAGAGAAGCATACCCTGGTGATGTATTTTACTTACACTCACGTTTATTAGAACGAGCTGCAAAAGTTATTGCATCAGATGATATTGCTAAAAATATGAATGACTTACCCGAATCTTTAAAAGCAAGAGTGAAAGGAGGCGGTTCTTTAACTGCTCTTCCTATAATTGAAACTCAAGCGGGTGACGTTTCTGCATACATTCCTACAAATGTTATTTCAATTACAGATGGCCAGATATTTTTAGAATCAAATTTATTTAATTCAGGAGTAAGGCCTGCTATAAACGTAGGTATATCAGTTTCTAGAGTAGGGGGATCAGCACAAATTAAGTCGATGAAAAAAGTAGCTGGAACTTTAAAGTTAGATCAAGCTCAGTATAGAGAATTAGAGTCTTTTGCTAAGTTTGGATCTGATTTAGATGCTACAACTAAATCAGTGCTTGACAAAGGAGCTAGAAACGTAGAAATATTAAAGCAAAGTAATAATTCTCCATTATCTGTTGAAAAACAAATAGCCATTATTTTTTGTGGAACAAAAGGCTTGTTAAAAGATGTGCCTTTAAATAAGGTTCGATCATTTGAATCAGAGTATTTAAACTTACTAGAGGTAAAACATGCAAATGTACTTGCAGATTTAAAAAAAGGAAATTTAAGTGATGAAACTGTAAGTGTTTTAGAAAAAGTATGTTTAGAGCTGGCTTCTAAATACAAAAAATAATATGGCTAATTTAAAGGAGATACGTAATAGAATACAATCTGTTAGCTCAACCAGACAGATAACATCTGCTATGAAAATGGTTTCAGCTGCGAAACTGAAGAGAGCTCAAAATAATATACTACAATTACGTCCATATACTGAAAAATTATCTAGTTTATTACATAATTTGTCATCTCAAGTTGAGGATAGCGAAAATGTATATTCCAGAACGAATGTGCCTAAAAATATTTTAATCATTCCTATTAGTTCTAATAGAGGATTATGTGGGGCTTTTAATTCAAATATTTTAAAAGCTACAAATCATTTAATTCAGCAGTATAAATCTGAAAACAAAGTAAATATTACCGTATTATCAGCCGGAAAAAAATCATACGATTATTTCAGAAGAACTGAATACAATATTAAAGGAAATTTATTGCCTAAAAATTTAAATGATTTGATAAATAATGCTTCTTTTGAAAATTTTATTCCTCATATCAACAATATATTAGATGGTTTTCTTGATAAACAATATGATAGGGTTGTTTTAGTTTATAATAAATTTAAAAATGCTGCAGTTCAAGAAGTAGTAACAGAACAAATTTTACCTTTTAAAAAAGATGAAAATTTTATTACTACTGATATATCAACTAATAATGATTATATCATAGAACCTTCAAAATCTGAATTATACCATCATTTAGTTCCTAAATATTTAAAAATTCAGTTTTATAAAGCCTTTATTGATTCAAATGCATCAGAACATGGTTCAAGAATGACAGCAATGCATAAGGCCACAGATAATGCTTCTTCTTTGATTAAGGATTTAAAATTACATTATAACAAAGCTAGGCAAGCAGCTATTACGGGTGAAATTTTAGAGATTTCAGCAGGTGCTGAAGCATTAAACGGATAATTAAGCTTTAGGGTTAGTGGTAATATATAACCAAATCTATAGATATGGTTAAAATTTATCGTTTTTGGATTACTTTCCTCTTTTTTATATTCCTTTGTTTATTCATTATTTTTAAATTTCCCACAGTTGGTCACACATTTGATGTTTATAAGCATAAATTAATTTTTCTTAATGAAGGTAGAAGAACACCTCATTTATTTGATGCAGTAAATGCTTACAATGATTTACAAATACCTTTAATAAGGTATGTTGATTTTATAGATAGCGATTCTGTTGAAAAAAAGTTTATTTTTCCAATGGAAACTACCGGAGATGATTTAGGTATATATTTAGTAATTCCCTGGTTGTCAAAGACATTTAATATACATTATAAACAGGCATACTTATATTTTTTTATTTCAATGGTATTGCTTGGTTTTTTAATTGCTAATATAGGATTTCATTTACTAATTAATGAAAATACAAAATATTACTTTTCAGTACTAATGCTATCTATTTTAGCATTTTTTATGTTTTATATTTTAGATGTATATGTATTTCTTTTTTTAAGTGTTTGCTTTTTACCCTTATTGATATATTTATTTCATTATAAATCCAATCAAGTTGTTGTTTATTTCTCTTTTCTTATGATTTTTATAGTTCTTGGAATATATAATCAATTTAGAGCTTACGCTTCATTTGGAGTTTTTTTATTTATGTTTTTTTATATTATAATTACATGCTTTAAACAATCTTCTTTTTTTAAACCGTTACTTTTTGTTTTTATGATGTTAATGGGTCTAGGTTTACCTTATATTTTTAAACATCAAATTATACAACTTAGAAATAAAACATTAATTCAGCGAGGGTATGATTCAAGGTTATTTTCTGGCTTTATGTATTCTCATATATTTTGGCATGGAATGTACTTAGGTTTAGGGTACGATAAAGAAAATAAATACGGAATTAAATGGAGCGATGTATATGGATATAATACAGTTCGAGATGAAATAAAATTAAAAAACATACAAAATATTCCAAAAATTAATGCATTAAGTATGCCTCAAAAATATGAAGAGATTATGATGAGAAAGTATATATATATATTAAAAGAAGATCCTATATTTATTTTGAAAACATATTTTAAAAAGTTACTCGATACATTGAGTAAAACATTCATTTTTTTTCATATTGGATTTTTAGGCGTATTTTATAAAAGACAAAAAGAATATATATTCCCCTTTATCATCATGATGTTATTTTATTCTATACCAGGGGTTTTATTTTGGCCCTATTATGCATACTTAACAGGTCTTATCTCTAGCTTTACTATAATTGGCAGCTTGTTATTTGTAAAGACAAGAAATTATTAAAATAATTTCTTAAAAAACTAACACTTCTTCCTTATTTTGAAGAATAATCTCAATCTCCTGCATTATATCATTTGTTAACGAGGGTAAGTATTTTAAACTTTCTATATTGTCTTGTAATTGTTCCATTTTTGATGCCCCTAAAATAGCGGTACTAACATGGCTGTTTTTTAAACACCAAGCTAAAGCTAATTTATTTAAAGGAACTCCTATTTTTTTAGAGAATTCTTCTAGTTTAATTACTTTTTGAATGTTGGTTTCAGTTAAATTTTTTTCTTTTAACCAATCAAAACCATCTAAACCTAATCTAGTGTCCTTAGGAAATTTTTTGTTATATTTTCCTGTTAATATTCCAGATGCTAAAGGAGACCAAATAGTACTACCATACGAATAATCTTTAAATAATCTATGATATTCAACTTCAAATCTTCTTCTGTGTAACATATTGTACTGAGGTTGTTCCATAACCGGGGCAATTAGGTGGTATTTATTAGCAATCCCTATGGCATCGGTTATTTCTTGTGCACTCCATTCGGATGTTCCCCAATACAATATTTTCCCTTGCATAATGAGTTGATGCATAGTCCAAACTGTTTCTTCAATAGGGGTGTTTACATCAGGCCGATGACAAAAATACAAATCTAAATACTCTACTTGAAGTCTTTTTAGAGCTGCATGACAGGCTTCTACAACATGTTTTCGAGATAATCCTTTTTGTGTAGGTTTATCTCCTCCCCAAAATACTTTGCTAGAAACGATATAACTATCTCTGGACCAACCCATTTTTTTTAAAATTTCTCCCATCACAATTTCTGATTGTCCTTTGGCATATATTTCGGCATTATCAAAAAAGTTTATTCCCTGATCATATGCATATTTCATTAAGGATTCAGCAACACTATTGTCAATTTGTTTTCCGAAAGTAATCCAAGAACCAAGAGATAATGCGCTTACTTGTAATCCAGAACTTCCTAACCTCCTGTATTCCATTAATTTATTTTTTTAATTCTAATATTTGCTGATACGTGTACACTTGTTCCAAAAAATCCGACAGATTTTAATGAGATATTAGTAGCAGCTGCAACATTAGCAACAAAACTTGCAACAGTATTAATATTATCTCCATTGGTAGCTTGAATTGAACGCAAAAGAATGGTTTGTGATCCAGGAAATGCAGTTCCTGTATTTTCATTCCACCATTGTAATTGTACCCAGTCATTTGTAGAACCCATTCCCCCATTAATATATGCCTCAGCATGCAATTCATAAACTCCTGGCTGTAGAGTATAAATATCGGTTGCAGAATTATATGTGATATCTGTTCCATTTACATAATAACTTAATGCATCTGTTTTTTGTAGTGTGGCAGTAAAATTTTGAAAAGAAGAGTATCCTGCCCAAATATTTAATGTAGGAGTAGCGTTAGTCCAACTTAAGGTTCCATTTCCATCTGTTTTTAAAATTTGATTAGCACTCCCATCAATTGTAGGGAATTTATATCCTGTAGTACTAGGGTCATTTATTTGAAATTCACCATTAATCCTCAATTTATCTGTTAAAAAGTCCCCCCAAATTAAAGGAGTTGAAGAATTTGAGTTTTCAATAAATAGTTTATTACTACCAGTCGCTTGTTCACCCGCTCTATAACCTATAAATATATTTGCGCTATCATTATTTTGTAGGCTATACCCAGTATTATTCCCTATTAATACATTAAATGAATTACTACTACCTGGGTTTATCAGGTTTCCTGATCGATGTCCAATTACTGTGTTATTACTACCAGTTTGGTTAAACTGAAGGCTAGTTGTACCCAAAATAATATTACTATTTCCACTCACCAGTTCGTATCCTGCATCAGTGCCAATTGATATGTTATTCCCGGCTGAAGAATTATTTGTTATACTGAATAATGATCTAGATCCTATCGCTATATTTGAATGAGGTCCTGTAGCAACAGCATTTAAACTTCTTAACGCCCAATATCCAATTCCAATATTACCTCCTGACGCAGCAGTTACAGGAACATTAGCACCGGCTTCGTGCCCTACAAAAACATTTGTATTTGCACCTCTTCTGTGCATAAATCTACCTCCAGATATTTTAAAATAATCTGCAGCATTATTTAAATCTATACTACCTTCCACGTCTAATTTATCTGAAGGATTAATAAGCCCAATTCCAATGTTCCCTCCGTCTGGCTGAAATGAAATATGTCTTTTTGTTCCAGCATCATCTAACTCCATACTAGCATATCTATTAGTGGCTGTTGCGTCTGTTTTTAAACCAAATTGTAGTCTTAATGGATTAGCCGCATCGTTACTAGCAATAGAAACAATGTTTTGTAGTACAGCTGTTGTTGCTTTGGCATTAGTTCCTCTAATATCTAATTTTAAATTTGGATTATTTGTTCCAATACCTACATTTCCCGAAGTTTTATAAATATTATCTGTAATTGCATCAGGAGGAATAGATGTTCCTACTTCAAACCAGTCTGCATCAGATCCTGATGCTCCCGTAGGACCAGTAGGTCCGGTTGCTCCGTTAGCACCAACACTTCCTGTTAATCCAGTAGGACCTGTAGCACCAGTGGTTCCTGCGCCTGTTGGCCCAGTAGGTCCGGTTGCACCGTTACTACCGGCAATACCAGTTACACCCGTAGGTCCAGTAGCGCCAGTAGTTCCAGCTCCTGTTGGTCCAGTAGGTCCTGTTGCTCCGTTATTACCCGCAATACCAGTAACACCCGTAGGTCCAGTTGCACCAGTAGTTCCAACTCCCGTAGGACCAGTAGGTCCGGTTGCTCCGTTAGCACCAGCACTTCCTGTTAATCCTGTAGGACCTGTAGCACCAGTGGTTCCTGCGCCTGTTGGCCCAGTAGGTCCGGTTGCACCGTTACTACCGGCAATACCAGTTACACCCGTAGGTCCAGTAGCGCCAGTAGTTCCAGCTCCTGTTGGTCCAGTAGGTCCTGTTGCTCCGTTATTACCCGCAATACCAGTAACTCCCGTAGGTCCGGTTGCACCAGTAGTTCCAGCTCCTGTTGGCCCCGTAGGTCCAGTTGCACCATTATTTCCGGCAATACCGCTTACCCCAGTAGGCCCAGTTGCTCCAGTTGCTCCAGTTGCTCCAGTAGGTCCTGTTGCTCCGTTATTACCCGCAATACCAGTAACTCCCGTAGGTCCGGTTGCACCAGTAGTTCCAGCTCCTGTTGGCCCAGTAGGTCCAGTTGCTCCATTATTTCCGGCAATACCAGTAACTCCCGTAGGTCCAGTAGCACCAGTAGTTCCAGCTCCTGTTGGCCCAGTAGGTCCAGTTGCTCCATTATTTCCGGCAATACCAGTAACTCCCGTAGGTCCAGTAGCACCAGTAGTTCCAACTCCTGTAGGCCCCGTAGGTCCAACACTTCCTGTTAATCCAGTAGGTCCCGTTGCTCCGTTAACACCACTAACACCAGTAGGTCCCGTAGGTCCGGTAATACCAGTAGCACCCGTTACTCCAATAATTCCTGTGCTTACATTGGTAGCAAAAATTTTTCTCCATATAATTCCATCCCAGTATCTAATGGTACTGTCAGGGGTATGAAATATAATTAAACCATACGCGTGAGGAAAAATTACGTTATTTGTATCTGATATTCTAGGAATTAGTAAACCTTTGTCGGTACTTAATATTTCAAGACTAGATGAATTATGAGGGCTATTGGTTCCTATCCCTACATTGTCTTGGGTAAATAGGTTTGTGAACAATATTATGAATAGTAAAACAATGTAAATTTTCACAATAATTTGAATTTAATACTAATGTAGTTATTAATTCTTTTTAATACAATATTTTAATAATAATTTAAGGTGTTGTTGAAAATTTAATCAAACAATACGCTCCGGTTGGAGTTGACCCAGTAAATTCATGTGTTCCTAATCTTATCCTATCACCCCTAAAAACCTGTCTACTGTAAATACAAGTTGATTCAAGTTCATTTTCTATAAAATTACAACTTGCTAAATTTACTCCACCTCCTGAAGCTTTTTGAATATTAATATTCATTCTTAAAATTCCGTCAGATGCAGTAAATACACCAAAACTTACAGTTGTAATATACCAACCATCCATACTTGCTGGTACCACTATATAATCACTAGAATATATTGTAAATGCTATTTGATTCGTAGTTGCTGGTATTGGAGCTATATCTAAATATCTTTCATTCAACCCTCCAGTAGGCCCGGTTGGTCCAACACTTCCTGTTAATCCAGTAGGTCCTGTTGCTCCGTTAGCACCACTAACACCTGTAGGTCCTGTAGGTCCAGTAGCGCCAGTAGTACCTGCGCCTGTTGGTCCCGTAGGTCCAATACTTCCTGCTAATCCAGTAGGTCCCGTTGCTCCGTTAGCACCACTAACACCTGTAGGTCCTGTAGGTCCAGTCGCCCCATTATTACCAGCAACACCAGTAGGTCCAGTAGGTCCAATACTTCCTGCTAATCCAGTAGATCCCGTTGCTCCGTTAGCACCACTAACACCTGTTGGTCCTGTAGGTCCAGTAACCCCATTATTACCAGTAGCACCCGTAGGTCCTGTTGCACCAGTAGTTCCAACTCCTGTTGGCCCCGTAGGTCCAGCACTTCCTGCTAATCCAGTAGGTCCCATTGCTCCAGTAGTTCCAGCTCCTGTAGGTCCCGTAGGTCCTGTTGCACCGTTATTACCGGTAATACCAGTAACACCCGTAGGTCCTGTAGCACCAGTAGTTCCAACTCCTGTTGGCCCCGTAGGTCCAACACTTCCTGTTAATCCAGTAGGTCCCGTTGCTCCGTTAGCACCACTAATACCAGTAGGTCCCGTAGGTCCTGTAATACCAGTAGCACCCGTTACTCCAATAATTCCTGTGCTTACATTGGTAGCAAAAATTTTTCTCCATATAATTCCATCCCAGTATCTAATGGTACTGTCAGGGGTATGAAATATAATTAAACCATACGCGTGAGGAAAAATTACGTTATTTGTATCTGATATTCTTGGTATGAGTAAACCTTTATCGGTACTTAATATTTCAAGACTAGATGAATTATGGGGGGTATTAGTTCCTATTCCTACATTGTCTTGTGCAAGGAAATAAAATGATTTAAGAAAAAGTAAGAATAAGCCTATGTAATTTTTCATATCCCTAAACAAAAAACTATTTATTCTTTGTTACGTATAGATTAAAAATATGTTACGTTAGCTAACAAATCCTTCTAAGTTTAATGTTTCTTTTGAGATGTTTTTTAAGGAAAATAATTTTAAAATAATTTCCTCTAAAATACTATCAGGACAAGAAGCTCCACTTGTTATGATGATTTTTTGAAAAGTGTTTCTAGATAATTCAAATTTGGAATGTTTAATTTCGTTTGTGTGTATATTAAAATTGGCTATTTCTCCATTCGTTTTAATATCATCAGCAGATGAAATAAAAAAGGTTTTAAATTTACTTTCGCAAAGTTCGACTAAATGTGATGTATTTGAGCTATTATACCCCCCAACCACCAGCGCATAATCCACATGTTTTTCTTTTAATAACTCTAAGGTAGAATCTTGATTGTCATTTGTTGCATAACACAAAGTGTCTCTTGTATCAGCAAAGTGTTCTGAAATATTTTCTATGCCAAATTTTTGTATTAAAGTATTTTTAATTAGTTCAGAAATTTCGTGAGTTTCTGAGGCAAGCATTGTTGTTTGATTAATAACTCCAACTTTATTTAAATGAATATTTGGGATAAAATTATTCGAGTATTTACCCTTAAATATTTGATTAAATTCATGAAGTGAAATTTTTTCTAAAATATATAAGCACAGTATTTTTGCTTCTTCTATATTTTTTACAATTATGGAAGGAGCATTTTGATTGGCGTGTGAAAATGTAGCTCTTGTTTCTTCATGGTTATGTTTTCCGTGTATAACAATAGAAAAATTTTTCTCACCAATTTTTTGAGATGTTTTCCAAACTTTTTCTACAAACGGACATGTTGTGTTATATGTTTTAATATCTACTTCTTTTTCTTTTAAAAGATTTTCTATTTCAAGCGTTGTGCCAAATGCAGGAATAATTACCACATCGTTTTTACTGATTTTATCCCATGATATTATATTATTTCCTTCAGTATCTAATATAAAATCAATTCCATTGCTATTTAAATCTGCGTTTACATGAGGATTATGAATCATTTGACTCAGTAAATAAATTTTTTTTCCTTTATTTTCTTGAACAGCTTTATATGAAATTTCAATAGCATTTTCTACACCATAACAAAACCCAAAATGTCGGGCAAGAACAATTTCTAATGATTCAAAATTTAATCGTGTAGGCGAAAAATCTTTTTTTTTAGGGTCGTTAATTTTTCTGTACTGCTTAATTTTTTTTATTATATTGCTCTGATAAGCTTCTGGAATATCAAATTTTTTCATTTTTTTGTTGGTATGATAAAAACACACATATTGTTCTCATTAAGATACATTATTACTATGGGGTGTTTTTTGTTATTTTACAGTAACAAAGTTAAGGCACAAAAAATATATCCCAAAGGAATTTTTAAATCTCCGGTAGACTCTACTGTATTACTGGCTGGAAATTTTGCTGAACTTAGGCCAAATCATTTTCATGGCGGCTTAGATATTAAAACACAGGGTCAAGAAGGAAAAAATATATACAGTATTTACGATGGTTATGTTTCAAGAATTAAAATATCAACACGAGGTTATGGAAAGGTGCTTTATATTACTCATCCTAATGGATATGTTAGTGTGTATGCACATTTGAGTAAATTCTCAGAAAAGATTGAAAAATATATTAAAAAGTTTCAATATGAAAAACAGACTTTCGAAATTGAATTGTTTCCTGATAAGTTAGATTTAGTTATAAAAACGAGTGAATTAATTGCTTACTCAGGAAATACTGGAGGTTCTAGTGCTCCACATTTACATTTTGAAATCAGAAATGTGGATGAAAAAACAATTAATCCTTTACTATTTGATTTTGGAGTGCAAGATAACATTAATCCTTCTATTTATAACTTGGGTATTTTTCCAAAAGGAAATCAAAGTTTTGTAAATGGTAAAACTGAAAAAATAATTCTTAGGTGTACAGGTAAAGATGGGAAATACAATATTAAAAATTATAAGCCTATTACAGCATGGGGAGAAATAGGTTTTGGGGTATCATGTTTAGACTTTTTTACCAATTCGGGTAATCGGTTTGGGATTTATAAAATGGAAATGTACGTGGATTCAGTATTGGTGTTTAAAAGTCAATTAGATGAGGTAGCTTTTGATGAAACTAGATATATTAACTCATTTGTTGATTATGAAATTTGGAAAAAATCGGGTATGAAAATTCAAAAAGCATATGTTGATCCTGGGAATAAATTGAATGTTTATTCAAATTTAGAGAATAAGGGTATTGTTTCTGTTCATGAAGAGAGAACCTATAAAGTTAAAATAATCACAACGGATTATCATAGTAATACATCAGAATTAGAGTTTGAGGTTATCGGAAAAAAACAAATACAAGAAATTTCTGCTTCTAGTAGTAAAAGTCAGAATATTACAACAAAGTTTTTTCATTATGATATCCACAATTCTTATCAAAATGACGAATGTATTGTTACGATTCCTGAAGGGAGGTTATATGAAGATATTTTATTCGAATATTCTTCTTCAAAAAATGTATCTAAAAACTTTTATTCAAATATTCATCATATTCACAATACTTATACTCCATTACACAAACCTATAACTTTAGTTATTAAATTAACACGAGAAGCTCAAGATAATAGCAAACTTTTTGTTGCATCTATAGAAGGAGATAGGTATACTTATGAAGGTGGTAAGGTAGAAAATGGATATATAACTGCTCAATTAAAAAATTTTGGCTCGTATGCCGTGTTGTCTGATACTATTGCGCCATATATCGGAGTTTTAAAATTACCTAATTCAAAAAACAAAAATATTTCATTTAAAATTTCTGACAATTTATCAGGAATTTCAAATTATAAATTAATGATTTCAAATTATTGGTTGTTAGCTGAATATGAATATAAGAATCATACTTTAACATATACACCGGATGAATATTTTCCTAAAATAAAAGGTCAGCAAGATTTAATATTAGAAGTAACCGATAAACTTGGTAACAAAAGAGTATATAAAACGAAAGTTATTTTATAAATTATGATTAGAAAACACATCATTTCTAAAGAACAAGGTTTTACTTTATTTACCAATGAAAGTTCAAAGTTTATTAAAATTAAAGGAATAGATATTCATTATAGAGATGAAGGCGATGGTACTCCCATTTTATTAATACATGGGCTAGGAGGGTCATTGCATAATTGGGATAAAATCACTAGCCATTTAGTAAAACACTTTAGGGTAATTCGTATTGATTTACCAGGTTTTGGACTAAGTGGGTATTTTGATGGAATAGACGTTCATACTATTGTTGATTTAATTCATGAATTTACTAATTCTATAAATATTAATAATACTCATATTGTTGGAAATTCTTTAGGAGGATGGATAACATGGGAGTTCGCTATTAAGTATAAGGAAAAAGTAAATAAACTAGTTTTAATGAATTCTGCAGGTTTTTTTGGTGGCAAAGAGAGGATCCCCACATTTGAAATTATTAAGCGACCTGTTTTTAAAAAAATAATGAAAAGAGGAGTGCCCCGATTATTAATTTCCGTTATTTTGAGAAGGCAGGTTTATTATAAAAATAGAGTTTCTAAGGCTATGATAGAAAAATATTATAAAATGATAAATATTGAAGGAAATTTTGAAAGATTATTTTCAATTGCAAAGGTAGATTTAAAGCCAAATGTAGATTTATTGCATACTATTCAAAATCCCACTTTAATTATATGGGGGAAGCAAGATACTACTCAACCCGTTGAATATGCTTATGAATTTAAAAAGAGAATTCCTCAGGCAGAAATAGAAATTTACGACAAAGTAGGACATATACCTATGATTGAGGAGCCTCACCGAACTTTTGCTGATGTATTATCTTTTTTAATAAGATAATTTAAGATTACTTTACTACGTTAAAAATTCTTGTATTTATTATCCCTAATTCATCCCTGATGTTTAAAATATACATTCCTGCTGCTAAATCGGGTAAATTTATTGGGTAAAGTTTTTTCCCTTTTTCAATCGGAGTTTTTTCATAAATAAGCAAAACTCCTTTCGTGTTGAATATTTTGATATCTAATTCATTTATTTGGGTGCTTTCAATTTGTATTTGAAGAGTTTCTTTAACAGGATTTGGATAAATATTAAACGAATATTGTAAAGAATTAATTGGAAATAATTCAACAGGAGTTGAAATACAGTGATTTTTTTTAACTAAGTAAACATTTGTATTTCCTGAACTACCATCGCACCATATTGAAAATATATCACAACCCATTTGAACACTTGTGTTATAGTCTCCATAAAAATCACTACTTGTTTGTGCTCCTGAAAAATCTGTATAATTATTGGAAATAACTTGATAATTTGATAATGTTAATCCTGAATCTATTGAGTGAAGTAATAAATAGTCTGATAAATATGAGCTCCTGTCTACTCTGTACCACGAAATAGATAGATATCCTGAGTCGGCTGAGATATTGGGCATAAGATGATAATAATTCCCCATACTTACAGAGTCTCCAAATTCTATTGGTAGTGTCCAATTATCCCCTCTGTTGTGAGATAAGGCATAAAATGAATGCACATCATTATTAGACATATCAGACCAAGCAATATATATATTATGATTATCTACCGCCAAACTTACAGCACTATTGTCTCTGCTATGTACTAAGTGTCCTGATGAATTTGGTAAAGTTGTTTTGGCATCGGCAATTTTTTGTGGAAAACTAAAAGAATTTGCCCCATCTGTTGATTTTGTATAATACACTCCTCCTACTCCAGTACTTTGCTGAAAAACCATACAGGACAAATGAACTGTTCCCAACTCATCTACTAAAACATTACCAAATTGAGTGGCGTTATTACCTATTTTTGGTACAGCCGCTATTGCGGTATCTAAAAATCCATTATTTAAAGGGGGTTTTACCATAACAATTTGCCCGGGATTAGATAGTTTATTGCCTAAATATATTGCACTTAAATAAACATTACCATGGTGTGGGCCATTTGTTTTATCTACAGTCATCCATTGTCTGTCAATTAAATCTCCAGAAAATAAACTTCCCTCGTATACGATATGGTCATTTATATCGGAAGGAATATTAAATGTAATTCCCCCATCTGTAGAGTATGCATAAAACATACTTAATTTTAAATTTAATAAGTTTCCGTTTAAATATAGCCAGGTCATATGGAGTGTTCCATTTGCATCAAATACAAAAACGGGGTCACCTCCGCCTAAAGATTGTTTTCCTAGGTTATTTAAGGTTTGTAATGTACTGAATATGCTTTTAGTCCAATTTAAACCTCCATCAAATGAATAATATACGGGCATATCTAAGGTAGATCCAACTTGTTCCATATAAGTTACTACAATATGATTCATGTTTAATGGGTTTATAGCAATAAAGGGCTCTGCACCAAATCCAAAGTTGTTACTTGATTTAGGATTAATTTGGTTATTTTCTAAATAACTTTCAAGATCATTTTGATGTTTCAAAATAGATTGTAAATCATTGTTTTTATAATCTTCCCATGCATTTAATATATATTTTTTGATAGATTTATCTCGAACTTTTTCATCTATTACTTCTTCAATATGATTATAGTATTTATTTTGACAAATTGTTGAATAACTTAATGAGAACAAAAAAATAGTAATCGCAGTATATTTTAGCATATGATATTTTTATAAATGTATTAGTATTGTAAAAATAAATATTTTAATGTAAAGTAACTTAAAATTGAATATTTCGTAATAGCATGAAAAAAAATAATATGGAAAAAAAGCAAAATAATTTAGTTAGAAATTTATTAATAGTGAGTAATGTGGTGTTCTTTTTACTTTTTTTAAGAGGTTGTTTGTTTACACCAAAATGTCCGGATACTGTTGTTCAGAATAATGTGGCTGAAGAAATTTCGGAGAAAAATAACACCCATGAAATCGTAAGTAATGATACCGTTGAAAAGTCAGAAATCAATGAAGTAGCAGAGGAACCACAAAATAATTCCGTGATAATAAATGAAGAACCCACATTATCAACAATAAAACAAGAGCCTGTATCAACCGAAGAAAAAAAAGAAAATGAAATATGGGAAAAAGCTAAGAAGAATAAAACACTGTATTCTTATAATGAGTATTTAAAAAAATTCCCCAATGGTAAACATAAAGACGAAGCAGAGAAGGCAATAGTAGATTATGAAGTAAACGATATTTTTAATAAAGACTATAAAAGTTTACCCCCAATGGATTACAAAACCCCAAAGGGTGGAGTTAATAAGTCGACTAGTTTAGTAGAAGTTAAAAATGATACCGATTTTGATTTAATTATTCGTTACAGTGGACCTCAAAGTTATAAGGTTACTTTAAAATCTCAAGAAAAGAAAACATTTACATTAGCCAATGGAGATTACAAAATGACTGCAACGGTGAATGCAGAACATGTTAAAAACTATGGAAGTTTTGAGAAATTACAAGGTATGAATTACTACAGTGAGTTTTATTTAAAAAGTAAAGAAGTACCTAATCCTTAAAAAGTCCAGTTAAATCCAACGGTTGGGAGTAGAGGCAATTGATCTACTCGTTCGTAGTTAATTCTGTCGAAGTAAAATATGTTATTTCTATTATACAAATTAGTTGCACCAATATTTACTTCTAATTCAGAAAAATCTCCGAAGTAAAACTTTTTAGAAATGTTTATGTCAAAACGATGATAATCAGGTAATCTTCCTGCATTTAAATCTCCATAATAAATTCCTAATTCGCCATTTGAAGATGTATAATTAGTATTTATACCATCACTAAATGTAAATTGTTCGTAAAAGCCTTGAGTTTGAGTGAAAGGTAACCCAGAACCATAATTCCATCGAACGCTTAATTCCCAATTTAAGTCTTTACCAAATTTATAATTACCCACTAAATTTATATTATGTCGTCTATCGAAAATAGGAGGATAGGTGTTTATACCATCAAACCTGTTTGATTTCATCCAAGAATATACAGCCCAAAGATAGGCTCTTTTAAACTCGTATTTTAGAACAAGATCAACCCCATAAGCATCTCCGGTTTCTATAATAAAGTCTTTCCGTAAAATTTGAGGTCGGAATGAATTTTCAGCGTTATCTTCAAATATTTTGTTTCGATTTATATTTGATAATTGATTAAACCATTTGTAATACCCTTCAACATTTAAATTTATGCGTGAAGTAACATCTATTTCTATTCCACCAATGGCGTGAGTGGCTTTTTGAAGTTCGTGGTTTCGAGCACGCACTGTGCCATTTTTATAATAAATACTATCTTGTAAACTTTCGGGACCTGATAAAAATCCGTTAAAAATATTTACAACATCTCTTTCTGAATTAGCACTGATTAAATTTTGAGAATATATTCCTCCTGCAGCTTTTAAACGCATATTATTTGTTACGTTATATTTAATTCCTATTCGAGGTTCGGGTGAAAATGTGTTTAGTGATGCGTAATATTGTATTCTCATCCCTGGATCTAAAATTAGATTACCTAAGGTAATTTTATATTTTAAAAATCCAGATAATTCAGTAGTAAAAGCTTCTTGAGAAATGGTTCGGTTAAAATCGTTTACAAATTTAAAATTGGTTGAAAATCCAAGGAGTTGAAATCCATATTTTAATTCATTTTTTCCCTGAAATGAAGTGAAATTCATATCAAAATTAAATCCGTCAATAGCACTAAAGCGCTCTCCTTTATTTGCCTCAAGTAAGGTAATGTCGTATTGAGAATAAGAAAAGCTTCCATCTATTAATGTAGCAGAAGCCTCTGGTATAAGCACGAAATTTGAACCAATGCCCCAAGTTTTCCAGTTTAAATCAGAAATTGCTTTCCAAGTAACCTGATCGTTAAAGTTAAAGCCAAAGAGGTTAAATTTACTACCGTTACTTCCATTGAATGAAATTTTTCCGTACACATCGGTAAAACTAAAGGGTATCCCTGAGCTGTCAACATACGGATAAAATACTTTTGAAGACTGATCGAGATACGATTTTTTTCCGGTTAATATAAAGGAAGATGAGCCTTTACTTTCATCGGTTACTTTTTTTAGAGGGCCTTCTAATATCACTTTTGAGCCAAATGTGTTTGCGCCAACTTTTCCTCCAAAACGTTTTTTGTTTCCATCGCGAGTAGTGATATCCATAACCGATGAAATTCTACCTCCGTATTGAGCATTAAATCCTCCGGTATATACATCTGCATTTCTCATGATATCGGTTTCAAATACAGAAAAAAGCCCAATAGTATGAAAAGGGTTGTAAATAATCATGCCATCTAATAAAACTTTGTTCTGTATAGGTGCCCCACCTCTAATGTATAGTTGCCCTCCTTGATCACCGGTAAACACAACCCCAGGTAAAACCTGAAGATATTGCGCAATATCCGCTTCACCTCCTATCGTAGGTAATTGCTTTATTTCTTTAGGAGTAATCTTGGTAACACTCATTTGAACTTGTGTTTTATTCTCTTCTTTTTCTGCTGAAACCTGAACTTCTTGTAATTGAACCGATGCTTGTTTTACATATAACTTTACGCTTTCAATTTGATCTTTTTTTACTGTAACACTTTTTTGAAGTGTATCATATCCAAGTCCGGATACTACAATAGTGTAAGTGCCCGCAGGCACTCTTGAAATGGTGAAAAAGCCATTTACATCGGTGGCTGCTCCTAAAGAAGTCCCTTTCAAAAATACGTTGGTAAAAATAATTGGCTCTCCTGTTTTTTCTTCGTAAATAAATCCCCTAATGGTTCCATTTCCTGTTTGCGAAAATAAATACGAGCTCGAGAATAAAAATAAAAGTATTACTAACTGTCTCATGAATATACTATTTTGCGAACTTACTATTTTTTTAAGATATTATTTGATAACAGCGTAAAATTAACGCATATAATTTAATTTTCAGATAGCTCTAAAACTCTATCAAACTCAGATTTAGAAATTGGCATGACCGATAAACGTCCCTGTTTAACTAAAGCCATATTTTGTAATATAATGTCTTGTTTAATAACTTCTAACGTTATGGGTTTTAACAGTGTTTTTATAGGCTTAATATCTACAGAAACCCAATTTGGATCTGTAGAGGTAGGATCTTGATAAAATTCTTTAATAACTTCGGCATATCCCACAATTTCTTTTCCTTCATTACTGTGATAAAACAATACCCAGTCGCCTTTTTTCATTGCTTTTAAATTGTTGCGTGCTTGGTAATTTCGAACTCCATCCCAAAAGGTTTTACCATCTTTTAAAAATTGTTCCCAAGAATATTTAAAAGGTTCAGATTTTACTAGCCAGTAGTTCATGATTTTTTTCGGCAAATATACAAGGATGCTTTAATATTTTTAATTAAAAAATAAAGGCTTTATTTTAGTGAGCTTCTAACCAATTATTTCCCACTCCTACTTCAACATCTAGAGGGACAGATAATTTTACGGCATTTTCCATGTTTTCTTGAATAATTTTAACGACCTCTTCTTGTTCAGATTTTAACACATCAAATACCAACTCATCATGTACTTGTAAAATAAGTTTTGATTGAATGTTTTTTTGCTCAAATGTTTTATGGATTTTTATCATAGCCATTTTAATAATATCTGCAGCCGATCCTTGAATGGGGGCATTTACAGCATTTCTTTCAGCATGACCTCTTACAACAGCATTATTTGAATGAATATCTTGCAAATATCTTCTTCTCCCCATAATCGTTTCTACGTAACCGTTTTTTTTTGCAAATTCTATATTTTTTTTCATATACTCTTGAATAGAAGGGAATTGAGTGAAATAATTATCAATAATTTCTTTTGCTTCTGTTCTTGAAATTTGTAAATTTTGAGATAGTCCAAAAGGACCTTGTCCGTAAATTATTCCAAAGTTTACAGCTTTTGCCTTTATTCTCATTTCGCGCGTAACTTCTGTTTCTTTTACACCAAATACTTTAGCTGCTGTGGCTGCATGAATATCTTTTTTTTGTTTAAAAGCGAGCTTCATGTTTTCATCGTTGCTTAGTGCAGCAATAATTCGCAACTCAATTTG
The DNA here is from genome assembly GCA_964512145.1 of uncultured Flavobacteriales bacterium. Taxonomy (GTDB): domain Bacteria; phylum Bacteroidota; class Bacteroidia; order Flavobacteriales_G; family JALEGO01; genus CAYOHR01. The sequence continues at coordinate 69,555 of CAZEIM010000001.1, forward strand.
AGAATAATCGGCAGAAACTAAAATGTAATCGCTGTTTTTTGCCACAAAGGCTTTTCGTATTTCTCGACCCTCTTCTGTTTTTATGGGAATATTTTGCAGATTTGGGTTATTTGAACTTAATCTCCCAGTAGCAGCAACGGTTTGCATAAAGCTGGTATGAATTCGGCCAGTTTTTGAATTAACCAATAAGGGTAGGGGATCAACATATGTGTTTTTTAGTTTTCTTAACATCCTGTATTGAAGAATTAAATCAATTATTTGATGTTTATTTTTTAAGGTTACTAATACTTCTTCTCCTGTGGCATACTGACCTGTTTTTGTTTTTTTAGGTTTATCGATAATGTTTAATTTTTCATACAATACTTCGCCTAATTGTTTTGGCGAATCGATATTAAATTGCATGTTACATACCGAATAAATTTTTTCGGTTAATGTGTCTAGTTTTGATTCTAGCTTTTTAGAATATTCTTGTAGAGCTAAAACATCAATATTTACTCCCTCACGCTCCATATTTGCCAAAATATTTGTTAAAGGCATTTCTAATTCAAAAAATAGTTTTTCTAAATTGTTTTGTAGCAGTTCAGGAGAGAAAACGTGCTTTAGTTGTAAGGTAATATCGGCATCTTCTGTCGCATATTCTGCAATTTCTGGTAATGCAACATCTTTCATGTTTTTTTGGTTTTTACCTTTTTCGCCAATAAGTTTTGTGATTGAAATAGGTTTATATTGTAAATAGGTTTCAGCCAGTAAGTCCATATTATGACGCATATCAGGCATAATAAGGTAATGAGCTATCATGGTGTCAAAAATAGGTTCGTGCACTTCAATTCCGTATTTATGTAATATATTGATATCATACTTAATATTTTGAGCAATTTTTAATTTTGAAGAGTCTTTAAAATATGGTTTTAATGTTAACAACATATTTTTACATTCTCCACTGAAAGGATATAATGGAATGTAATATCCAGTATGTGGTTTAGTGGAAAATGATAATCCTATAATTTCGGCTTCGTTTTCGTTTAAAGATGTTGTTTCTGTATCAAAGCAAAATTCATTGGATAAATCTAGTTCTTTGATTAATTCAAGCAACATATTTTCATCTAATATAATTTTATATTCATGAGGAACATCATCTATTTGTTTTAAATCTACATACTTTTCGTTGGTAATAGTATTACTTGTTTCTTCTGAAAATAATGAGGTTTGACCATTATGAATCACTTGCAAATCTTCACCCAATACTTTTTTAAGTAAACTTCTAAATTCCAATTCCGAAAATATTTTTTTAATCTTTTCTTTATCTGGTTCTTGCAATTCAAGTGAGGTCTGATCTAATGTTATGGGCGCATCTACCATAATGGTGGCTAATTTTTTAGAAATAACAGCTAATTCTTTATTTTCTGCAATCTTTTGACCTAGTTTACCGCCAATTTTGTCGACATTCTCTAAAATATTTTCTAAAGAGCCATATTCAGCTAAGAGTTTTTTTCCGGTTTTTTCACCTATTCCGGGAATTCCGGGGATGTTGTCAACGGCATCTCCCCATAAACTTAGTAAATCAATTACTTGAGAGGGAGTGCTTATTTCAAATTTTTTACACACCTCAGTAATACCCATTATTTCGGTCGGATTTCCCATTCTACCCGGCTTATAAATAAAAATATTTTCACTAACTAATTGTCCGTAGTCTTTATCGGGAGTCATCATGTATACGGTAAATCCTTTTTTTTCGGCTTGTTTCGCCAAAGCACCAATTAAATCATCGGCTTCGAATCCTTCTTTAAAAATAACCGGAATATTAAATGCATCAATGATTTCCATAATTTGAGGAATGGCTAATTGAATATCTTCTGGCATTTGCTCACGGTTGGCTTTATATTGTTCATAAATCGCTTCTCTTTCACCGGTTTCGGGTGAGTCAAAAACAACCGCAATGTGTGTAGGCTTTTCTTTTTGCAATACATCTAACAACGTATTGGTAAACCCAAACTGTGCAGAGGTGTTTTGTTTTTTTGAATTATAGCGGTGATTATTAGCAAAGGAAAAATAAGCTCGATAAATTAAAGCATAGGCATCCAACAAAAATAATTTCATGTTTTTTTATTTCAAACATACCAATTTGTATTGGAATTGATTATGCTTTCGACTTATTATTTTTAAACAACCAACGGAAGGATATTTCATGTGCATTAAGGTTTTGGATTACCGAATTATACTTATCAAATGAATACGTGAATGATATGTTTTTATGCTGTAAACCACCTAAAATCATAACATCAGCGTTTCGAAATCCTCCCCCAAGTATAAGGAACTTATATTTTAAAGATATACTCCCTCCGTAAATAGAACTAATGTAATGATTAACAAAAAATACAGACGGAACTAATTTAAGTTGTGAAGATAAATTAACATAGTATTCAAAAAATGTATTTGTAAACAATCTTTCCCGGTAACTTTCATTCATAAATCCTATCTTAGGTCTGTTAATGTGATTAGAGGCTACAGACCATAAAAATTTATCTGAGTTTATCATAAACCCTAATCCTATATCAAAATAAGTTTTACTCGTTTTAGAACTTAATATTGGGTCATTGGGATCTCCAAAAACAAGTTTTTCAGTATTTAGTTTTTTAGAACTTACCCCTACATTACAACCTACAGATATTGTGTGCTTTTTACTTAAGCTAAATTTTGGAGCATAAGCTATTTGATGACTTGTGGTATAGAGGGTATTCATTGAATTATCGCGAATAAAATAATACCCGATACCTCCTTTTATTTTGCTAAAGGTATTATCTATTGAAATGAGTGTTGTTTGAAATCCATTTTCATAATTTGCCCACTGAGATCGGTGTTGAGCATTTATTCTGAATTTGTCATAGGCTCCAGCCATCGCAGGATTTGAGTAAATACCGGCATTTTTATACTGTGTAAAATAAGGATCTTGCGCTTTTAATATAGTTATGTTTATGGATATTAATGCACATGCTTTTAAGATTGATTTCATCATTTTTTTTAGCTATAAAACGTATTCTAACCTAAAAGTTACAGGGACATAAAAAAAATTAAAAACCTGTGTCTTCAATAGGGATAATGATTAAATCTTTTGATTTTTTATCTTTTTTCTTTTTTTTCTTTTGTTCTTTTTCAGATTCTTGAGAATTTATAGGCTTTGTTTTATTCTCATTTATTTGGTTTTGCTTGTTGGATTCGTCTTGTTTGTTTTCTAAAGATTCGGTTTTTTGAAGTTCATTATTTGGAATATTAATGGGGGGTTCTTTCACTTCTTTTTTAGGAATTTGCTGTAAGCTTTCTTTGAAAATATTTTTTTTTCGGGTTGTTTTTGTTTTTTCAGAAACGGAAATATTTTTTTCTTGTTTAACTTCTTCTTGTTTTTGTAGGGTATCTAATTTTTCTACATTTGTTATGACAAAGTTTTCTTTTTTTAGTTGTTTTATTTCTTTTAAGGGGTTTGTTTCTAATATTAATGAATTTTTAGATCTTTTAGAATAGTATTTTGTATCCATTTTGTCGTCAGAGGTTCCGGATAATTTAGGTATTAATAGTATTAAAAAAGTAAAAAACGATATAATTTCTATTCCTAATAAACCTAATTTCCAAATATTATTGGAGTTTGAGTTTTTTTCGATAAAGGATTTATTCTCAAAAATTATCGTATCATCATTGGGCACAAAAGATAGTTTCCATAGCTCTAAATCTTCTTCGGCAGAAGGATTTTGATGGATATATTTTTCTATCTCCTTTTGTTGTTCGGTAGAAAGGTTTCCTTCTACATAATCAAATAGATATTGGTCTATATTTTCTGATGTAATATTCATGACAGAACCAATTTGTTTTTTAATAACTCTTTAATTTTTACTCTAGCTCTAAATAAATATACTTTTACTTGCGACTCAGATAATTCTAAAATTTCACCAATTTCATCGTATGCATATCCTTCTAAATCTCGAAGTAATAAAACACTTTTTTGTATTTGGGGTAATTGTTGCAGTGCTTGATCAATTAAATCTTTCAATTGCAAATCAGGAGCAAGGGTGATTTCGTTTTGTCTATAATTTCCTGCATGTGCTATAATTACATTTTTTCTTCGAATGTCGTTTAGTAATAAATTATGAGCAGTAGTATAAAGCCATGATTTTACTTTTTCAGGCTCAACTTCTTCTTTTTTTATCCATAACTTAGTAAAAGCATCTTGGGTAATATCTTTAGATAAATCATAATCTTTGGTAGATTTATATATAAAGCGATATAAGGCATCGGAATAATTTTGTACGGCCAAGTTATATGTTTCTATATTTATCAAGATGCTTTTTTAACGAGTATTTTTTAAAAAAGTTTCCGCAAAATTAGATTTTTTATTTACCACAACAGGCTGAAATATTGTGTAATTTTTTTACTTCAGAACTTGATAATGCCTTTTGGTATATAATAATATCATCTATAAGTCCGGTAAAATATTTTCCGATTATTAAATCGCCTTGGTCTTGAGCTAAATATAACGGAGAGCAATTAGCATTTCCAGTTGCCGTTTCCTGCAGTACACCATTTAAATATATGCGGTACACATCGTTTTCTTTTACAGCCACTAAATGATTCCATACCTTACTTAATTCTTGTATTTCTTCACAAGTATTGTTGTTGGCCCATATTGGGGTGTTTGTCCATACCGAATTGTTGTGACCAAATACAGCTCGGTTGCAATCATATAATCCTACCGACCATTCACCTCTTCTGTCTGCGCAATTTAAAGTTTCGCCTCGTGAAATTAGAATTTGATATTGACCATTTCCATTATATTCACTTTTATACCAAAGAGAAACAGAAAATACATATAAATTATTTAAAAAGTTACTGGCAGAGGCTTGTAAATATTCATTATTTGTATGGTCAAATTTAAAGGCACAGTTGCTGTTTGAACTTCTGTCTTTAGAAGCTTTTGCTGAGGTTGTATTGTTTAGATGATGATTGTTTCCACTAAAATCCGATAAACTCCCCTGACTAAACGGATAAAAAGCTAGTACCCCATTTTGTAAATCGTTTGGCAGGCATTGTAATGATAAATCTTTATCTTTTTTACAGCTATTTAAACTTAATGTAAAAATAGTTGCTATGGATACAGTTAATATGAACGTTTTGTTTTTAGTTTTTTTACTATTTTTTTTCATTGGAGTAGTTTTTTAATAGTAAGAAACCTAAGTGTATTTAAAAGTTACAGATGTATAAAAATTTAAATATTTTATTTTTCAGTAAATCATTTTAAACTATTAGTATCCTAAGGAAACTATAACATCTATAAAATAAAATTACTTCATGATATCAAAAGATATTTGATGAATTCTTTCTTCTAATAGTTTCATCATTTCCCAAGTAATATCTAAATGTGTAACCATACGTAATTTTCGATTACCCATGGATGTAATTTTTATTCCTGTATTTTCCAAAGCCGATAAAAAAATATTTTCGTCTATTTCTTCTTTTATATAAAAAATGACAATATTGGTTTGTACCGGGATAATTTTTTCGATTATAGGCAATGATTGTAATATTTCTTCAATTTTTTTTGCTTTTTTATGATCTTCTTTTAGTCTTTCAACATGATGATCCAACGCATATATTCCTGCCGCTGCTAAATAACCAGCTTGACGCATTCCCCCGCCTAATACTTTACGAATCCTGCGAGCTTTAAATATAAATTCATTACTTCCTAATAATACAGAACCAACAGGTGCCCCTAACCCTTTCGATAAACAAATGGATATAGAATCAAATATTTCACCGTATTTTTTGGGATCTTCTCCTGTTTCAACTAACGCATTAAATATACGAGCGCCATCCATGTGAAATAATAAATTATGTGCCTTGCAAAAATTACTAATTTCAACTAAATCTTTAAAGTCCCAAATAGTTCCACCGGCTCTGTTACAGGTGTTTTCAGCAACTACCAACTTCGATAGAGGATAATGATAATTAAAGGAAGGATGGATATGTGCTTTTAAGTCATCAGCTTTAAATCTTCCGTCATTTCCATGAATATATCTAACAGAGCAGCCGGAGTTAAATGCAATTCCGCCCCCTTCATATTGATATACATGCGAATTAAATTCAAGAATTACTTCATCTCCCGGATTTGTATGTGCTTTAATGCCAATTTGATTAGACATAGTGCCCGATGGACAAAATAATCCCGCATACATGCCAAAAATTCCTGCTGCCTTGTTCTCTAATTCTAGTACTGTTTCATCTTCTAGAAATACATCATCACCTACCTTAGCTTTTATCATATGTTCTAACATTTTTTCGGTAGGCTTTGTTACAGTATCACTACGTAAGTCTATAATCATATTTTTATATATTTTTGCTTCATGCGAATGTACATTTTTTTGCTTTTTGCTAATATTCCCTTTCAGATATTATATTCCAATCAATATTATTGGGTACACTTTAAAGATAAACATCAAGTAAATTTTAATCCTTATGAGTATTTTCACCCTAAAGCCATTGAGCGAAGATTAAAGCACGGTATTAGTTTATATGATAGTACTGATTTTCCTTTACAAGAGAATTATGTTAGAGTGGTTTCTGAGTTATCTGATTCTTTGTTGGCAGAAAGTAGGTGGTTAAATGCTGTTGCTATTTTAACAAACGAACAAAATATTAAACGAATAGAACAACTTCCCTTTGTTAAAAACGTCCAAAAGTATTCTGTTGAAACTTCTTTTTTGTTAAAAGCGGATAAAAATTTTGTTGAAAAAATAGATGTGAATTTATTAAAGGATCAAACTAGTCATTTACAAGCAAAAGAATTTCATACAAGAGATGTATATGGTAAAAATATTCGTATTGCAGTTTTTGATGCAGGTTTTCCGGGGGTTGACCAGTTGCCCTATTTTAAGCATCTAAAAAATAAAATTGTTAAAACGTACGATTTTGCCCGAAAAAAAGATTTTGTGTATGCACATGATAATCATGGCACATCGGTATTATCTTGTATTGCAGGTGTACATGATACGATACCTATTGGTTTAGCTACCCAAGCATCTTTTTTATTGGCGATAACTGAATATTCAAAACGAGAGCCTTTTTCGGAAGAAAAGAACTGGTTATTAGCTGCCGAATGGGCAGATAAAAATGGTGCGGATATTATAAACAGTTCTTTAGGATATACGCATCAACGATATTTTACAAACCAAATGGATGGTAACACCAGTTTGGTTTCAAAAGCGGCAAAAATGGCTTTTGAAAAAGGAATGTTAGTGGTAAATGCAGCCGGAAATGATGGTGATAAAGATTGGAAAATCATTGGAACTCCTGCGGATGTTGATTGTGTATTAAGTGTGGGAGGAATTGATCCATATACACAATATAAAATTAGCTTTTCATCTTTTGGACCAAGCATTCAAAAGAAAATTAAACCTAATGTTTGTGCTTTTGGGCAAGTAATTGCGGCAAATGAACATAATCTACACGAAACATTCGGAACTTCTTTTGCTTCCCCTTTAATTGCTGGGTTTGCAGCATGTGTTTTGCAAATGGATACTACACTTACTAACGCCCAATTGTTTCAAAAAATTCAACAATCTGCTACATTATATCCATATTACGATTATGCTCACGGCTATGGAGTGCCTCAAGCATCTTTTTTCTTTTCTACCAAATTAGATTCTTTAAAAACTTTTACAACCTATATTGAAAATGAAATGTTACAGGTTCAAGTGTTAGATGATTTTATGCCATCTGATACGTTTAATAATATGTATGAGGCTGTGAAATCTTCCATTTCAAATCATCAATATATGTATGTTCATGTAGAAAATACCGATGGATATTTAAGGCGATATTTTTTAGTGGATGTGTATAAAAAAAATGCCTTGGAAATTCCTTTAAATGACATACAAAAAGGAGAAACTATTAGAATACATTACCAAGGATATACCTACACATACAAACATGTTATATGAATATTTCTATCAAATATTTTTTTTTTAGCGCAATATTATTTTTTTTAATTTTTGTTGTTAAATCCCGAGACATAATATTTCAAGAGGAGGTAAATATTCCAGATTCATCTGATTATAATTTTGGATTGAATGGAAAAAATTATGTGCATTTTTTACTGCAATATGGTGTTTTATTTGGATCTACATCAAACAACGATTTAAGTTCTTTACATAAATTTTCTTCGAGCACTTTTGGATTGGGGTTAAGATATAAGCGTAAACTTACTAATTATATTGACCTAACCGGAGATTTTTTATATGTAAACAATACTTTTCGCTTTAAACAAGATACTATTAAAACATTTCCTAGTATTGGGGTTCACAATAAAGAGTTTTTATTATTTAATAATTTGCTACTAAATAGTGCACTTCGAATTAATTTTAATAAAAGAGGAAATATCATTCGAAATTACATGGATGTTGGAGTATTGGGTGAATTTTCTTTTTCTGTAGTGCATGAGTATATTGATAAAAATGTACATCCTTTGGCAGGTAAAACAATGGTTAGAAATTACCGGTTAAAATACATTAACCCGTGGCAATACAGTGCTTTTTTAAGAGTTGGATTTAAAAAAATTAGTGTGTTTGCACAATATAGGGTTTCTAATATTATGAAATCATCTTATTTGTTTCCTGAGTTACCTAGATATAAAGCAGGTATAGAATTAGGATTATTTTAAATATATGGAATATATACTTTCAAATATTTCTCAACTACCAGAACTAAGTAAAGAAATATTTAAGTTACAAAATCAAGGAGTGTATTTATTTTGGGGGAATTTAGGAGCAGGAAAAACAACGCTCATTAAACAATTATGTAAGGACTTGAGGATTGATGATCATGTTTCGAGTCCAACATTTAGTATATTTCAAGAATACATAGGTAATAATTCTGTTAAAGTATTACATGCAGATTTATACAGAATAAAGGATCATCGGGAATTACTTGATTTAGGTTGGTACGATTTGTTGGAAGATCATACGTATATTTTTATTGAGTGGCCAGAAATTGCACTTGGTCATTTGCCCGATTCTTATTTGGAAATTAAAATAAACAAGGAGCCACTTACGGATATACGAAATGTTTCTTTATCTTTGGTTGTATAAAAAGCTTATATTATTGATGCTATGATTACCAGTTCAGATGCTTTTAAGTCCTTTAAAGGATCTTTATTACCACAGGAAGAAATGTTGGAAGTTCAGGTTCGAAAAGGAAAGTTATTTATAGGAATCCCAAAAGAAATATCATTTCAAGAGAGTAGGGTAGCTTTAGGTCCATCTTCTGTAGGATTATTAGTTAATAATGGACATAAAGTAGTGATACAAAGAGGAGCAGGAGAAGGGGCGAATTTTTCAGATAAAGACTACAGCGAAGCTGGTGCTGAGGTAGTAGAGGATGCACAGGCAGTTTACAAAGCCGATTTAATTATAAAAGTGGCTCCACCTTCTATTGAAGAAATAGAATTATTACATAAAAATCAACTATTAATTTCTGCTTTGCAATTAGCAACCAGAAATGCTGATTATTTTAAAAAACTTACTTCCAAAAAGGTAACAGCTATTGCTTGGGATTTTATAAAAGATGAAGCCGGAATACTTCAGGTTGTTCGAGCTATGGGAGAAATTGCTGGAACTACGGCTATATTAATTGCTTCTGATTATTTATCCAAATCTAAAAACGGCTTGGGCTTAATGTTAGGAGGAATTACTGGTGTAGCACCAACATCGGTAGTAATTTTAGGAGCCGGTAGCGTAGGTGAGAATGCTGCTCGTGCTGCCTTAGGTTTAGGCGCCAGTGTGAAGGTTTTTGATAACTCTATCTATAAATTAAAAAGATTGCAAGATTCCATTGGGCATAAAATATTTACTTCTACGCTTCAGCCCAAAGACTTAATAAAGGCTTTAAAAAGAGCTGATGTTGTAATTGGAGCATTAAAAGCTCCTGCAGGAAGAACTCCGTGCATTGTTTCGGAAGAAATGGTTCAAGAAATGAAAGAAGGAACGGTTGTTATTGATGTAAGTATTGATCAAGGAGGTTGTTTTGAAACATCAAAAGTTACAGATCACAATAAACCAGCATTTACCAAGTATGGTGTAATACACTATTGTGTGCCAAACATTGCTTCAGCTGTTTCTAGAACAGCCTCTATTGCATTGAGTAATATTTTTGCTCCAGTTTTACTTAGTATTGGCGAAGAAGGCGGATTGGATCAATTAATAAGAAAAAGCATAGGACTACGTAATGGTGTATATATGTATAAAGGGGTTTTAACCCATAAAGACATTGGCAATAATTTTAAACTCTCTTATAAGGATATTAATTTATTGTTTCCTTTATTGTAAATGTGGCGCAGGGTTAGAATTTATTTATTGGGTGTTTTTTTAGGAACTCTGTTTGTGTATTTCTTTTTAATACGAGGAAAAGACAGAAATTTTTCTTTTTGGTTTCCTTCCAATAGAATCATCGAGGAAATTCAAACCAAAAAAATGAATGTGACTCCGCGTGCTTTTTGTATGTTGACTTGTATGCAAACAGACACTTCCAATATTAAGCCATTGCTAAAAAATGCCACTATTGATTTTTCTAAAAGTTTACCCAGAAATACCCCAAAAACCTACTATTTAAGTTTACAAAACATGCACATTTGGGTTGAAGTAAATAAAAATAATTCAACCTTACTGAACGTTTTTCCTGTGTCGGATACCCTGAAATGCGATTGCAATGTTAAATAAGGAAAATAACCCTATACCTGTAATAGTTGATCGCCATATTCACCCATACATCGATACATTTTTTAAAGAAAATAATTTTTCTAAAATTATAGTACTTACCGATTCAAATACACACACACATTGTTTGCCCTATATTGATTTACACAGCAGTGTTTTTTCTAATGCCGAAATCATTGAAATTGAAGTAGGGGAGGAGCATAAAAATTTAGATACTGCTCGCTTAATTTGGGAAACTTTATTAGATATTCAAGCCGATAGAAATAGTGTGTTGGTTAATTTAGGCGGTGGTGTAGTGTGTGATATTGGGGGGTTTTGTGCTTCAACATTTCAGCGAGGTATTTCGTATATAAATATACCGACTTCTCTTATGGCTCAAGTAGATGCTTCCATTGGAGGTAAAACGGCTATAAATTTAAATGTGATTAAAAATCAAGTAGGAACTTTTTATAATCCAAGGGCTGTTTTTATTTGTCCCGAATTTTTAAAAACCTTACCCGAAAGAGAATATATTTCGGGCATGGCCGAAGTATTTAAACATGCTTTAATTTGTAATAAAGAATTATGGTTTGAACTTGCTCATAACTCCATTTCTTTTGATCATTTAATTCGATTACAGTGGATTGAAAAAAGCGTAAAAATAAAACAAGACATTGTTCAACAAGACCCATTCGAAAAAGACCTTAGAAAAGTATTAAATGTAGGTCATACCATAGGACATGCATTAGAAACTTTTTTTATGCAAACAGAATCTCCGTTAAGTCATGGAGAAGCCGTTGCATTAGGAATAATGTATGAAATAAAGGTTAGTTATAAATTAGGATATCTTGAAAAATCGGTTATGTTAGAAATTATTCAAACCTTACAAAAAATTTATTCCATGCCGGCTTTTTCTTTTGAAACGATTGAAATCATTAGAATCATTAAAAGTGACAAAAAAAATAGTCGAGGTACTATTTATCTTCCCCTGCTTAAAGATATTGGCGACTATATTTTACATGTAGCAGTACCAGAAAAGGTATTATCGGAAGTATTGAGTGAAAAAGGTATTTAATTTTTGGGATGAGTTTTGAATTATCTAACCATACATCGAATATACTTATTCAACTTCCGGCTTCAAAAAGCATAAGTAACCGAATTTTAATAATTCGCGAAATTTTAGGACATGAAATTCAGGTTAAAAATATTTCTGAAGCTAGGGATACTAAAATTTTACTAGACAATATACAAAAGCTACACACAGAAAAAGAATTTAATGCACAAGATGCCGGCACCACTTTTCGATTTTTACTGGCTTTATTTAGTATATTGCCTGGTGAACGCATTCTTACAGGGAATCATAGAATGTTAGAACGCCCCATTATGCCATTAGTTTTATTGTTGCGAATACTTGGGGCAGAAATTAATTGTATTGAAAAAGAAGATTTTCCTCCTTTTAAAATTACTGGAAAAAAAATATTAGGTGGAGAGGTATATATGAATGAGGTTATTAGCAGTCAGTTTATTTCTGCTTTATTGTGTATTGCTCCAACTTTACCTCAAGGATTAATCATACATATCCCTTGGGAAAAACAATGGTCAAAATCGTATATTTTGTTAACCTTGCATGTTTTACAGCAATGTGGTGTTACTTGTGGGATTTCTCAAAATAAGTTGTTTGTTGAACCTATAGTTAGGACACTACCTTTACAATACATAGTAGAATCTGATTGGTCTTCGGCATCGTATTGGTATTTATGGGTACTGGTGAATCCCAATATTGTATTAACATTACATAATATTCATAAAAATAGCCCACAGCCCGATGCGGTATGTGCTTCTGTTTTTAGTTTTTTTGGGATAGAAAGTATTCAGGTTGAGGACAATTTGTTGATTCAATATACCAGCATACAAGAAAACCTTAATGTTTTTGAATATGATGTGAGCGATTGTCCCGATTTGATGCAGACGTTAGTCGTTGCTTGTGTTATATTATCTGTTAAAGCTAATTTTAAAGGCGTAAAAACCTTATTGTATAAAGAAACCAATCGCCTATTGGCTATGCAGCTAGAACTTAAAAAAATTGGGGTTGAATGTTCGTATACAGACAATTCTTTTACCATTCATAATACTCGAAAAAATACAGATGAGGCTATCATCTTTGAAACCTATGATGATCATAGAATGGCAATGTGTTTAGCCCCACTATCTGTTTTGTATAACATATCATTTAACAACTATAAAGTTGTAGAAAAATCCTACCCAAACTATTGGAGTGAATGTGAAAAACTGGGGGTTAAATTCAACATAAATATGATGGATAAAGATTAGATTTTTATTGCCTTAAAATATAGTTACTCTAAACGTGTAACTATAGATTAAAAATTAAAACTTATGATTCACGTTAAAATCAAATCACAAAAGAACATTTTTGTTTTTTAAGTAATTGATTCTGAATTACATTTTTAAAATTTAATAAGAATTTGAAACACAAAAATGTGTGTGGATTTGTGTTGTACGTATTAAAAATGTATATTTGTACGTATAACGAGAACTTTATGGACACAAAACTAACGTTAAAACTGGATAAGGAAATTATAAGCCGGGCAAAACTTTATGCTGAATCCAAAAAAATTAGTCTTTCAAAACTTATCGAAAGCTATTTGTATTCGCTTACGAAAGAAAATTCAAATAAAGATAAAGTATCGCCATTGGTAGAAAGTTTATCAGGAGTCATCGAATTGCCAAAAAACTATAATGAAAAAGATGACTACACAGACTATCTAACTCAAAAATATAAATGACCAAAAAGATCTTTGTAGATACAGATGTTGTTTTTGACCTTTTGGCCAAAAGAGAACCTTTTTATAAATATTCAGCTCAACTATTTACCTATGCTGATAAGCAGAAAGTAATAATCTGTGTTTCATCCCTCTCTTTTGGCAATTTGAATTACATTCTTACCAAGCATAAATCTGCGATTGAAGCAAGAAAAATTTTATCCCGATTCAAAGTTTTAGTAAAAGTTATGCCTGTTGATGATAAAGTAATAGAATTGGCTTTAAATTCAGATTTTGGAGATTTTGAGGACGCAGTTCAATACTATTGTGCTATTGAGAATGGTATTCATGTCCTTATTACAAGAAATTTGAAAGATTTTAAATATGCAAGAATTTTAGTTTTAACTGCTGAAGATTTCTTAAAGCAACATGAATAATCGCCAGTCACTAACAGCTAGGTTTCTTTGTGTGTGAAGGATAAGCCATGAATAAAAAAATATACATTTATAGGGTTAATTTTTATTGTAAATTTGTTTTATAATTATTTTTAAAAAAACTTAACTCTTTTAGGATCAGATAGCTAAAAACGGCAGACGGTTGATAAAAAATAAAAACATTAAAAATGAATAAATGGAAAATCGCATTTTGGTGTTGTTTTATAATTTTGGTTGCAGTAACAATTTTTTCGGCCTATTCGATTATTGACCAAGGTGTAACTCTGACATACCAAAAAGAAGGTTACACAGACACAGAAAATGACCTTAACCAACTAATAGAAATCATCAACAAAACGGACTTGACCAAAAAACAAATTGAATCAGAACTTAAAGACCATAGACTATTTGAATATATGGATTTCAAATCAGACACTGTTTCGCTTGAAAGAGTTTTACTTATATTCGAAAACGAAAAAATTAAAAAGGTGATGAAACAATGGTAAGAAAAGAAATTCGAACATATAATAACTAGAGTTTTCTTGACAATTACAGAAAGGCTTTTTATGCAAAGATAATTCATGCATAAAAAAGAACCTTACTTATTATACAATATGATTTCACTTAAATTATAAAGTGATAACTTCAAAAAATAGAAAGCTTATAATATAATAAGTTAAAATTATCTAGTTCTTATTCAGCACATCAGGTGTAACTCCCATGCTTGAAAAACCTCCATCGTGAAATAAATTTTGCATGGTAACATATTGGGTTAAGTCTGAAAATAAACTAACACAATAATTTGCGCAAGCCTGAGCATCCGCATTACCTAAAGGCGACATTTTTTCGGCAAATCCCACAAAATCATCAAATCCTTTAACTCCCGAACCGGCTGTAGTATACGTTGGAGATTGAGAAATGGTATTTACCCGAACTTTATTTTTAATCCCATAATGGTAACCCCAGCCTCGAGCTATTGATTCTAGCATTGACTTTGCATCAGCCATATCTCCATAATCAGGAAATGTACGTTGCGCAGCTATATAAGACAATGCTACAATAGATCCCCATGAATTCATAGCGTCTAACTTATATGCCGTTTGTATGGTTTTATGTAACGACATGGCAGAAATGTCGATGGTTTTTAAGTAAAAATCATAGTTTAAATCTGTATATGGTTTGTTTTTTCGAACATTAGGCGACATACCAATAGAATGTAAAATAAAATCGAGTTTTCCTCCTAATTTTTCCATCGATTGTTGTACAAGATTTTCTAAATCTTGAGTAATGGTAGCATCTGCCGGAATTATTTCAGTTTTACATTTTTCGGCTAATTTCTGAATTTCTCCCATTCGCATAGCAACAGGAGCATTGGTTAACATAAATGTAGCACCTTGTTCATAAGCAGTTTCTGCTACTTTCCAAGCAATGGATTTTTCATCTAATGCACCAAATATTATTCCTCGTTTACCTTTTAATAATGACATAATTACAATTTATTCGAACAAATATACATGAATTTTAAAATATAGTACAGGAGCGTATTTCCAAAAATTAATACTCTACTTTTTGGGTATTAATTAGCTATAGTTTATATTCGCCAAAAAAATAACAATATTATGCCATATTTATTTACATCCGAGTCGGTTTCAGAGGGACATCCCGATAAAATTGCCGACCAAATATCTGATGCTTTAATCGACAATTTTTTAGCGTTCGATCCTGAGTCAAAAGTTGCTTGTGAAACTTTAGTAACTACCGGTCAAATTGTATTGGCTGGTGAAGTAAAATCGAATGTGTATTTAGATGTACAAAGTATTGCCCGTGAAGTAGTTTCCAAAATTGGGTATACTAAAAGCGAATATATGTTTGATGCCCAATCTTGTGGTGTACTGTCTGCTATTCACGAACAATCTGCCGATATCAACCGAGGTGTTGAGAGAAAAAAACCAGAAGAGCAAGGTGCCGGTGACCAAGGAATGATGTTTGGGTATGCTACTAAAGAAACCGATAACTACATGCCTTTAGCTTTAGATATAGCGCATAAAATTTTACAGGAACTTTCTCTTATACGTAAAGAAGGCAAAAAAATGAAATATTTGAGACCTGATTCAAAATCTCAGGTAACCATAGAATATTCAGATGATAATGTTCCACAAAGAATAGATACCATAGTTGTTTCTACTCAACATGATGAATTTGATACCGATAAAAAAATGTTGGATCAAATACGAAAAGATGTTATTGAAATAGTTATACCTAGAGTTCAGGCCAAACTTAAACCTAGCTTACGTAAATTATTTACGGGTAAAATCACCTACCATATTAATCCTACCGGAAAATTTGTAATTGGAGGGCCACATGGAGATACCGGTTTAACAGGAAGGAAAATTATTGTAGATACTTATGGTGGCAAAGGTGCTCACGGTGGTGGAGCGTTTTCAGGAAAAGACCCATCTAAAGTAGACCGTTCAGCAGCTTATGCTACGCGACATATTGCCAAAAACTTGGTAGCTGCCGGATTATGTGATGAGGTATTGGTTCAGGTATCTTATGCTATTGGAGTTGCTAAGCCTTGTGGTTTATATGTTAATACATTTGGCACTTCAAAAGTTAAAATGAACGATGGTGAAATTGCTAAAAAAATCGAAGAGATTTTTGATATGAGACCGTATGCTATTGAGCAACGATTAAAACTAAGAAATCCTATTTATTCCGAAACCGCTGCTTATGGCCATATGGGTAGAGAGCCTCAGGTGTTAGAAAAAGTGTTTAAAGCACCAGCTGGTAAACCTATTAAGAAAAAAGTAGAATTATTTACATGGGAAAAATTAGACTATGTAGATAAAGTAAAAAAAGCATTCAAGCTTAAGTAATAAACCCTTTTAACCCCCATATCAATTAATATGGGGGTTTTAATAATAATTTTATCTTTTCGTTCACGTTCATTCCTAATCAACTCGTTTGTTTTGAATGTTCTTTTAACTCAATACTATTGTTTATACACTCCCTTATAATTACCTGATCTTATGGTGTTCTTGTGGATTCGTATTAAAGTAGTTGTTTTTTTTATGTATTCTTTAGCATGTTATTTTTTATTTCCAAACGCTACTTCCAAATTTTACTTTTCCGGAAAATCTCTATTGGGTAAAAGTTTTAGAATTCCCCGAAAAGACGATCAGTCCTTGTTCTTTTTTTTAGTCGTTTTAAAAAAGATATTTTTTATTTCAAAAAGTCAAAATCAGCTTGAGTTTTTTGAGAATAGCAATGATGCTCATTCTATTATTTTTGATGCGGATATTCATGCTGTAAATACCCGACTTTCATATATTCAACATTTCACTCAAATAACCCCAAAAGGGTTGCTGGCTAAAGAACATTTATCGGCTTTAAAAGTACATAAAGCTCAATTAATAGGAGATTTTTTACAAGTATGTTTTTTATGGCCGTGGTTATTTGTGTTGGCTGTTATCAAAAAAAATAAACGAGCTATTATGGCACAAATAATTCTCGAAAGTATTGAGTGTGTTCGATTATTGAGTTTTTGCCGAAAAAATACCATTCAAAAAATATTTTATTTTTCTATATATGATAAAGACTCAAATATTACCGCTTTACTACTCCAAAAACAAGGAATATATGTATATAAAATCCCTTCGGAAGTACCATTGGGTATTTGGAATCAAACCATCATAACCGATACGCTATGTATTTGTAATGCTTATCAATATGATGAACTTAAGGTTTTTAAAAAGTCCTTATTTTATCATAATATTGAAAAATGGGGGCCTGAGTTAATGCTACAACACGCACATATATATGTTCATAATAAGGTGCAAACACCTAAAAATACCATTGGATTTTACTCTACGGCATCCTGGGTTAGAGAGTTACAAGGACACATAGATCAAGGGGTGCAAATGGAAAAAAATGAACATTTGGTAAAACAGTTTTTAAGCGAATATCTTACTCTACATCCAGATATTACCTTGTATTTATTTTTACATCCTAAAGAAAAAAAGTATGAAATGAGCACATTAACTCAAAATCATTATGCAAAGTATTTTGATATGCAAAAAGTAACTATAGCCAATTTACAACATCCAACCGCTTCCTTATTTTCTATGATTGATTTGGCCGTTGCCTTTAACTCAACCATAATATTTGAGCGATTATATTTTGGATTTAAATGTTTAATGCTGCCGCTGTTTAATCCTAATTTTCCGCTTAAAAATACTTCAATGGAAAATATTTGTGCAATTAATAAAGAAGATTTTTTTCATAAATTAGATAAAAATTTAGCGTATTCAACTCAAGAATACTTTGATCAAAATATGCTACAAAATTACCCATATTACGCCAGTATATAGATGTGTGGAATATTAGCATATTATAAACCCCAAGGGCTAAGTACCGTAGATATTAAACAGGCATTAGACTCGTTGCAAAGAATAAAGCATCGAGGTCCCGATGGCGAAGGATTAGTACTTATTAATATTAAAACAGGTAAGGTTCAGCCTATTTTTACCCCTGAAACTCCCGTAGAACATCAGAAGCATACAATATCTTATACTAATATTGAGAACAACGAGTTTCATGTGTTATTAGGTCATAGAAGGTTGAGTATTTTTGATGTTTCTTCAGCCGGGCACCAACCGATGAAATTTTTAAAAAATGAAAACTACATTACCTATAATGGTGAAATTTTCAATTTTATAGAAATTAAAAACGAACTTATTCAATTAGGCTATCAATTCGTTTCTCAAACAGATACCGAAGTAATTTTAGCCGCGTACGATTGTTGGAAAGAACAATGTTTTAGCAAGTTTAACGGCATGTGGGCTATGGTGATTTGGGATGCTCAACAAAATAAGCTTTGTGTAAGCAGAGATAGATATGGCATAAAACCTTTGTATTATTATCATCAGAATAATACATTTTGCTTTGTTTCGGAAGTAAAACAAATGTTCGATTTTAAAGAAATTCCCAAAGAAATACATGCTGAAAACGTTGATATTTTTTTACGATATGGTTATGTAGATTATGACGACTCTACATTTTTTAAAAAAATCTCCCGATTTCCTAAGGCTTCTTATAAGTGTATTTCTGTTGCAAATAGTATAGATGCGCCTGCTTCCTGTTATTATACTATTACCCCTAATAATCAACCCATAAACTATTTAAAAGCAAAAGAAACGTTACATGAATTACTTACCGATTCAGTAAATCTTCGTATGCGAGCGGATGTTCCTATAGGAATTGGAGTATCTGGGGGGGTAGATTCTTCTGCTATAGTGTATAATGCAAGAAAAACCTTGGGGAAAAGTGCCGAAATTCAAACTTTTTCAGCCATATTTCCGGGAATGGAAGGGGATGAATCTCCTTATATACAAAGTATAGAAAAAGATTTAAATACAAAAGCACATTACATAAACCCTCTTGAACATTTTACCATAGAGGCCTTTAAAAAGTTAGTGTATGTACACGATACTCCTGTTCCTTCTACTTCGTATTTTGCAGGTTGGAAAGTAGCTTCATTAGTTAAAGCTCAAAATATTAAGGTTTTAGTTGCAGGCCAGGGGGCCGATGAATTATTCGGTGGATACCATCATCACTTTTATAAATATGCACGATATTTATTATTAACCGGAAATATTATTCGATATCTTAAAGAGGTAAATTCTTTTGCCAAACTAAAACAACGTTCGGCACAAAGCATTCACCATTTAGTGTTGCATGAAGCAAAATGGATGGTTTTATTTAAATTACATCTAAAAAATACAGATCATACGCTACTTAAATACTGGAACAAGGCCTTTACATTACAGAACGTTTTATTACATGATTTGGAATGTTTTCAGTTGCCTTTTTATTTACGCTCAGACGATCATATGGGTATGAGTTATAATATTGAAGCTCGTTTCCCTTTTTTAGATTACCGGCTGGTAAATTTTGCGTATTCGATTCCCGACTCATTTAAAATACAAGCAGGTTGGCAAAAATATATTTTACGCGATATATTATATCAAGTTCCCGATAATATTAGATGGAGAAAAGATAAAAAAGGATTTACTACGCCCGAAAAAGAGTGGGAGCAAAAGTATAAAAACGAATTTTCTGAACTCGAAAACACGCTTTATGCCTTTTATCCTCAATATAAAAATGTATCTTTACCGCCTATAAGAAAATACGCAATGGGGGCTTGGCTGCAAAATATTCAACATGAAACCAATCGCTAAAAAATATCAACAATGTACTTCCTGTGTTTTGGATACAAACGATGATCCCGATATTTTTTTTAATGAGCAAGGCGTATGTAACCATTGTGTTCAGTATCAAAAAAAATATATTCAAAATGCTTTACCTCAAGCACAAAAAAAACAAGAGCTTGAACGAATTATTCAGAAAATTAAATCTACTAAAAAAGGTACTTACGATTCAATTTTAGGAGTAAGCGGAGGAGTGGATAGTTCATACCTAGCCTATTTATGTAAAGAATGGGGTTTACATCCATTATTAGTTCACTTTGATAACGGCTGGAACTCGGAGTTGGCAGTGCAAAATATTGAACGAATGGCACAATTTACCGGTTTCGATTTGTTTACCTATGTAGTAGATTGGCACGAATTTAAAGAACTACAGCTGGCCTATATTCGCTCTGGAGTGTTGGATTGGGAAATACCCACCGACCATGGTTTTTATGCCTGTTTACACGATCAGGTTTTAAGGCATAGTATTTCATATATTTTAACCGGACATAATTTTCAAACAGAAGGTATTTTACCTAAAGCCATGCGTTGGAGTAAGTTTGATGTAGCCAATATTTTAGACATTAATAAAAAATACGGCACCAAGCCTTTAAAATCGTTTCCATTGGTGAATTTTTGGAAGTATAATTACTTACATAGTATCAAAAAAATTGAAACTTATTCGTTGTTGCATTATATACCCTACGATAAAAATGAAGCCAAAAAAATAATCACCGAAAAAATGGGATGGAGAGACTATGGAGGAAAACATTATGAATCAATTTTTACGCGCTTTTATCAGGGATATGTATTAAAAGAAAAATTTGGATTTGATAAACGCAAAGCCCATCTCTCTACTTTAATTAATTCAGGACAAATGACTCGCGAAGAAGCCTTACATGAATTAGAGAAATCCGCTTATGATCCAATTCAACTACAAGAGGACAAACAATATTTTATTAAAAAGCTCGAAATTACAGAAGCGGAGTTTGATCAAATCATGAAAGAAAAACCTCGTTCCCATTTAGAATTTAAATCGTACGAAACGGGATTATATCGAAAACATGAGCAGTGGATGAAAACATTAAAACCATTCACCCATGTGGTTAAAAAAATTATGCGTGCATAAAATTTTAATTATATCGTATACCTTTCCTCCGGCCGAGGGTATAGGAGGCCGTAGTATACGCTATACTAAAGGAGGCCGTAGATGGGCAAAGTTTGCTAAATATTTTGTTCAACTAGGTCATACGGTTCATGTTATTTCGTTTAAATCTAACAATAAAACTTCTTCATGGTATTCTGATACGTTAACCTACCAACATCAAATTACCCGTCTTTCCTCAAAATACCCCGAAATATTATCTAAAAATCCATCTACATGGTATCAAAAAGTACAATATCGTTTGGGGTTATGGTATGCAAAAATGAATACGCAAGGTAATTATTACGATAAAGGAGCATATTGGGGTAAGGAATTTTTGCAGGTTGTTGAAGAAAAAATTCAACAAGGTTTTACACATGTTATTGTTACGGTGGCCCCCTTTAGTATAGCGTATACGCTTACGCGTATTATTCACAAATACCCACACGTTCAATTTGTGGTTGATTTTAGAGATCCTTGGGTAAATAATTTAACCTCGTATGGATATGAACTGCTGAGCGAGAAAAGAAAAATTTTTGAAAAAAAAGCCGAAGAAACGGTTGTGCGTTCCTTTCATAAAATTGTGAGTGTTTCGGGTCAAATGAACGAATATTTTAAACAGGCTTACCAGGTGCCCGAAACCAAGTTTTTGACCATACACAATGGATTTGACCCCGATGATTATCATAATGTTCCTCCTATACCTGTTTTGCCCGTTAAAGATTATATAGAATGTATTTTTACCGGAACTTTTTATAAAAAGGCCAACCATATTATGGATAAATTTTTGGAAGCTTTAGATGTCTTAAAAGTAAGCTCTCCTGCAGATTACCATAGGCTGCGATTTTTATTTTACGGTACCTTTGATTTTAATACCAAACAAGTTATGCAAAAATACGAATATGTGAAGTTTTACAGCCCAAAACCTCGCAATGTAATTTATGAAAAAATACAACAGGCCGATTGCTGTATGTTATTTTTAACCGATGACATTCCGTATTCATTTAGTACAAAATTTGCCGAGTATTTATATTTTAAAAAACCAATGCTCGTATTTTCGGGTCAAGGTTTTACCCCCGAATATGTGGAGCAACACCAAATAGGCATGCATGTGCATACCCAACATATTTATGAAGATTTAAAAAAAATAGTAGAAAAAGTAAGTCATAAAACCTTGTGGTTTAATCAATCTTTTGCTAACGATGAGTTTAATGTAAAAGTTTTAGCTGAAAAATATTTAAAACTATTATTGGATAAAAAACAAAATTGATAATGTTCAAAATGTTAAGCAATTTTTATGCTAACAATCAAAAATTATTACTTTTTTTGGTTGTTGTTTTATTTTCATTATTAAAACTCATCAATTTAGATCAAGACGCACCTCCATTAAAGCTTGCGGGAATAACACAAGAAGACGAACCTTATTATTGTTTTTCTGGATTACATAAGTATAACATTGAAGAAGGGAAATATATAGATGAATTTGTTGAAAATAAGAATGAGTTATTATCCTTTCATAGCAAATATTTAAGTTATTGGAGTTTTAAGTTATTTGGTAATAATTTTTTTGGATTAAGAATTCCTATGGTAATTTTTTCTATGATTACACTTTGGATATTAATACTTACACTATTTAGTTTAAAAGATCGATTTAATTTTACAGATTCATCCAATTATTCCATTTTTTTCATAGTTATATGGCTTTTAGTAGAATTTAATTTTTATACGTTTTCTAGATATCATAATCCTCAATTGTATTCTATTTTAGCGATAACTGTTTGTTTATATTGGATTAGTAAAACAAATGTAAATTCATATATTTATTATTTTGGTATAGGATTTTTAGTAAACATTACTTTTACTTTAATATATATATTTAATGTATATTTTTTTCTTGCTGTTGGATTTTCTGTATTAATACACACACTAGTTAGTAAAAAATATAAATATTTAGGGGCTTATATTTTGGGCAATTTATTTGCACTATTATTTATCACCACTCTTTCAGTTTTTTTAAATAGCAGTTTAACGGATACTATTGAGGTTATCACGAATTATAAATCAACTCAACATGTAAACTTAAAGGTTGTAAATTACCTTTCATTTAAAGACATATTTTATCAAATATTTCAGCGATATTTTATGGTTATGGGTACAAATTTTTTTAGATACAATATGTGGTTACTTTTTTTAGTATTGCTGATTATACCATATTTTATATATCAGAGTATAAAACAAAAAAATTTAATTTTAAGCATACTTGTTTTTTCCATCTTATTTGCGTTGTTACAAAATCAATATATCGCACATTTTTCATTTAAAAAAATGATTACACTACTTCCTTTTGTTGTTTTGATGTTATATGTTTTTATGAATAACTCCTCGAGTATCTTTTCTTTTTATAGTAAAAAGAGATTTATATATTACATGGTTTTTTTAGGGGCTTTTTTAACTTGTATTTTGAGTGGGTTTTTAATTAATAAAACACTTTTTTTTGAATGGAATAATCAGCAATTATTAAAATATTCTTACCTATTATATTTTTTAAATATTATAATTTTATTTATAGTAATCTTCGTTTATTATAAGGTAAAAAATAATAAGTATGCTTACATACTATTTTTTATTATCACTCCTCATATAATTATTAACGCTAATTATATTTGGTTACATCCTACGTATAACTATAAAAATCATTTGATAAATTTAAGCACTAAAACCAATGGTAAAGTTGCAGTTGGTGGTTATTCTCATTCAGCTCAGTTTTATAACAATTTTATACCCGCATATACTTTTTTTGACTGGAATAATACAGCAAAGATTCAAAAACAGATCTTTAGAGACAGTTTAACCGCATGTTGTGAGCCTATTTTTATTGATATTTACGCTGGGTTTGAAAAATACCAAAATTATTCAGATGTAATTTACTCGTACAACAATGATTTATATAAGTGTACTGTATTATCAAACTTCGCCATAGATGATGAAAATAGTATGGCTGTTTTAGAAGCAAAAAGTAAGTATTTAGGAAATGAGTAAGTCATGTATTTAAAATTTTACCCTACTTTTGGTGACGGATTTAATACCCTGTGCGTACATATCATAAAATAAAAAGTATTGTTCCTCCGTCCTTTAGGTTTCGATCCCTGGGTGTGTTTTTTTCTTTAGTCATCAATTCATTGGTTGATTTGTTTGGATTAGGTATGCTCATTCCCTTAATTTCTGTAATTGTTTCGGACGATTTTATTCAGCAAAACCAATATTTGTCTTTTGTATATAACGCGTTGGGTTTTACAAATACCCGGTATTTTATTGTAAGCATATTAGCTCTCATATTTTTGGTAAGTATTATTAAAAATATATTGGGCGTATATATTTTAAAATATAACGCACAATTTACGTACGATTTAAATAATTACATTTCACAAAAAATATTACAACAATATTATAAACGAGGGTATATTTTTTATAAAACCTATAATTCGCACGAATACTTAAACGATATTTTAAATATACCGGTCTTTTTTTCGCAAGGACTGGTATTATCATTTTTGCGTTTGTTAAACGAAGGTTTATTAACCATTATCATCCTAGTTGCTTTATTGGTTTACGATCCGTATGTAGTAATGCTTTTAATATTGTTGCTATCGCCTGTGTTATTTATTTTTTATGCGCTTATTAAAAATAAAATTGCGCGAGTAAATAAAAATTTAGATATGTTACATCCCAAAGCTTTTTCTAGGTTGTATCAATTAATTTATGGGTTTGTAGATGTACACATGTCTCATTCATATACTTTTTTTAAGCAGAAATACGAAACCCTATTAAAAGAACAAAAAAAGCTGCGTGTACAAAACGAGGTGTACATGTCGCTTTCTCCACGAATTATTGAAATTGCTATGATTAGCTCTGTACTTATTATTGTGGCTTATGGTATTTTTTTCTATCCCAACCGAGAACAATTAATAGGATTATTTGGGGTTTTTATGTTGGCCTCCTACAAAATTATGCCTTCTTTAAATAAAATATTGCAGGCATTTATGAATATTAAAGGAAAAGTATATACCATAGATATTATTTACAACGCACTTAATGAGCCTAAATTCCAAGAATTATCAAGCCCGATAAAACATACGCATATTTCGTTTAATACAAGCATACAGTTTAATAACCTTAGTTTTTTTTACGGACAACAACCGGTGCTTCAAAATTTAGAGCTCACCATACCTAAAGGTAAAACGGTTGGAATTATAGGAGAGTCAGGCTCCGGAAAAAGTACCTTAATGAATATTTTGTTGCGTTTTTTGCAAGAAAGTTCGGGAGCCTTATTAGTAGATGGCACCGTATTAACTCAGGAGCATGAAAATGCATGGCGCACAAAAATCGGCTACGTTCCTCAAGATGTTTTTGTGTTGCACGGTACATTGCTCGAAAATGTGGCTTTTGGAATTGCCGAACATGAAATAGATATGCATAAAGCTACATTAGCCTTACAAAAAGCTCAGTTACATACACTGGTTGAGCAATTGCCAAAAGGCTTACATACGGTAATAGAGGAAGGCGGTAAAAATCTTTCGGGAGGGCAAAAGCAGCGATTAGCTATTGCCAGAGCCTTATATAAAGGGGCAGAAATATTAATTTTTGATGAAGCTACCTCTGCATTAGATAACCAAACCGAAATGGAAATTACCCAAGCTATACAAAGTATACAACAAAACAATTTAACCATAATTGTGGTAGCACACCGCTATAGCACCTTAAAGTATTGCGATGAAATATTTCATATGGAAAAAGGTCGTATTGTTAGAACGTCTACATACGATGAGTTGATGAATTTAGTTGTTAAAAAAATAAATTAATAAATTGAAAAAAGTATTATTTATTTTAGGTACTAGACCAGAAGCTATAAAGATGGCACCTTTAATTATGTTTTTTAATGAAAAAAAAACATTTCAAATTAAAGTTTGTATTACCTCCCAGCATAAAGAACTTTTGCAACAGGTATTAAAGATATTTAATATAAAAGTAGATTTTGATTTAGCATTAATGCAAGAAAATCAAACTTTATCTTCGTTTGGGTCATTAGCAATTTCATCAATAAGTAAATATATTGAAGATGAAAAACCAGAATGGATATTTGTTCATGGTGACACTTCTACCGCTTTTTACGCTAGTTTGGCAGCTTTTTATAATAAAGTTAAAATAGCTCATGTAGAAGCAGGATTAAGGACTTGGAATAAGTACTCACCATTTCCCGAAGAAATTAATAGGAGTTTTATTTCTAAAATAGCAGATTTACATTTTTCCCCTACCCAAAAAAGTAAAGAAAATTTATTAAAGGAAAATATTGATTCTAATAAAATTTTTGTTACAGGAAATACTGTAATAGATTCGACCGTCCAAATTAATGATAAAATTAATCAATCAATTATTAGACCTTCTGAAGTAGTAGTTAATTTAACAAAAAAGCCTTATATTCTAATTACTATGCATAGAAGGGAAAATTTTGGTGATGGAGTAAGAAATATTTGTTTGTCTATATTAAATCTAGCCCAAATTTATTCCAATTACAATTTTATTTATCCAATACATCCTAATCCTAATGTTAAAAATGTTGTATTTGAGATGTTGGAAAATAAAAAAAATATTATTTTAATAAATCCATTAGATTATGTTGATTTTATTTTTTTAATGAGTAAATCGTTGATTATCCTCACTGATTCAGGTGGTATTCAAGAGGAGGCTCCTTCTTTAGGAAAACCAGTATTAGTTTTGCGTGATACAACTGAAAGACCAGAGGCTATTGAAGCAGGAACAGTAAAACTTGTTGGTTCTAACTCCCAATTAATCGAAGAAGAATTTATTAAGTTAATGTCAGATAAAGAATATTATGAAAAAATGACAAAAGTGAAAAATCCATATGGTAATGGTAAGGCATCTGAATCAATTTATAATTTTTTTATAAAAAATCAAGATGCATAATAAAGTTGTTTTATTTTGCCAAAGTTATCCTAATCCTTTTGATAACTTACTTGGAAG
>CAZEIM010000001.1:97016-97266 GCA_964512145.1 uncultured Flavobacteriales bacterium
ATGAGAGCAACTATGTATATGAAGGAATTAATGTTTATTGTTTTAATAGCCAACATCAAGTTTATGATTTTTGTGTAAATTTTTATCCTTCAATATTTTTAGCACATTTTTGCGATCCTTGGATGTTTGATATTTCTCAACGATTAAATAAACCTATTATTGTTTTTGTTCATGGTAGTGAAGCTCACTCTTGGTATAGAATATTATTTAATATACATACTAAAAACGTAAAGAGATTTTTCAATTTTGC
>CAZEIM010000001.1:97346-132233 GCA_964512145.1 uncultured Flavobacteriales bacterium
AGTATACATTTTGTATTTGTTTCAAATTGGATGAAAAAAATTACAGAGTTTGATACATTTACAAAAGTTAAAAATTATTCAATTATTCCTAATCCAATAGATAAAAGTATTTTTTCATACAAAGAAAAAAATCAAGATGATAGAAAAAAAATTCTAATAATACGTTCTTTTAGCTCAAAAAAATATGCTAATGATTTAAGTGTTAAAGCCTTAAGAATATTATCAAAAGAGAAATGGTTTTCTGAATTATATATTGAAATTTACGGTGAAGGTATATGGTTTCAAAAGCTTACAGATCAACTTAAAGAGTTTTCAAATATTAAAATTTTTAATAAATATTTATCTCAAAATGATATAAAATCTAAACATGATGAATTTGGTGTTTTTTTATGTCCAACTAGAATGGACGCGCAAGGTGTAAGTATGTGTGAAGCAATGTCTTCTGGTTTAGTCCCGATTACATCTAATAATACTGCAATACCTGAATTTGTTAAGCATAATTTTAATGGACTTATGTCTAAAAATAATCCTAAATTAATTGCTAAAAACATAAAAAAAATCTACCAAAATTCAGATTTATTTTTAAAATTATCAATCAATGCTTCTAAAAGTATTATAGAGAAATCTGAATTAAATGTGACAATGAACAAAGAAATAGAATTGATAAATACAATTATCAATCAATAAAATTAATTTCAAGTGTTTTTTATGTCTCACTCGATGCTCTGAGTAATCGATCATTTATAGCCTTACCCAAACCTTGTTCGGGAGCTTTTTCGGCCAATATACATTCGCAGGGGCTATCGTCTAAAAATCGTAAGGCTTCAAATAAGTTATGTGCGGCTTGTTCCAAATGGCCGTTGGGCGATAAAATATATTGTATAGGCTGTTGGTAATCTTGCTTAAACGACAAAATACCAGGTTTTTTGTCGGCATATTTTTGTAGGTTTTCTAAAATGTTTCCCAAATATAAGGGTTTAGAAGGCGCGTAATGGCTTTGTAACATACCCGGGGCTTTAGGGTTTGAGCTTGAAACATCTGCAATGGTTATTTTTCCAATAAGTTTTTCTATAGCTTCTATAGATACGCCTCCTTTTCGCAATATGCTTGGAACTTTATGCTCAAAGCTTATGATGGTGCTTTCTACACCTACCGAACATTTTCCGCCATTTAAAATATAGGGTATTTTATCTCCCAGTCCTTTTTCTACGTGCTCGGCTGTTGTAGGGCTAATATATCCAAACATATTAGCGCTGGGGGCTGCTAGCGGAAAGGGCAACATCTTTAGCAATTCTAATGTAAGCGCATGGTTTGGTATTCGAATGCCCACCAATGGTAAACCCGTGGTCACTAAAGCGTGTATGATCTAGTCTTTGGGCAAAATATAGGTAATAGGACCCGGAGAAAAATGTTGCGCTAAAATATATACTTCTTTAGGTACATGCTGTACATATTTTTCTAAATCTTGTATGGATGCTACATGAACAATTAAGGGATCAAACGTAGGCCGTTGTTTGGTGGTAAATATTTTTAGTACAGCATCGGTATTTAAGGCATTAGCCGCTAAACCATACACCGTTTCGGTGGGTATAGCTACCAAGTCGCCTTGTTGTAAATAGGCTGCCGCAATATGTAGGTTTGTTCCAACCATAAAAAAAAAAGGGCAGAAGTAAAACTACTGCCCTCTAAAACATGAATAAAACAAAAATTATTTCTTTTCGAACTTGGCGTATCGATTTTTAAATTTATCAACTCTACCGGCAGTATCTACTAATTTCATTTTTCCGGTATAAAAAGGGTGAGACATATGAGAAATCTCTAATTTAATGACAGGGTACTCATTACCGTCTTCCCATTTTATGGTTTCTTTTGATGCAGCACATGATTTGCTTAAAAAAGCATAATCGTTCGACATGTCTTTAAAAACAACAAATCGGTATTCTTTTGGATGTATATCGTTTTTCATACACTTTAAAATAAGTGTGCAAATATAACGTTATATTTGTAAAAAATCAAACATAATTGAAAACTATTTTTTTATCGACTGCTTTTTTGATGCTCATAAGCATATTTTCTTGTAAAAAAGATGTGTTGGTTGGTTCGGACTCATTACAATTTTCGGTGGATACAGTAATTTTTGATACGGTTTTTAGCACCATAGGCTCTGCAACCAAAATTTTAAAGGTATATAACCGAGGTAATGAACATGTGGTAATATCCAGCATTCGCCTAGCCGGAGGACAAAAATCCAATTATTATATGAACGTTGATGGAGAGTTTGGACCCCAAGTTAACAACATACGCTTGCGAAAAAACGATAGTTTATTCATTTTTATTGAGGTAACGGTAGATCCTCAAAATTCAAACACTCCGATGATTGTATCCGATTCTATTATTTTTGAGTCTGAAAACGGTCGTATTCAAGATGTTGATTTAGTCGCCTGGGGACAAGACGCATACTATCATACATCCAATGCCTATGCTGCCTTTTTAGACGAAAATAACGACACATTACGCTTTTTTTATCACTCTGTTCCTTGTAATACGGTTTGGCAAAACGATAAACCCCATGTAGTATACGGATATGCTGTGGTTGATGGCCCTTGTGCGTTAACAATACAAAACAACTCAAAAATTCATTTTTATAAAAACTCAGGATTAATTATCGGAAATCCTTTTACACAAAATTCTGGAGCTACATTAAAGGTTCAGGGGCTTTTAAACGAACCGGTAGTTTTTACCGGAACTCGTTTAGAAAGTTCGTACAAAAATATTCCCGGGCAATGGGATAGAATTTGGTGTACTATTTACAGTAAAGACAACGAATTTCATTACGCACATATACAAAATGGAAATATTGGGTTACAGGTTGATAGTAATGTAAATAGTAATCCTTCAGCAATTATTAATCATAGCATCATCCAAAACCACAGCGGAGTTTGTTTATTGGGACAGGGGGCTTATATTCAGTCGGTAAACTCGGTGTTTGCCAATGCCGGACAATATATTGCAGCACTTATATATGGTGGAAAGTATGAGTTTACGCATGCTACCATGGTAAACTATTGGGATTATGGATCGCGTAACGTATCATCGGTGTATGTTAGTAATTATTATCAGGATGTAAACGGGCTGGTGCAAACTCGTCCTATTGAAAAGGCTTTTTTTACAAACTGTATTATACATGGAAATATAGAAGAGGAGTTGGTGTTGGATGAAAGTTTTTCAGAAACCTTTAACGTGCTTTTTGATCATTGTATTCTTAAAACAAAAAAAATTGATCTATCCAATACTAGCCGTTTTGTTAATATTTTAAATAATCCACAAGTTGTGGATGGAGCAAACCCCGATAAACTTTTATTTACAAATAAAGAATTATTTGATTATAGTTTATCGGAAGAGTCGGTTGCTATTAATAAAGGAAAAAGTACTTCGGTAATTACCGACATAAACGAAAAACCTCGAGATTCCAGTCCGGATTTAGGAGCTTATGAATATGAATAAAGGGTAGTATTACTTTTTGTCATACACACAAAACCGCATATCATAGGCGTTTTTTTCATCCTTTGCTACATGTACTTCAGATGTTAGGGAGAAATTATCGAATACATCTGGAAAAAAGCTATCTCCATGTTCGATGGAAGTATTTACCTTGGTAATATACATTCTTTCAACAATATTTAAATCTAAGGCTTGTTTATAAACTTGAGCGCCACCAATAATAAACACTTCCTTAAAACTATGTTTTTGACAATATTTTAAGGCTTCTGGTAAGGAATGAGCAACTTCACATCCGGGAGCATTCAAAGAGGTGTTTTTGGTAAGAACAATATTAGTTCTTCCGGGTAATGGTCGATATTTTTCGGGTATTGATTCATAATTTTTTCTACCCATAATTACGGGATGTCCCATGGTTATTTTTTTAAAATACTGCAAATCGGCCGGCAAGTGCCATGGCAAATCATTGTCTTTGCCAATTACAAAATTGTTAGATATGGCTACAATCAGGGATATTTTCATATATTATACCGCTACTTCTGCTTTAATATGAGGGTGAGGATTGTAATTTACTATTTCAAAATCTTCAAACGTAAATGAAAAAATATCCGATACATCACGTAAAATTTTTAATTCGGGCAATGGCCTGCAATCTCTTGAAAGTTGAAGTTTAGCCTGTTCAATATGGTTGCTGTATAAATGTACATCTCCAAAAGTATGTATAAACTCTCCCGGTATTAAATTACAAACTTTTGCAATCATATGAGTTAGAAGGGCGTATGATGCAATATTAAACGGAACACCTAAAAAAACATCGGCACTTCGTTGGTATAATTGGCAAGACAATTTTCCATCCGAAACATAAAATTGAAACAAACAGTGGCAGGGAGGGAGTGCCATTTTTTCTATATCTCCTACATTCCAGGCACTAACAATTAATCTTCTAGAATCGGGATTTTTTTTAATTTGTTGAATTAAATTTGAAATTTGATCGATGCTTTTCCCATCGGAAGTCGGCCAGGAACGCCATTGATGTCCATACACAGGTCCTAAGTTACCTTGTTCATCGGCCCATTCATCCCAAATGCTTACGTTGTTTTCTTTTAAATATCGGATATTGGTGTCACCGCTTAAAAACCACAAAAGTTCATGTATGATGGATCGAGTATGTAGCTTTTTGGTTGTTACCAATGGAAAACCTTCCGATAAATTAAATCGCATTTGGTATCCAAAGGTGCTTATAGTTCCTGTACCGGTGCGGTCGCTTTTTACCGTCCCGTTTGAAAGAATATGGTTTAATAAGTCATGGTAAGCTTTCATAGTACAATTTTGCTTTTAAAATACAATATTATACACCTTTATGGAAATGGAATGTTATTTTATGGTTTTGTGAATAATTTGTTTAAAACTTTTCTGTTATGATGTTTTATAAAAAAGTAGTTTTGTGCCCATGCAAATGGAAGAGTATATATTGCTGTTGTTGGATGAACATGAATGTGTCATTATACCTGATTTTGGAGGGTTCTTAAAGCAAAAAAACAAAAGTAAATACATTCCTCAAACTAATACATTTATACCGCCTACCGAACGTATTTCTTTTAATGCAAAACTAACGGAAAACGATGGTGTTTTAGTACATTTTATAGCCCAAAAGGAAAACTTAAAGTATACTCAAGCCAAAGAATGGGTTGGGGAATATGTTCGTGTTTTAAAGGATACGTTACATAATGGAAATAATGTATTTCTAGAAGGAATTGGTAATTTATTTTTTGAGAATTCTAAGTTACGCTTTGTAGTAGCTTCTAACCATTCCTTAAAAAATAAAGCATTTTATGGATTGCCGTTTTTACATGTTATACCAGCTGCAAAAGAAATTAGTAAAGGGTCTACATTAATGACTGATGAATTAACTAAACAATCTTCTACATCTTCTTCTGTTTTTTGGAAAATAGCGGCAATGGTATTGTTGTTTTTTAATATATCCATTTTAGTCACTCATCAACAATTTCAACAAAATATAAATGTTAGCAGTTTATATCCATTCAACAACAAACAAGCTAAACCTGAGTACAGTCAAAGAAATGAAACATTATATGGCGTTAGTATTAAACAAGAACTTGATTCATTGCTTTATTCCGTATCTATATTTGAGCAATCTAAAGTAGTTGAGGAAAATTTATCTCAAGTTAACTCTCATCCAATAAATAACGATTTAAATATACACCAGCCCTATCAAGTAATAATAGGTTGTTTTAAAGAAGAAAATAATGCACAAGAACAAGTTTTTGAATTTTCTAAAAAGGGTATAAATTCATATTATTTTTATCACCAAGGCTTGTATAAAGTTTCTGTATATTCTACCCACGATAACTTTAAAGCCATAGATAAAATGCTGGCTGTTAAGCAGCAATTTTCTGTTCAGCCTTGGATTCTATCGATGAATTAAATTTAATTTTTTAAAAGGATTTTTTTCGAGCGCAGGAAGTATTTTAATTAACAAATACAGCTTCATGTAAGCTATTTTTTTCGTACATTTATTAAAAAATACAATATGAGTAAGTGTACTATTTTAGCTTTTTTATTGAGTATTACTTTAAGTTCTGCAACAGCGCAATTACAGTATCATTATTTCGACTCGGTAACGGTTATTAAAAATAGTCAAGTGTTACCGTTAGCTTGGGCAGGAGGTTTAAATAACCCTCAGTTTTCTACCATGGATTTAAATAGAGACGGAAAAGAAGATATGTTTATTTTTGATCGAAGTAATTTTGCTATTAAAACCTTTATTAATACAGGTGGGGTTGGCGATATTAATTACACGTACGATCCATCTTTTATTAAAAAATTCCCAAATAATTTAAGAGATTTTATATTGTTAAGAGATTACAATTGCGATGGTGAAAAAGACCTTTTTACGCAAACAGCAGGGGGGCTACATATATACCGAAATAATTATGCTTTAACCAGTGATTTATCATTTACTTTAATGACTCCTTCGTATGTTGTTTCTGACTATGGATTACCTTTTATGGTCAATATTTTTCATTTCAGTACCGACATTCCCGGTATTGAAGATATAGATTATGACGGGGACTTAGATTTATTAGTTTGGCCATTGTTTTCAAGTAGTGTTGAGTATCATAAAAACAATGCCATTAATTCTTCTCAAAATAACTGTGACACCTTTTTATACGAGTATATTACACAATGTTGGGGTGATTTTTACGAAAATGCTTTCGATAATGGCATTTCCTTGGATTATTTCTGTAAAGGAGCACCCGATATTTCAGCGCTTTCTGAAAATACTATTCAAGATGGAGGTGCTCATGAAGGAGGAACCTTATTGCCCGTTGATATAGATGGAGATGGTGACAGAGATTTACTGATTGGAGATATAGGGTTTACAAATTTAGTGGCGTTAATAAATGGAGGTGATCAACAATCGGCTCATATGATAAGCTATGATACCCTTTATCCATCCTACGATACCTCCGTAAACGTTATTTTTCCGGCAGCCTATTACTTAGACGTTGATAACGATAATAAAAAGGATATAGTAGTTGCTTCTAACGCACCCGGAGTGTCCAATAACTTTGAATCGGTATGGTTTTACAAAAATTACGGAAGAACAGACTCTTTAGTTTTAAAACTTGAAAATAAAAAGCTTTTACAAGAACATATGATTGATGTTGGAGAAGGAGCAAACCCCGTTTTTTTTGACTATAATTCGGATGGGTTATTGGATTTAGTAATCGGAAATTATGGGTATTACCACCCTAGCGGTGATTTTAAAAGTAGAGTTTCATTATACGAAAACACCGGAACTCAAAACGATCCAATATTCACATTTATTACCGATGACTATTCCGCACTCAGTACATTAAACCTAAAAGGAATATACCCGACTTTTGGAGATTTAGATAACGATGGGGATTTGGATATGTTAATTGGGGACTATTCCGGTAGGTTGCATTATTTAGAAAATGTTGCCGGATTAGGAAATACGGCTAATTTTACGGTTAACACCCTAAATTATTTTGGAATAGATATTGGCGATTTTGCTTCTCCTCAATTGTTTGATGTAGATAATGATGGTTTATTAGATATATTAGTGGGTGAAATGAGAGGACAAGTGAATTATTTTAAAAATACAGGTACTTTAAGCAATCCTCAATTTTCTTCTACACCTACCAACAATAAATTAGGAGATATTGATGTTTATCAACCGTGTTGTACAGGATTTAGTGTGCCATATATGACATTTGATGCTTCCGGTAACAGAGTGTTGTTTGTGGGCACTGAGTTTGGAAAAATTTTGTATTATACCAATATTGATGGCAATTTATCCGGAGCTTTTACTCTTTCAGATTCTATTATGGAAGTTCAGGGGAGGGTAACTATTTCCGGAGGAAATATTTTAGGACAACCAAAAGAAGAATTAATTATTGGAGATTACTTAGGTGGAGTAACCTTGCTAAAATCTTCAGACGATATTTACGTTGGTAATTTGTCTGATGTAAAAGATGCATCTAATATTTCTGTGTATCCTAATCCGTTTCAAAATGAGTTGATTATTTCTCAACATATTGATGGAAAATACAGCTTAACTATGTATGATTTATTGGGAAAAAATATTTTACAGGAACAAATTTCACAAAAAAACAAGATTATACATACCAATTTAATCCCTAAAGGCGTTTACATGATAAATATTTCAAATCATGAAGAACAATACCAATTTAAAATGGTTAAATTTTAATGCGTTTCGGATGTTCAAGAGCTTTTATTTTTCTTTATTTATAGTTTGTTTTTACACAACTTTTGCTCAAACTAAAGTAGGGCAATGGAATGCTCATAATTCATACAACAATTCCGTTTCAGTAGCTGTAAATGGGAATGATATTTATTGTGCTAACAGAACTTCTTTTTTCATATTCAATAAACAAAGCAATTCTATTGAAACATATACTAGAGTTGATGGTTTAAGTGATGTAGGAATAACTAAAATACGATTTCATAAAGCTTCTAATACCTTGTTTATTGGTTATGAAACCGGTAATATTGATATATACAGAGACGGAAAACTTTCGAAAATTGATGACATCAAACGTGCCAATGTTTTGGCATCTAAAAAAATCAATGATTTTTACTTTGTTGGCAACGATGCTTATATCTCAACAGGTTTTGGGATTTTGTGGTTTGATATTCAGAAGTTAGAATTTAAAGACACATATTATATTTTACAAACCTCTATTGTTCCTGTAAATGGAGTGGTATTTAATGGAACCACATTTTTTGCTGCAACCGAGCAAGGTGTATATGAAATTAGCAAAAATACACTCGATTTAAATTCGAAAGTCGATTGGCAATTATGTAATCCATGGGTTTTACATACCGGAAATTATAATTGTATAGGATGGTTTAACGATAAAGTATTGGTTAATTTAAGTATTGATGGTGTAAAAGATACCATTTACGAATACACTTCAGGAAGTTGGAAGTTAGCTCAAAATTTAGAGTTATTCGAGGAAAATAAATCCTTCGATTTTTATAAAAACGAGCAAATGCTTATTTCTCATGAGTATAATTGCACTACACATTACCCCGATTTTTCAATGTTGGGAAGTGTTTGGACATATGGAAATAATTTAGGTCCTTGGGTAGTTGAAAGTGTATTTGATGAAGAAGCAAAAGTTTGGATTGCAGATAGGGAAAGAGGCTTGGGTAATAGTACCTATAATTTATATTTACCCAACGGCCCTTCTACAAACTTTTGTTCAAATGTATATACTTTTGACAATAAAATTTTTGTAGCAACCGGAGGAAGGTTTAATTCAAATGGAAATAATCGCTTTAGACCGGGACATATTCATTATTATGAAAATTATGAATGGAAAACACTAGATTACACAAATACAGAGGGAATTTACAGTTTCTTAGATATTATGAGTTTGGCATATAATCCTGTTAAAAACACATTGTATGCATCATCTTTAGGGTATGGAATTATGGAGTTTGAAAACCTTCAGAAAAAAAATGTATTCGATTATCAAAATTCCAGTTTACAAGATGAAACATCTTCACCGGCTTGGTTTTATACCGGAATCCCTTCCTTATCTACCGATAAAAACAACAATTTATGGGCAACAAATAACCGTTGTTTACAAGCTTTACATGTTAAAACTGCCGATGAAAATAAGTGGTATGGATTTTCTATTCCCCCGTTAAATAATACCTTACATATTCGCAATTTTATTATTACTCGAAATGGAAATAAATGGATTCAAGTGTTGGATGGAAGTAATCCTGGTATAGTGGTGTTTAATGAAAATGGAACATTCGATAATGCATCGGATGACCAATGGAAAGTATTAAGTGTAGGAGAAGGAAAGGGAAATTTACCCTCAGTACGAACCTTTGCATTAACAGAAGATAAAAATGGAGATGTTTGGGTAGGTACAGAGGGAGGGTTGGTTGTATTTTTTAGTCCTGATAATATATTAAATGAGAATATTGATGCGTCTAATATTTTGGTTGATCATAAAGGCTATACTGAAATTTTATTAGAGGGGCAAAATATTTTATCCATTTTTGTAGATGGAGCTAATAGAAAATGGATTTCGGCAGAAGGAAATGGAGTTTATTTGTTGTCTCCGGACGGAAAGGAAGAGATTTATCATTTTACCAAAGAAAATTCACCTTTAATAAGCAATGATATATCAAGTATTACGGTTGACCCAAATTCGGGAGAAGTATTTTTTGCTACCGAAGAAGGAATGGTGAGCTTTAGAGCCGATGCTACTGAAGGAACTAATACATACGATCGCGTATTAGTATTTCCAAATCCAATTAAAACAGGGTACTCCGGTCCTATTAGCATTACCAACTTAGTGACCAATTCAACCGTAAAAATTACCGATATGGTTGGTAATTTGGTGTTTGAAACGACTGCTAAGGGCGGGCAAGCAACCTGGTATGGGACAGATTATAACGGACAAAGAGTTCACAGTGGAGTATATTTAATTTATTGTTATACACAAGACGGGATGGGACGTTACGCAGGAAAAATGGTGTTTATTAAATAGCATGAATCATTTTTCTGTTGCGTTTTGTATTCATAAACAGCCCTATTTAGGCAAAGCGTATATACTTAAACTATTTACTCTTGAGCATGGATTGGTTTCATTTTTTATTAAAGGATCCCAAGCAAAAGCATTCAGTTATTTTTATCCGCTTCAGAAAGTAAAAGTGTTTTATGAGTATAAAGCAGAAAAAAATTTTCAAACTTTTCAAGAAATACAATTAATACCCAATTCAATAGAGCAGGATATTTTTAGTCAAACTATTTCAGGGTTTATTAGTGAATTGATGTATAAAACTCAACCATATTCTGAAAAAAACATTCGTTGTTATGCTTTTTTAGAAGAAGTGACTTCTTATTTAAAAACCCCTATGAATAAATCTTTAATTCCCTTATATTCATTGTGTAAAAATTTAGATATATTAGGATTAGTTCCGGTGTATTCCGATGAAAAAAATTCTTTTGAACCATTTTTAAACGAACAGGATTTGATGGTTTTAAAAAAACTTTTGCAATGCAATTTATCACAAGATATCTCTAAAAGTTGTATTTTAGATAAAAATCACCGATCGATTTTAGTGAAAAAAATATTAGGATACTATCAGTCACATGTTTTAAAATCATCCGAAATAAAATCGTATTTTATTTTTGAGGAATTATTTAGTGAAATTTATGATTAAACAATTTACATCAAACCAGGCAATTGAATTAGAGGATCAATATGGAGCTCATA
This sequence comes from uncultured Flavobacteriales bacterium, assembly GCA_964512145.1. Lineage (GTDB taxonomy): Bacteria > Bacteroidota > Bacteroidia > Flavobacteriales_G > JALEGO01 > CAYOHR01. The sequence goes on from CAZEIM010000001.1 coordinate 108,659, forward strand.
ATTATCATCCACTCCCTGTTGTTTTAGATAGGGGAGAGGGGGTGTTTGTATGGGATTTAGAAGGAAAAAAATATTTCGATTTTTTGTCTGCATATTCAGCTGTTAATCAAGGACATTGTCATCCAAGAATTATTCAAGCTTTAAAAGCTCAGGCAGAAAAATTAACCTTAACTTCTCGGGCTTTTTACAACAGTAAGTTGGGAATATACGAAAAATTTGTAACCGAGTTTTTTGGGTACGAAATGGTATTACCTATGAATACAGGAGTAGAAGGAGTTGAAACAGCTATAAAAATTGCTAGAAAATGGGGCTATGAAAAAAAGAAAGTAGCCGAAAATAAAGCTAAAATAATTGTATGTGAACATAATTTTCATGGTAGAACTATGTCAGCGGTATCAGCATCAACAGATCCCGATTCATACGGGAATTTTGGGCCGTTTTTACCCGGATTTGTCAAAATTCCATACAACGATACACAGGCATTAGAAAAAGCAGTTCAGGATTTTGATGTAGTTGGGTTTTTAGTGGAGCCTATACAAGGTGAAGCGGGTGTTTTTGTTCCGGATGAAGGATATTTAAAAACCTGTTTTGATATTTGTAAAAAGCACAAGGTATTATTTATTGCCGATGAGGTTCAAACGGGTGTTGCGCGAACCGGAAAAATGTTAGCTTGTGATTATGAAAATGTACATCCGGATATTCTAATTTTAGGAAAAGCAATATCAGGGGGTGTATTGCCTGTTTCGGCTGTTTTATCGAGTCGAGAGATTATGTTGTGTATTAAGCCTGGCCAACATGGATCTACTTTTGGAGGAAACCCTTTAGCATGCGCTGTAGCTATGGAAGCACTGCACGTTGTAAAAGATGAACAATTGGCACATAACGCTTATGAATTAGGAAATATTTTAAGAGAAAAACTTATAGAAATTAATTCACCCATTATTCAACTTGTAAGAGGTAAGGGGTTGTTAAATGCTATTGTAATACATGAGGAATATGGAGTTAATGCGTGGGATATATGTTTAAAATTAAAAGAAAATGGACTTTTAGCGAAGCCTACTCATGGTAATATTATTCGTTTCGCCCCTCCATTGGTGATTAATAAAGAGCAGTTGCTTGAGTGTGTTTATATTATTGAGAAAACGATTCGGTATTTTGAAAAATAGTATTATTCTCATATTATTCTTTTGTGCTCATTGTTCAATAGCTCAAATTCCAGAAAGTCCTCGCTCCCAAAAAGCCATTCAAAAATATTCTGGTATTGTTCAAAAAGAGTTTAAAAATAAAGGTTGCGCTTCACATCCACCTCTATTTTTTAGAATATTTAAGTATACACAGGAGTTAGAGGTGTGGGCGAGGGATACCTTGGATAATTATATATTATATAAAACATTTCCCATTTGTTATTTTTCGGGAGGACTGGGAACCAAAACAAAACAAGGAGATGGAAAAAGCCCTGAAGGTTTTTATGTTTTAAAAGCTAATCAAATGAACCCTTGGAGTAGTTATCATTTATCTATCAATATTGGTTACCCAAATGTGTTAGAACGACAAAAAGGGTATACCGGGAGTCATATTATGATACATGGAGACTGTGTTTCTATAGGTTGTTATGCCATTGGAAATGATGCGATAGAACATATTTGGACTTTGTTATATTACAGCTTTAATAAATATTCCAATGTTCCCTTACATATTTTTCCGTTTAAAATGACTTCTCAAAACATGAAATTACTATATGAACAAAGTATGTTTGATTTTTGGCAAAATTTAAAGGAAGGGTATGATTTTTTTGAAAACAAAAAAAATATACCTACTGTAAAAGTAAGCGGTAGTAAGTACAGTTATTTTAATGATTAAAGGGCTTATATTTTGAAATATTCCCTAAGGTAAGCATAGGCAAATCACCTTTGCTATCTCCAAAACAATAAATGGTTTGATAATCGGATAAGTTGTACACTTCTTTTATTCTCCTAACTTTCTCTTCTCCATAACAGTTATTACCTTTTAATTTACCGGTAATTTTCCCATTTATTTTTTCCACTTGCGTTGCCAGTAATTCAAATGAATTAACCGCGCACCATGGTTGTAAATAATCTTCAAATGAAGCAGATACAATAACTACAGTAAGCCCTTGGTTTTTTAAATTTTCTAATTCTTGCATTCCATTTTTTTTAAGTATTTTAGGGATGACTGTTTTAGCAAAATTTTCACAAAATAGTTCAAATTTATTCTCGCTTATATCTTTGAAAAAATAGCTCAACACCTTTTGTTTTAATAAATCATTTCTATATAAACCTAGTTTCCAAAGAAAAAAATAGGGTGATAATATAATTATAGCCAGTATGAATGATGTTGTACCAAAGCAAAACTTGATAAACTCAAGATAGCTGTCTTTATGAGTAATAGTACCGTCAAAGTCGCATAGTACTAACCCTTTATACATACAAAGCTAAAGAAAATAATACCAACCAAATTACAATTACCCCCTGTAAAATTCGGTCTTTTAATAATAATTCGGAGGGGTTACTCGAGTTGTTCTCTACAAATATTATTTGATAATACCTTAATACGCCTAATATTACAAAAATAGAGGTAGAAAATATTAAGTAATTATTTTCGCCCATATGATTCACCATAAAGGTGTATATAATATAACTCATAAGGAGTAATGATGAAATGAGCACTAATGCATTATTAATAAAAACCAGATTATATTTTTTAGATGCTTTGCGAACGTAGTCAGATTTTTCTGCCAGTATTACATCGTCTCTTCTTTTAGCAACTACTAAAAATAAGGATAATAAAAAGGTAATCATAAATAACCATTTTGAAATAACTACATTTACTAAAATTCCCCCTGCTATTACTCGATAAACAAATCCTAAGGAAACTAAAAATATATCAACTAGGGCAAAGTTTTTAGCCCCTAAAGAATAGGTTATGTTGGTTAAAAAATAAATGAATAGCACAATAAAAAAATTGGCATTTAACATAAAAGCCCCCACAAATGAAATAACACATAATGCTATACATAAGCTCAGTCCTAAAGAAACCGGAATTTTTCCCGAAGCTAAGGGTCTAAATTTTTTTACAGGGTGTAATGCATCGGATTTTCGATCGAAATAATCGTTTAATATATAGATTGAACTGGATAATAGGCTAAAAAGTATAAATCCAATGCCTAATAACATAATATTTTCTCTCTCCAAAAGGGCTTTTCCGAAAAATGCCGGTAAAAATAAAAAACCATTTTTGGTCCATTGTTTTACTCGTATAAGCTCAATAATATTTTTTATCATTTGTTACAGGTAATGGTAAAGTGTGGGTACAAGAACATTTGCTTATAACTGATTTGAATATTTTTAAATCCAATTTTTTTTAAGTATTGAATGAGGGGTGTTGGCTTTAACTCGTGACCAATTTCTTTCGCAATAATAGCATCGTGTAATTTGTTCCAATATACAAATATATTGGAGGCATTTATGTCTTTTAAAACAAAGGTAGTTGAGGGAGATATTTTGTTGTATAATTCTTGAAGAAAAGAATATTGTTGATTTTTGGGTACATGGTGTAAAACATCAATCATAAAAACATAATTATACGTTGATATTTCATCCGGAATGGTACTGCCATTAAAAACGGAAAAAGTATAATTTTTGGCGGCTGAATTTTGAAACATGTTATTAGCATGTTGTACCAATTCAGAAGATATTTCGATACCAAATACTTTTGAAGGATTTTTAAATTCTTGCACTAAACTTAAAAACATTCCAGAACCACATCCAATATCAAACACGGAAGAATTTTCCGGGATGTGTTCTAGTAATTCGTTAAATGGACAAATATATGGTCGATATGCAATTTTTAATTTATCTATAAAACTTGATGAGGCATGCGTTTTATTCTTTAAAAAACTAACGAGTTCGTTGTTTGGTATTTTATTTTTTTTGCTCATAATACATTTTATCCTCTTCTTGTAACACCCAAATTAAGTCATCGTGTAATACTTTTTCAAGGGGAAGGTTCCATTCTTCTGCCTTTTTTTTCATTTGTTCTTGCCATCCAGGATTCGCATGGTATTTTTCTAATAATTCATGGTATCTGTGGGTGAATTTTTTATTTTCGATAAATGGAATAAGCGTGTCATTTTCTTGAATATATCCCAATATATCTAAATCATTTTTATTAATGTAAGCCCATCCCAAATAATATTTTAATGTTGGTTTAAATAATTCGAGTTTTTCTTTTGCAATACCTCTATATAACAATTGATTTATGCCTCCTTTTTCCCAAACCATCATTTTGGTTATGATTTTATTTTTATTAGTATGAACCAATACACTATCAGTTGTTGAAATGTTCGCTTTACTATGTCTTCTAATAAATATCGAAGGCTCCGGATTATATAAATGAGGGTGGTTGTCTAGTAAATACTGAGCTATTTGAGAGTGTTTGTTGTTGTAACCCCACCATATATTGTTTTTATCATAATTACTATAAAATATGTAAAACTGCATCCAAACAGCTGTTAAAAAAAGAGCATACTTTATGAGTATGTTCCTTATATTGAGTGTAATATTAAAAAAATAAAAAATAAAAAATGGGGCATTCCATGATACATAACGATTAACAATAGACATTTCGTGATCCCAGTTTACCATTTGTAAATAAAAATAACCCATACTCAATACACAAAATATTCCTATATAATAGTATTTAAGAGCTATGTTCGAAATCAATAAGTTGTAGGATTTGCGTATACCATTTTTAATGAATGAATAAATCAATGAAAATATTTTAACACTAAAATGAAGAGATACTATAATTAAAATTATTGGAATCCCAACAATCATTCCTTGGTTTAAATCGAAAAAGAAACTTTTAAAGCGAGTCCAATTTACATTATTAATATCTATAAATCCTTGATTTACAATAATATTAAAAACTCCAAAATTTAAGTAATAAAAGATCGGAGGAAAAACAATAAATACCGAACATAGAGCCGATAAAACAATGCTTTTTAACGATAATTTATTAGAAATTAAAATCCAGATTAATATAGCGAATGACGGAATAAATAATGGAGGAAATTGCATGGCAGGGATTGACATACATAACAATGATGGGTAAAACTTTTTATGATGAAAAAAAAACAGGGAAATAAAAACAAAACATCCGGCAAAAAAATCAGGATGTGCCCATCCTACATAAAATACATGCGGGGACGAAAAAAATAATAATCCAAGAATAATTTTTTGTGATGTTGTAATACTGACCGTTGAAAAAATAATCCCCAACACGATACATGCTAATATAACATTTGTTAGTATAAAGGTTATATGTATGTTGGCATCGAGTAGTTTAATGAAATATCTTGCCGGAACATTTAATAAGGAATAAAACCAAAAATGATACGAATAAACTTTTCCAGAGTTGGAAAGAAAAAATCCATAATTTCCATCTTTAAAAGAGTTTGGTTTTTTAAAAGTTTCTTTTATTCCTAAGTAAACATCTTCTTTATATTTTTTAGAATTCAAGCCAATATATGATTCTACATCGTGCTCTGTAATATTGGGGCTAGCATGGTTTATAAATGCCTCTGTGGTTAATATGTATTCCGGAGCATCTCCATGAGGGTAACCCGGAAAATATTTTAAACTAAAGTATAGGAATACAAGTAAAAAAAATGCGTATATTATTTTTTCTACTAACTTCATGTACATGATTTTTTCAAAGGTATAGCTTTCACATATAAGTTTATGAATGTTTCAGACAAATTATTCATTATATAGATTCCTTTTTTCTTCCCCAATTAGCCACAAAAAATCCTGATGTTTAACATCTTCTAAAGGTACATTCCATGCTTGAGCCTTTTTTTTCATTTCTTCCTGCCAACCTATATTGTTTAATAAATTTATCTCTAATTGTTGATACAATTTTTGAAATTTAATATTTTCAGCATAATTAATAAACGTATCGTTTTTTTGTTGATATCCTAATTCTTGTAAATCATCTTTATTTAAGTATATCCATCCATTTTTGTAAGATGTTTTTTTTGAAAAATCCGCTAACTTTTTTTCTGAAATCCCCCTGTATTTTAATTGATTAATAGCCCCTCCTTCTTTTACCATCATTTTAGTGATTTCTTTCTTTTTATTTGTATGAACTACTACGCTATCGGAGGTTGAAAGGTGAGCTTTACTGTTCCTGCCCAAAAAAATCATAGGATCCGGGTTGTAAAATTTTGGATAATTGTTTAGCACCCACATAGCCAATGGGTAATGCTTGGCTGAGTTTCCCCAAAAGGTGTTTTTGTAATCTATATATGAGTAAATAACTATTAATTGAGAAATAATTATAGATATTTGCAGAAAGTATTGTGCAAATTTTTGCTTTATCTTTAGTATTTCAACTGCAGTAATTACTATAAAAAACGGAGCTGTCCACACTACATATCGGTTTACAACAGCCATTCCATGGTTCCAATTTACCATTTGCATAAAAAAGTAGCTCATAGCTATTACAGACAAAGGAAACCAAAACATGGTGTTTATGCGTTTGTTCAAAAAATTATAACATGTAAATCCAATAAATAAGAATAAGATGACAGGAGTTCCAATCACCATTCCTTGATTTAAATCGAAAAAGAAACTATGTAATCGATTCCATGTTATTTGATTTTTATCTAAAAACCCGGTATGGGCTATTAAATTGGGTATCCCGAAGTATAGGTAATAAAAAACAGGAGGTACAATAACCCAAAAACTTGCCAAAAAACAAAACAGTATATTTTTTCTTGTAAATCCTTTTTTAACCATTAAAAAAAATAATATACCTAGAGTTGGAATAAATAGGGGAGGAAAATGCATAGATGGGAGCGCCATACAAAGAAGAGAAGCATAAAATTTTTCTTTATAAAATAACCATATGCTTAAAAAAACACTCATTCCTGCAAAAAAATCGGGATGAGGCCAAGAAATATACCAAAAATGTGGAGATACTATTATTAAAGAAATCCAGAAAAATTTATTTTTCCAATTGGATTCATTAAAATAGATGATTCCTATGCCTAGGATTAAAATTAATATATTGGTGATGATAAATGTTTTATCAATATCGGCATTTAAAAGTTCTAAAATTATTCTAACAGGAACATTTAGCAATGAGTAAAACCAAAAATGATGTCCGTAAATTTTATGATTTTTAGCTACGTAAAATCCAGCACTTCCATGTAATACAGAAGATGTTGAGTCGTTACACAATCCTAAAACATCTAAAAAAGTTTTTCGTTCGTGCCAATATTTTGTTTTATGTATATAGTTTTCGATATCACTTGCTTTTATTTCGGGAGAAATGTGGTTAAATAAAGCTTCTGTCATTATAATATATTCAGGACCATCTCCATGAGGATATATGGGTAGATACGTTAACCCCCAAAAAAATATACCTACTGATAATACTGTGAAAAACGCCTTATTTACAATGGATGTATACAATTTATGAAGGGTTTTGACAAACTAGTTTTATTTAGTTACTTTTTTTTATAGTCACCTCTTTTCCAAGCTTGTATAAATTGTGCCCAAGACAATGGGTTATATATATTCATAGGAGGTAATTGCCCGGCATGGTAAATTTTAGTTTGATATTGTTGCATTTGATATTTATAATTCATACTTCCATCCATGGAGGTCATGTCCATTCTTTCTAACATGCGTTGTTGGTCTAAATTATACAATGCACGTTGATAATCATCGTTTGGAACTTTTAAGTGTATAAAAGCATCTCTAAACTCTTCGCGAGAAGGCCAAGGATATACAAAAGCAGGATCTAACTCAAACGTATCCGACATTAACACTTGAATTACCGAATATCTTTTTTCGGTTAATGTATCGGGTATAACAAATACAGCTGGCCTGTATCCCAAGCAGTTAAAACGAATAGAGTCGCCTGGTTGAGCAACAAAAGAAAAAAAGCCATAAAAATCGGTAGTAGTACCCCTGTATGTGTTCTGGATTATAACATTTACAAATGGTATTGGAGTTAGGCTATCGCTTGTGATAACTACACCCGAAAATTGAATTAATTTTTGGCTAAATATATTTTGACTTAGTATAAAACAAAAAATAAAAGGGATTATTTTTTTCATGCTGTATATAATAATGTTGCAAATATACAGCAAATAGCTATGAATATATATCGATGATTTAATTGAACCAACTAATGAACCGTAATTTGAGCGGTATAAAATCCTGAATTCGCTGAGTTATATACGGTTTCATAAATAGATAAATAGAGCATTCCACTTTGTTGAGATTTACCTGAATATTTTTGACCACAGCTTGTTGGCTGACCTGTTTCACCTATTTTAAACACCAACCCACCTAAGTTTAATAGCTTTGGATCTGGAGATTGGTTAATGGGTTGTCCGGAACTAGTCCATCCGGCTCCACTTGGAATATATTTTTCGTTATTTAAGCTGGCTAAAATGATTTCTCCCTTCCCTTGAATTTGAATTTGTTGTCCTTTAGATATTTTTATTCCGGTATTTAACCAAGCACTTTTATCTGGATTACAACTAATATGTTTATTGGCTAATATTTTAAATGTTTTTTGAATATTTTTTTGGTTTTCGTCAATACATGAAATTTGAACATTTTTAATATTTTCTCTATTAATTTTAAGGGTTCCAAAAGCCGTTTTTAATTCAATATCGTCCATACTACAAACCCCAGGAAGCTTATATCCAGTGTTTAAAACAAGCACATCTTTTTCAAGTAAGGATTCAGCCGTTAAATCATATTTTATGAGTAATTCACCTAATGCTAACTCAGGGGTGTATTCAGGAAATGTAGGCTCAAAATCTATATTTTTATCTATACACTTACTTAACACTGGGAGTGCGGACATTTTTAACTCAATGAGTTGCTCAAATGCTTCCATACAGTTTTTTTTAGAAGATTCGCCTAATTGAAAAAATAATAATTCAACTACGGGCTGAATAGATATGTCTTCAACAACTCCAAATTCTAATTCGGCAATATCTTTAAGAGGAACTGAAAATTCAGCATAATCCATTTTAATTTTCACATTCTGTAAATGCGCTTTTCCACTAACTATATCACTGTTTCTTAAACTAATTTTTAGAAATGTATTCTCCATGTATGAAAAAAATATGTAAGCAAATATAGTTTATTAAATTATTAAAACTATAAAATAATATTTCAGGTTACTATATTTTAACCTAATGATACATCTAATATCATCATTATTACAAATCCTAATACAAATCCAATAGTGGCAATATCTGCGTATTTGTCTAATTGAGTTTCAGGAACTACTTCTTCAATTACAACATAAATCATAGCGCCCGCTGCAAAACATAGCGCATAGGGTAAAATAGGTTGAAATGCCAAAACAGCATAAGCACCTAAAAATCCAGCAACTGGCTCCACAATAGCAGAAAGTTGCCCGTACCAAAAACTTTTTATTTTACTAACGCCTTGTCTTCGTAATGGCATAGAAACGGCAATTCCCTCCGGGAAATTTTGTATACCAATACCAATGGCTAAAGCAATAGCTCCTCCTATAGTTGCTCCATCCATTCCACTTGCTGCGGCTCCAAATAAAACTCCAACCGCTAATCCTTCAGGAATATTGTGTAAAGTTATAGCGAGGACTAATAATGTTGTTTTATGCCAATCGGTTTTTATACCTTCTTGATCGGAGCTTTTGGCATGTATATGTAAATGAGGCAATAATTTATCTAATGCGTATAAAAATATTGCTCCTCCTAAAAATCCTACCGAAGCCGGAACCCAGGGAATCATTCCTTGCTTTTCGGCTAATTCAATGCCAGGAGCTAATAAAGAAAAATAACTTGCGGCAATCATTACGCCCCCTGTAAAGCCTAACATCATATCAAATAATGCGCGACTCATGTTTTTAAATAGAAATACAAAGGACGCACCTAATGCAGTTAATAACCAAGTAAACGTAGTTGCTAGAAGTGCTTGATGAGTAGCGTTTAAGTTGTAAAACCATTGATATATTTCGGATTGCATCATTAAAATTTAGGTTAACCTAAATTCAAAATTAATAATATTTTTTGAAATTATTTTGTTTTTACATTAAAAATTGTAACTTTAATTATACTTTTAGCGTTTAACTAAAACAATTAATTTTTATACCATGATTAAACATATACTACTTATTATTTTTACTATAGTATTTATATCGGCAAAATCTCAAAATATTCAGATTTTAGATAGTGTTGGAAATGTGATTAATGGACAAACCGTATACATGACTACAACTGTTGATCCGTTGGATAATTATCAAGTTTCGCATATTTATTTCCCTATAAAAAATAATACATCTTCATCTTTAGATATTAAGTTTAAAAGGTATGAATTAATAACCGTTAGCAATACCAAAAATTATTGGTGTTGGTCTTTTTGTGCAATGCCTACTTTTTCCGGCACCAAACCTTTTTGGGAAGATAATAACGCTGTTTCTTTTGTCGCAAATGAAGTAAAGGATGATTTTATGAGAGCGTATCATATGCCTATTGGAATTTCCGGTTTAGCGACCTATCGATATGTTTTATATGATGATGCGAATCCCAGCGACTCAGCTTTTGTTGACATACATTTTGATATGCTAACTTCAGCTAAAAAAAACATCAATACTTTTGCTAAAACTGATTTAAATATATTTCCTAATCCGGCAAGTAAAAAAGTATATTTAAATTTCTCTAAAAGTGCTGAAATTGAGCAAGCCAATTGTGTTCTTATAATCAGAGATATGTTAGGGGAAGTTGTTAAAGAATACGATTTACGAAACGAGTTTACTAAACATGAAATGGATATTTCAGAAATAAACCCTGGTATATACTTTTATACGTTGTTAGTAAATGGCAAGTCTATATTAACTAAAAGACTAGTTATAAAGTAAATTAGATATTTGCTTCTTTCAGAAATTTATATGCATGTGGTATATTTTCAATGATATCACTGGCTAGCAAACATGCTTCTTCGGTTCTTGTTGTTGCGAAATCTCCCGAAATTCCGTGTAAATATACGCCTAGTTTAATGGCATTCCAACTATCGTAACCTTGTGCAACTAAGCTAGTAATTATCCCTGTTAATACGTCCCCTGATCCTGCTTTAGCCATAGATACATTTCCTGTAGTATTAAAACATACATTTCCTTGGGGATTATATAAAGACGTATATTTTCCTTTTAACACAATATATACTCCCCATTTTATTGCCATGTTTTTTGCACTACACATAGCTTGGTAGTCCGTTTGGTAGTTTTCTCCTGTTAGTCTTTCAAATTCTTTTCGGTGAGGAGTTAATATGCTTCCTGCAGGTAAAAAGGATATCCAAGTTTTATGTTTAGATAAAATATTTAGAGCATCTGCATCTATTACTAAGGGTGTGGTAGAATTTTGAATAATTTGTTTGAGTACCTTCTCTGTTTCTTCATGAGTGCCTAATCCAGGCCCAATACCAATTACATGGTATTTTTCATAAGAAAATAGGCTTGAAATATGATTTTCATTTTCATCAGACATAGACATTGCTTCAGGTAGAAAACTTAATAAAGGATGTGCTCCGTTTTTTGGTACTTGTACCGTTAATACACCACATCCAGATTTTAAACAAGCTTTTGCGCTTAACAAAATGGCTCCATATTTTCCGGTACTTCCGCCTATTAAACACGCATGTCCGAAATTATATTTATAAGCAAAGGGATGTCTCGGTATTAGTTCATTTTTTAATTCATATTTTTCATTATATGAATACGTTGTTTTTTCGTTGGCTATAAATTCTTTAGAAATTCCGATATCTAAAACATGAAAAGTCCCTACATACGTATAATTCTCTTTAAAAAAGAAGGATAATTTTGGAAACTGAAAGGTAAGAGTATGCTTTGCTTTAATTATTTCTCCAATATTTTGGTCATTTTCTTCTGTATATAATCCGGAAGGAATATCAATAGAAATAATATTATTTGAAGTATTTATTGCGCGAATACAATCGCCCAACCAACCTGTTACAGGCTTGTTTAAGCCAGTTCCAAAAATGCAATCTATTATAAGGTCTTCTTTATTTATCGAAAGAATATCAGGTTCTTGTAACCATACACACGGAATATTTTTTTCTAATACCAATTTTAGATTAGTTTTAAAATCTTCCGAAGATATTTCAGAGTGTTTTAAAATATATACTTCGCATAAGATATTATCTTGATACATTTTTTGCGCTATAACCAGTCCATCACCACCATTATTACCTAACCCACAAAAAATTTTTATCGGAAGGTTGTTTAACCTATTTTTTGCATATGGTTTTATCCAATCATACGCCTTTCCTGCGGCGCGATTCATTAATTCGAATGAGGAAATATTTTGATCTTGAATGGTAGCTTTATCGGCCATTTTTAATTGGCCTGCCGTAAATATTTTACCCATATTTAATTCATAGAAGTAATTACAAACTCGGTTCTTCTATTTTTAGCTCTCGCATCTTCGTTATTATTTGGAACCAATGGTTTACTTTCTCCAAATCCCTTAAATGACAACCTGTTTGGGTCAACTCCCTTTTTTTGTAGATATTCCATGACATTATACGCTCTTTCTGTGCTTAAAATTAAGTTAGTTTGGTCTGATCCTAAGTCATCGGTATGTCCATGTATGGCAATATTTAATTTCTTGTTTTCTATTAAATACTGAGCAAACTCATTTAAGATTAGTTTTGATTTTTCATTAATATCGGCTGAGTTTGTTTCATAAAATATATCATTTATTTTAAATGGCTTACCTATGGCAATATTTTCTAATTGCGTATTAATTTTTTGTAGCACCGGTTCTGATTTATAGTTAGCAATTAGTTGAGAGCTAAAAACTTTGCCTTCTGATTTAACGTTTACCAGTACTGCATCATCTTGTTCGGCTGTAATTACAGCCGCAAAATTCCCGTCATTTTCATCTACCTCTACTTTACTGATGACATTTGTTATGCTGTTTTTTAATTCAACCGTTGTGTTTTTAGGGACTTTTCCTCCCTCATCCATTACTGTACCTTTTACTAAAAGTACTTTTTTGGGACGTGCCTCTTCATACAATTCAAACGTAAAAATATCTAAACCTTTACCATCTTCTTTATTTATTTCAGAGGCAAAAAACACCTTATTACCATCAGTACTTATCACAAATCCATGTTCATCTTTTTGAGAGTTAATAGGGAATCCAATATTTTTTGGCTTTAGCCATTTTCCGTTTTCAAACCGAGTAAAAAAAACATCGTAACCACCAAAGCCCAAGTGTCCTTTAGAGGCAAAGTATAATGTTTGACTATCAGAGTGAATAAATGGACTTTTATCATCAAGCTCTGTATTAATTGGCTCTCCTAAGTTTATGGCAGGTTGCCAAACCCCTGTATTATCTTTTTGTGACACATATATATCAATGCCTTTACTATCGGATCTTGCACTTGCAAAGAACAGGGTTTTTCCATCGGATGATATACTTGGTTGAGCTTCCCAGCTATCTAAACCATTAATATTTGGCCCCATATTTTTTAATTCGGACCAATGCCATTCTTCTTTTCCGGTTGATTCGTTATAACTTAGTATATAATCGGAGGTGTATATATCACAATTTGTAAAGGAACGTCCTTTTATATTTGCAGGTTTGCATATGGTAACAAATAAGTGCTTATTATCTAAACTAATACTAGCTCCTCCATAGTTATATTCATCGGTTACGTTAAATGGAGCAGGCATTTGTTCCCCTTCGTTAAATTCGTAGTTTAGGAAAGTACTTTTAGTGAATCTTTCAATAAAGTATTCTTTATCGGTTGTAAAAGTTTGATCTTTTACGACAATACCATTTTTTACTTTATCTTCTTTTTTTCTTCTGCGTGTAAAAAAAAGATATTCATTATCGGGTGAAACTAAGGGTAAAAATTCATCGGCATTCGTAGAGACTTTTTTTAGTAAAACCGGATTAAACGGAACCGGATTTACGGCAGTTTTACCAAAGAATTCAGCTGTTTCTAAATCGTTTTTTGCTTTTTGCAATTGATCTTCGTATTTCCTAGAGAATTTTTTTTCATCATCACTTTCGAAATCAATGAATAGCGTTAAAAATTCCATGGATTTAGTGTAGTTTTTTCTACTTAAATAAATTTGACCTAAATAGTAATAAGGGTCTGAGTGAAAATCAGGACATCTTTCTACTATTTTTAAAAAATGTGTTTCTAGGTGATCCATAGAGCCTTTGCTGTAAGAAACATTAATGGCTTGTTGAGTAGCATATTCTAAGCGAGGCTCTAAATAGTTGGGATCTGTATCTATAGCTTCTTTTAAAAAAAGCAGGCGTTCTTTTTTTTCGTATTTTTTTTTATCCATACCCTTTTCATATAAGCTTTTTGCTTTTTTTGATGGGGTGTATTCACAATTGTTTTGTGCATTAATGTATACTACACATACAGTTAGAATAGATAAAAAAACACTTTTCATTAAGGATTGCTTAATTTATCAACTTTATTTTTTGCAGTTTTGATAATATCATCAGCTTTTTGATTGGACTCCTTAATTACGGCATCGGCTTTTTTATTAGCATCGTCTCTAATTTTTTTAGCGGCCTCTTTTGCGGCTATTTTAGCTACCGGATTTTTAGCTTCGTTTTCAGTTTTTTGAGCCAAACTTTCGCCTTCACTTCTAATTTTTTCTGCTGCTTTTTTTCCTTCGCTTCGAATTTGATTTGCTCTTTGTTCAGCTTCTTTCATTATTTTATCTGCCTCGGCTTGTGCTTTATCCCTTAATTCTTTTTCTTTTTTTGCGAGTTCTTCTTTAGCTTTAGCTTCGGCTTCATTTTTTAATTTATTCAGCTCTTCAGTTGCTTTTTCCTTTAAATCATCTGTAGTAGATGTGAGCATTTCTTTAAAATTTACGCTTACTTTTGGATCTAAAGCAGTTCCTGTTACTAAAACATCGGCTACTACAGCTTTTGGCATTATTCCGGAGAAATTACCAAGTAAACTGGTAATAGCTTTTGCTTCTTTAAGTTCAGAGGTTGGCAGGGTTACATTCATTTTAAAGTTAAGGTTTTGCTCAACAGTACTATACCCACTAACATTTATAGTTGTTTCTCCAACATTAAAATCAAATGGAATAAGTTCTATTTTACCATCTTTAATTTCAAAAGAAAAATGTACATTATTTAAGGTCATTGTTTTAAATTGATCCATTTTAAATTGATCGGCTAATTTGCCAAATACTCCAGAGTTTTGAATAATTACATCGTGTGTAATTAATTTTCCTTGTCCATTCATGGTTTTTAAATCAGGCTCCATATTTTCGGTTAAATCGCTTTTAAATGAAACAGAGGTAGAGTAGTATCCGCTACTATTATCTATAATGGGAGCTAATTTTTGAATAGAGGTAATTGTTTTATAGGTTTCGGGTAAACTGAATCGTTTTATATCCATGGAGAAATCAATGGTTGGTTTTTTAGGATTTTGAGTATTGTAAGCACCTCTAACCATAAAGGTGCCTTCTAAAAATTCTGCTTTTATGCCTCCAAAGTTCAATTCTTTGTTCGACATAGACATAATACCAATTATATTTTTAATTTCTTTATTTTCGAACAGCACTTTACCAATATTACTGCTAAAGGTAAAATCTATATTTCCTGGAATTTCTATAACTCCCATTGGCTCTGCGGATGAAGTAGTATCTGTTGTTTGTGTTGATTCCGATGTAGATGAACTCATCCATTCGTTTAAATTTAAGAAATTCGATGAATGAGAAAAAGTAGCTTGTAAGGGCTCATTTTTTAAATAGTAACCAAGGTAATTAAATATTTGTCCTTCTAAAGAAATATCTGATTGTCCAGATGTCATAATAAACTTAGAAATATCAATATTTTGTGGACTAAAGTTAAAATATGCTGTTCCAATTTTTGTTTCAGGAAAATCAGGAGTTATATAATTAAAGTTTAAAAGAATGAGAGATCCGGTAGACTTAAAGTTGTTAAAATTTTCATTTTCTATATCAGACAACTTTCCGGATAAGGTAATATCGGCAGTAATATTTCCCTCGTATTTTTCATTATTTGAAAGAGGAACTACTTTAGCAATATTTTGCAAGTCAATTTGAGCATTTATTTGTCCATCTATAAAAGGATCGGAAACCGGATTTTTTGTTAACATTTTTATATTAATCGGATTATCGGCTAAGGTAAAGTAAAGCTTTTTCAAGTCGACTACCGTATGATCATCTATTCCATCGGGATTATTAATGATTAGGTCTACATTAATATTATTGACCGATGCAGGTAAATCAGGGTATTTAAACATGGCATTATCGATTTTTAGTGCAACATTATAAGCAGGCATTTTTTGTTCGTTGTATGTCCCTTTTACATTTGTTGAAAAAGAAAACTCACCTTTAGTTTGAATGTTTTCAAAATCTTTGGCATAAATTACCGGAATTAAAGATAATATACTTTTAAAATCAGATTTTGAGGATTTTAAAGTGAAATCCATGTTTATGTCTTGTTCGTTGGGCATACTGATATTTCCATTAAAAAATAAGGGTAAGTTATTTAATGTAAACTCATTTTCTTTAAATGAATATACACTTTTTACCATATCTAATTCAAGATTGCAATTTGCATTTAAAGAAATGTAATTAAAATAAGGAATTCCCTCATAAGAAATATAAAAACTATCGGTTGATGTTACTGTTTTAAGGGTAACAATGTCTTGAGTAAAATCTCCAGTTCCTTCATGATTAAAGTTAAATAGTTTAGCTTTTAAATTCATAGTTTCATCTAAATATGAAATACGCGCATTTTGAATGAGGTATTTTTTTAAACTTAACGTAAATGAATTAGCACTTTCTTGAGGTATTTCTTCAGATTTTGTAGAATCGACAATAGCGATATCATAATTGGCTTTTCCATCTTTTAATATAATGATGTTAATTTCGGGGTTCATTAATTCTATTTGTTTTATTTTAATATTTTCCCCAAATAGAGATAATAAGTCTATACTGAATACGAATTTTTGAGCGGAAAATAAATTTGTATTTTCAAATGGCTCTTTACCCGAAATATTTAATTTGTTTATAGTAAGGGTAAGATTTGGAAAATTTTTTAAAACACTTAAATCAATATCTTCAAAATCTAGTTTAGCATGAATATTTTGATTAGCCTGTTCTTTAATGGTGGTAATAATTTTATTTTTAAATAAAAATGGAGATACAAATAACCCCACTACAATCAGTAGAATTAAAATGGAAAATATCCAAATAATTTTTTTCCACATAGCTTAAAAATTTAAATGTAAAAATAGCTTTTTTTCTAAAATTTATACAGATTATAGCGTAAATTAAAATGAATAATTTTTATACGTTAAATAATCCCAAAGCCTAACATAATGGAAATGATACAAATAAAAATAGCTACCCATATTTGAAGCGTAAGTATGGTTATTTTTTTTAAAAGTTTATTTCCTAAATACGAACCTAAAATGCCAAAAAATGTCGCAAAAAGAATTATCTGATAATTTGTATAAAACATACTTACCTTAAAATTTGTTGTGTAAACACTTAATCGAGTAATATCAACAAAAGTTGATATTACTACCGAAGTGCCAATAAACATTTCTTTAGGCAGTCCTGATTTTATTAAAAATGCTGTTCGTAACGCACCTTGATTGCCTGATAATCCTCCAAAAAATCCACTTATAGCTCCACCTAAAGGCAATTTATTTTTATTGAACTCTAATTTTTTAACTCCAGGAATTAGATCGATTAATGCGAAAAAAAATAATAAAACAGATACCATTAATTTTGTAAGAAAAACATGTCGTGTTTTATCAAACAATTCGAATGAAAATATTGGGTCTGTATTGTTTATATTTATTAATAACAGGGAGCCTATAAAAGCAAAAAGTATAGCTGGAATTCCAAATTTTAAGAAAACCTCTTTATGAACATATTTTCCGACTAAAAAAACTTTAAATATATTATTGAAAAAATGTACCATTCCGGTTAATGCAATGGCTAATTCAACCGGAAAATACAACATAAATATAGGTGTAAGCAGTGTGCCTAAACCAAAACCTGAGAAAAAGGTGAGTATGGCAATAAAAAATGACGCCAATGAAACAACCACTATATCCATACAGGAAAAAACGTTTTACATTTATTTGTGTGATTTTACTTTTCCAGAAGGCTCATATATTATACGCATAAAGGAGCTAAATCTTTCATCTTCTTTTTTTAACGGTATTCCCGTAACAATCCCAATTAATAAATTATGCGCTATACCTAGTCGCATTTGTGGTCTTAATACTACAGAGGTATGATCTTGATAAAATGTTTTATTTATTTCAATCCCAATAAAATTTCTAGTTCCACTAATCATATAATGAAAATTAGTATTTGTTTGCCAATGTAAAAGTTTTTCATGATTATCAAAATGTTTTTGAAACATGGGGCCAGTATAAATTAGGGTATGGAAATTATTGCCCCACCTTTTGGCACCTATAATAAATGGGTTAAATGTATTGCCTTTAAAAGGCGAGGTTTTTCCATAATATTTAAATTCAATTAACTCAAACTCATGAATGTATCCTAAAGCAAGCGATGTATTATATTTATCTGATACTAAAAATGTATATTGAGCAGCTAATTTTAGACTATTTAGTTTACTTCCTGGAACATTTGTATTGTCTTCCCCATTGTAAAATAAACTAAATGGTGTTTCTATTTCTAGTCCTAAGCGATCTATTGGAGCAAATTCATATTCAACTAACATTTCATATTCACTATATTTATTATTATCGTTGAGTCCAAACCCATAATTCCATTCCTTTTCTCCTTTTCTAGCTCCAAGATCTCTAATTAAGTCAATATAGAGCGGTTCTGCGTGTAATACTTTTGGTTTTCCCGGTGCATTTTCAACCTCTATAATATATAAACTATCTAACTGTTCATTAATAATACTGATTGAGTCTTCATGATTTTCAATTATGATTTGGGTATAGGATGTTTTTAAAATAAATAAGAATATCGTTAAAAGTAATAAATGTTGTTTGTACATATATTTTACGATAATTTACTTTATTTAACAAAACAATCATAAACATTAAATAATTTGTATCAAAGACATGCTAATTTTTTTAGCAACTATTAACTAAAAAAACAGAATATTAAGTATAAATGGTTCTTGCAGATGGCATTACCTTAATTCCTTCATCTTTATTTAATTGGTGTTTTAAGTAAGCACAATAAGCAATCATGGCAGCATTGTCTGTACAAAATTCAATGTCAGGCAAGTACAAATTCCAATGAAGTTTTTCGGCCGTGATTTGAAGTGCTTTTCGCAAGTAACTATTGGCTGAAACTCCCCCAACTACACCAATTTGTTGTATGGAATAATCTTTTGCTGCTTTTTTTAATTTCTCTAACAGCATGTTTACAATTACATGTTGAACAGATGCACAAATATGGTGAATATTTTGCTCAATAAATGAATCGTTAGATACCGTGTTTTTTTGTAAAAAATATAATACGGAGGTTTTAATTCCACTAAAGCTGTAGTTATAGCCAGGAACTTTTGCTTTGGGAAAATCGAATGTTTTTTCGTTTCCTGTTTTTGATATTTTATCAATTAAAGGACCTGCCGGATATGGTAAGTTTAACATTTTTCCTATTTTATCAAACGCTTCTCCTGCAGCATCGTCTAAGGTGTTTCCAATGATTTCTGTTTCTAAAAAATTTTTCACTATTACAATTTGTGTATGTCCACCTGAAACCGTTAAACATATAAAAGGAAATTCGGGTGTTTTTACTGCTTTATCTTTTTTTTGGATAAATAATGCAAACACATGTGCTGAAAGATGATTGATTGCATAAATGGGTTTATTCAAAGAAATTGCCAATGCTTTTGCAAAAGAAGATCCAACCAGTAATGAACCTAATAACCCAGGGCTTGATGTAAATCCGATAACATCAATTTGATGCAATGAAATGCCTGCTTTTTGTAATGCCTGATCTACAACAACAACTATATTGCTTTGGTGTGCTCTGGAGGCAAGTTCAGGTACAACCCCACCATATTGTTTATGAATATTTTGCGAGGCAATAACATTAGAAAGTACCACATCATCACATAAAATAGAAGCAGCTGTATCATCACAAGAAGATTCAATTCCTAGAATATACTTATTGACAACAGGCATACAATTCGTTCTTTAACTTTCTTCTTCTCAATTCTTTAATATATAGGCGTAATTCTTTACTCATTTGCCCTGAAATTGATGAATTTTCTTGAGCTCTACGTATTAAATATGGCATAGTTTGTTTTACGGGGCCAAAAGGAAGGTATTTACTTACATTATATCCGTTGTGGGCTAAATTATAGGATATATGATCACTCATTCCATACAATTGAGAAAACCAAATGGAAGGATAATTGTTGCTTAAATTATTAATTTTCATTAAACCCACTATATAAGCACAACTTTCTTCGTTGTGAGTACCCAAGCAAATTTCAATATGTGAAAGATTTTCAAATATACTTTGTACCGCCTTGTTATAATCTGCATCCGTAGCTTCTTTGGAGGTGTGTATTGGACTTTGGTATTTTAATTCTTCTGCCCGTTTATTTTCTTTTTCGATATATGCTCCTCGAACCAGTTTTATGCCAATTTTTTGATTTTTTGATTTTGCAGTTTCTATTAAATTAGTCAAGTAAGAGAATCGATCGTTCCTGTACATTTGAATGGTTGTATAAACATACGCTTTTTTGTCTGTATTGTAAGTAAACATTAATTCCTCGCAAATTTTATCAATAGCAGGTTGTATCCATGATTCTTCTGCATCTATATATAATGGTTTATTCACCACAATACAAGTTTCTACAATTATTTTAAGCCGAGATAATAATTTATGGTATTCGTTGTTTTCAGAAATATTTAATGAATCTTTTTCGGAGATTTTTTTAAGTAATTCAAACCTGGATATTCCGGTAAGTTTAAGGCAAACGCAAGGAATGGATGTATTTTCTTTAGCTTCTTCTAATAACTCTAAAATTACATTCTTTGTTTTTTCATAATCTTCATCTCTTTCTTTTCCTTCTACAGAGTAATCTAAAATAGCATGTAAATTTTGATGTTTTAATTTTTCAAGAACCAGAGAATATTCCTTTTTATTTTCTCCCCCACAAAATTGCTTGTATATTGTTTTTTTAACTAGCCATGTAATGGGAAAGTGGTATGTGATTAAAAAGGAAGTAATATTGGATAAAAAATCCGATATTTTTTTATTGCCCATAATCCTAAAAAGTATTTTAGAAAAATGAAGCGAAGAATTTGATTTTTCTTTAAAAGCAACTTCTGTATTATCAAAAATCGTATGTGGCATAGTTAGATTATTGATAAAACTATCAAAGACAAAAATTGTTTAAAATAATCATAACACAAAGATTTTTCTTTGTGTTATGATTTACTCCTGAGTTGAGCCTAGCGAGTCAAAACTTATGTCGGTTAAACCGTTTTTATTACTCGATGTATTTGATTGATTTCCACTATTTAATTCATCTACTTTTTTAATGGAATCGTTTAATGCTTCCATAAACTTATCAAAGTCTTCTTTGTAAAGAAAAATCTTATGTTTCTGATAAAAATACGTCCCATCTTCATTATATCTTCTTTTACTTTCAGTAATTGTAAGATAAAATTCTTCGGATTTAGTTTTTCTTACATCAAAAAAATAGGTTCTCTTTCCAGCTCTTACAGCATTTGCATAAATTTCATCCTTATCACCAGGATGTAAATCTAAATTTTCATTTTCTTCCATTATATCAATCTTTAATACAAAAATATAAATCTACAGCAATTCAAATCAATAATCAAAAAAAAATATTATGTATAACTATTTTTTTGTATTTGACGTTCGTACATATTATAATACAATCCTTTTTGTTGAATTAATGTATCGTGCGTGCCTTGTTCAATAATTTTGCCTTCATCTAATACAATAATTTCATGCGCAAATTTTACAGAGGATATTCGTTGACTAATAACAATAGATGTTTTATTTTTCATATACTCTTTTAATTGTTGAATGATAATTTCCTCGGTTTCTATATCAACGGCGGATAAACAGTCGTCTAATAGTAGTATTTCAGGATTTTTTATTAATCCACGAGCAATAGAGATTCGCTGCTTTTGTCCACCCGATAAATTTATTCCCCTTTCTCCTAAAATGGTTTGATACTGATCTTTTAATTCCATGATATTGTGATGTACATGTGATTTTATTGTTGCCGCATGTACTTTAGCAATATCTGAGGGGTTATTTTTCAATCCAAATGTTATATTATTTTTTATGGAGTCTGAAAATAAGAACACATCTTGAGGAACGTATCCTATGTTTTTTCGAAGTTCAAATAATGAAATATTTTGAATATTTTGGTGTGAAATTAATATTTCGCCAGAATCAGGATCTAAAAATCGACACAATAAATATGCTAAGGTTGATTTTCCAGAACCAGTTTTACCAACTATTCCAAGAGTGGTTCCTTGTTTTACTTTAAAATGAATATTTTTTAACGCTTCAATACCTGTTTGAGGGTATGTATAATATATATTTTTAAACTCAATATCGCCCGAAATAAATTTTGTTGGAGAATTAGATTCTTTAATTTGAATAGGGCTGTCTAAAAATTCGCATATTCTTTTATAAGAAACAAGAGCCTGTTGTAAAAGAGATGTTACCCATCCTATTGAAGCAACCGGCCAGGTGAGCATATTTACGTATATGACAAATTCAGCAATATTTCCAGCGGTTACCTCTCCTTTCATATTTAACTTCCCGCCAATATATACGCTTAATATAGTGCTTAATCCAATTAATAAGGTCATGGTAGGATGAAAAATAGCATTAATTTTTGTTAGGCTCATATTTCTGTTTTTGTATTCGTTTGCCTCTTGTTCGAACATATTTTCAAAATATGGTTGTCTGTTATATGATTTAAGTATTCTTATTCCAGAAAATGACTCTTGAGTAAATGCTGTAATATCCGATAATTTTTTTTGTACTAAGTCTCCTTTTTTATGCAATAAATCACTTACGTAATATATTATGATGGCTAAAAATGGTAGTGGTATTAGCGAATAAAATGTAAGTGTAGGGTTTACAGAAATCATGGTAGTAATAACCATAACAAATAAAAAAAATAAATTAAAGCTGTACATGATAGCGGGTCCAAAATACATGCGTACTTTGCTAACGTCTTCGCTTATTCTATTCATTAAGTCACCGGTTTTATTTTTTTTGTAGAAGGGAAAATCAAGCTGTAAATATTTTTTAAATATCTCATTTTTCATATCATATTCAATATGTCTTGAAACCACAATAATGGTTTGCCGGGTAAAAAATAAAAACAATCCGTTTAAAAGAGAGGAGGTAATTACCAATACTATGTATAACATTATAGAGAAAAATATAAACCGAGTATATTCTTCTTGAAAAATGCTGTTTTTTA
>CAZEIM010000002.1:0-9817 GCA_964512145.1 uncultured Flavobacteriales bacterium
GGTTAACATAGGCAGTGCTTTTGGACAAATTGCTACGTTAAATATTTTAACCTCCGATGATTTATCCGGAAAAACAAACACCTATAAAGACCTAATACTCGGACTTAAAGATGTAAAACTTATTTCATTAGATGAAACAGAGCAACCCGTAAACACTTCTTCTAGTACATTGGTTATAAGTGATGTTTCGGCATCCGTAAACTCAAAATATGTAAATGCAAATCTTAAAATTTATCCAAATCCTGCTAAAGAAATCATTTTCATAGAAAATAATAACCTTATTGAAAGTATTAAAATACTCAGTTTAAATAGTCAAGTTATTTTTAGCAATAATCCAAACTCCAATAACTGTAAAATTCTATTACGTGAACTTCCAAAGGGCACATACTTTTTACAAATAGAAACTTCAAGCGGAGTAAAAATGCAAAAAATCATTAAACAATAAAAGGCATAAAAAACCCTGAATAAAGTATTTTATTCAGGGTTTTTTATTTATAATCAATATGTTACGTTAAAATAACAACAAAATATAATTTATATTTATTTTAAAGCGTAATTTTAAACCCTCTGTAAATAAATTTATTTTGTATTATGAAGCAACCAAAACAATACATGTACGTTAAACTTTTAAAAATTAAATCTATGAAAAAAATGTTCCGACTTATCTATTACGTATTTTTAACTAGTATTTTCTTATACAGTTGTAAAAAAACAGGATGTACCGATCCTTCTGCCAAAAACTTTAACCCTGTGGCTAAAACAGATGACGGAACCTGTAAATACTCTACCTACGGATGTACAGACCGAAACGCCTTAAATTATGACCCAGGAGCTGAACATGACAATGGAAAATGTCAATACCCTGCTGGGTATGTTCCAGGAAGTTTAAGTAATGGAAACGAAAATAACGGATCTAACACCAGTTCAGGAAATAACGATAATGTGTTGCCTAAAAAAGAACAAAATGTTGCCGTAATAAAATGGACAGGTACACAATGCTCTATATGTGGAAGCTCTGGATCAGACGCAATAAAAAGCATGAAAAATCATTCAAACAAAGTTAGGGTTTTACAGGCTCATGTGGGAGTAAATGATCCTATGTATTATTATCCAAACTTTTTATCTAACCACTGGCCAACCGGGGGCGGAATTCCTAAAATTTATGTTATGGACTCTTTAATTAATTTAAGCAGTACAAATTACAATGCATACATCGATCAAATCGTAAACCAAAGTCCTTTAGCCAGTTTAGGTTTCTCAACCAAAACTACCGGAACCAATCTTGAAGTTACCGGAAAAGTTCGTTTTTGGGACAATGCGCCTGCCGGATCAACCTACGAAATAGGTGTTTATTTATTAGAAAATGGAATTGGCGGTGGAAGTGCAAACAGCACTGGATATTATGACCAGTTAGGCAATAATGAATCGGATTATTTACACCACGAAGTAATTAGAGCTACCAATGCTCTCATTAATATAAATGGAGATCACAAAAACGGAGATTTATTAGACTTTAATACAAGTTTCACAATAAATCCTGATTGGGTGAAAAATAATTTAAAAATAGTAGCGGTAATATTTGAGAAAAAAGGAACTGAATACAATTTTATAAATTGTAATTAACATACTTAGAAAAACTAAGTTGGTAAACGCATGTAGGAATTCTTACATGCGTTTTTTATTTACATAAATCAAGTTTAATTGTCATTGTCAATTTTTAGATTAATTTTGTTGCTTTTAAAAGCTTAGAAAGTAATGGCTACAACAGAAGTAATTTTACCTAAAATGGGAGAAAGCGTTGCTGAAGCAACCATCACAAAATGGTTAAAAAATATTGGAGATACCATTCAAGAAGAAGAAGCAATTGTTGAAATTGCAACAGATAAAGTTGACAGCGAAGTTCCTTCTCCATCATCTGGAATTTTAATTGAAATAAAATATAAAGAAGGAGAGGTTGCAAAAGTAGGTGAAATTATAGCAGTTATAGGCGACTCATTCGATAAATCAAATCCTACTAAAACAAATGCACAACATCAGCCTTCCATTGAGCAAAAGACGACAAAAACAATTCAAAATACTCAAGAGTCAAGCATAAAACCAATAATTCAAAATCAAATTTCAGACAAATTTTTTTCACCTTTAGTAAAAAACATTGCTAAACAAGAAGGGATTGATTTTCAAGAATTAGAATCCATATCGGGAAGCGGCAAAGATGGTAGAGTAACCAAAAAAGACATATTAGAATACATTGAAACCAAAATTTCTGTTATACCAGAAGTATCTGAAAAGAAACAAGAAAGTGTATCTATAATAAAACCCAAGGATACTGCTGAAAACTTAGAACCCAAAAAATCTTATGATTCTAAAAGCGATTTAGTAGAAATCATCGAAATGGATCGTATGCGTAAGCTTATCGCTGATCATATGGTTAAATCTAAACAAACCTCACCGCATGTAACTTCGTTTGTAGAAGCAGACGTTACAAACCTGGTTCAATGGAGAGAGAAAATAAAAGCTAAGTTTGAGAAAAAAGAAGGTGAAAAAATAACCTTTACGCCTATTTTTGTTGAAGCCATTGTAAAGGCTTTAAAAGATTTTCCAATGGTTAATATTTCCGTTGAAGGCTCCACTATTATTCGCAAAAAATACATTAATATTGGAGTTGCCACAGCACTCCCTTCCGGAAATTTGATAGTTCCTGTTATAAAAAATGCGGATCGTTTAAATTTAAGTGGATTAACTAAATCGGTAAATGATATCGTAAACAGAGCTCGAAACAACAAGTTACAACCCGATGAAATTCAGGATGGAACTTTTACCTTAACCAATGTTGGAACATTTGGAAATGTAATGGGTACACCCATTATTAATCAACCTCAGGTAGCTATTATGGCAACTGGAGCTATTAGAAAAAAACCAGCTGTTATTGAAACCCCTTCTGGAGATTTTATTGGAATTAGACATATGATGTTTTTATCGCTTTCTTACGACCACAGAGTAGTTGATGGGTCCTTAGGTGGTTCATTTTTGAAACGAGTATCTGATTATTTAGAAAACTTCGATATTAACCGAGAAATTTAACCTATGAACAAATACATAAATACACTTCTTTTTATACTAATTTCTTTTACTCTTATCTCTCAAGAGTCGTTTCAGGATAAATTTCAAGATGGAAACTTATCTATGGATGAAAAAAAATATGAACAGGCTCTTCAAATTTGGAAAGAGTTAATTGAAATGGATTCTGATAATGCTAATATAAATTATAAAATTGGGGTTTGTTATAGAAATATGCCTTTGAATAAACAATTGGCATTACCCTATTTAGAAAAAGCATCGGAAAAAATAAGCAGAAACTACGATATCTTTTCCCCTTCTGAAAAAAATGCCCCCCCTGAGGTATTATATTATCTTGCTCAATCCTTTCATAGCAACCAAAATTTAGATAAAGCTATCGCAACATATCAAAAATTCATCTCTGAAGTGCCCAAAAAACATGTTTTAGCTGAATTAGCTCAAAAAGGTATAGAAGATTGTAAAACAGCCAAGGAACTCATAAGTACTCCTATTCGAATAGAAATTAAAAGCTTGGGTTCAAGAATTAACAGTAGATATCATGAGCATAGTCCGGTAATAAACCTAGATGAAACAGAAATCTTTTTTACGTCTAGACGCTTAAGATCAGATAGTTCAAATAAAAATTATTTCGATGAAAGTACCGGAAAATACTTTGAGGATATTTATGTTTCCTATAAAGATGATAATGGTGTGTGGTTAGAACCTGAATTAGTATCGTTTAGTAGAAAAGATGGTCATGATGCATCTGTAAGCTTAAACCCAGATGGAATACACTTATATATTTACAGAGATGATGTAGGAAATGGATCTTTATATGAAAGTAAGTTGGTAGAAGATGTTTGGATAACACCAAAAATGTTGAGCAATCAAATAAATAATCCAAAATCATTTGAATCACATGTTTCTGTGTCTGTAGATAATAAATATCTTTTTTTCACGAGTGACCGTAAAGGTGGTTTTGGTGGGTTAGATATTTACATGTGTAAAAAATTACCTAACGGAACCTGGGGTTTACCAACTAATTTAGGTCCAACTATTAACACAAAATACGATGAAAATGCACCTTTTATACATCCTGATGGAAAAACATTATATTTTACATCAAAGGGTCATAAAAACATGGGTGGATATGATATTTATTTTTCAGAATGGCAAGATGACGGAAGTTGGTCAGAACCTATGAATATGGGGTATCCAATAAATACATGTGATGACGAAGAAAGTTTTATAACATCTCCCGATGGAAAAAGGGCTTACTATTCGTCATACAAAACAGGCGGATATGGTGATGGAGATATTTACATGATAAGCTTGCAAGAAGCAGATGAAACTGGTCTTACTCTAGTCAAAGGAAAAATAATGTTACCTGATAACAAAACATTACCTGAAAATGTTCGTATCGTGTTAAGAGATAACGAAAACGGTGATTTTATTGCTGAAAGTAGGCCGCTAAAAAGAAATGGAAGTTTTGTGTTTATTATACCTCCAGGTAAAAATTACAAAGTAACCTACGAAATTGACGGAAAAGAATTTTATGAGGAAAATACCTTTGTTCCAAAAGGAACCGAATATAAAGAAATTCAAAAAGAAATTTTATTAGATCCTGTAAAATTAGAGTCCGATTCAACAGAAGCTATACTGGTGAAAAATATAAATAATGCTGGTCCTAAATGGCAAATTCGATTTAGTAATAGTAAAGAAAAATTATCCGAAGGGCAAGTTGCTTTATACTTATCAGACGATGGTTCAAGGGTTTTGTATGAAGAAAAAATAGATCGAAATGGTTATTTTGCATATCACCCATTAGGAAATAATAGCGAATACAAGTTTAAAATTAATAATTTAGAAGATTATCTACTTTGTGAAGAAGGTGAGATTGCTCTAATAGGGAGTGATGAGTATGTAAGTTACAAGCTACTTCCTGATATTCAATGCATATTTACCAAATACGATGAATCCACAGCAAAAGTGTTAAGCTATAATAAAGAAACAATTATTCCAACATCATTAGTCGTTAAATATATCGATACGCAAGGAAATGAATTGCATAAGACCACAGTGGATAAAAAAGGAAATTTCAATTTTCATCCTTTACCAAAACATGTAGAATATAGGGTAAAACTAGAAGGTATAGAGCCTAATGCTTGTAAAGATATGTTAATATTAATTCAAGGTAAAGACAATAATCGGTATTTTCTTGAGTCATCCGATGATGATTGTATTTTTAAACAACACGTTCCTATTAAATTTAAATACATAGGCGATGATAATGTATTAGATGGTACTTTGGCAACCTATTTAAATGAAGAAGGGACCATATTATATCAAGAACCTGTTAAAAATAATGAATTCAAATATCATCGTTTACCTTTTACCAAATCATATAGAATAAAATTTTTAGAAAATGACCAAACCATTTGTAAAACTGGAGAAATTCACTACATACGAAAAGATGGCAGTGGATATAAACTAAGATCTGCAGAAGATTGTATATATGAATTATTTGATGTGATGGAACCATCCAAATCAAATTACATGGTAGCTATGTCACCAGGTCAAAAAGAAGCTGCAATTACCCAAGTGAAAGAAAATACACCTCCTACTTCAAAAGAGGATAAAAAAGTCGTAGAAACTCCAAAAACAGAAAAGGAAAAAGAACAGGAAATTATGGATAAGTTCGAAAAAAGCTTAGTTCAAAATGTAAAATCTGGAGATAAAATTTCTTATAAAACCAACTTCGATTACAATCAAAATAAAATTAATATAAACGACCCTGTATTTAAAAAATTTGTTTCTGATGCCTATACTGTTTTTAAGGAAAAGGGAATCGTAGATATTGCTATTGAATCCGGTGCTTCTAAAGTGCCTACAAAATCCTTTTCGAGTAATGATGAATTAGCTCGATTAAGAGCATACCAAGCACGTGATTTAATTATTGATGAGTTAGTTAAAAAGGGAATTGAAAAAACTAAAATTAATACTCGAGATGTAACGTATTTAGTACAAGGTCCCGACTATAAAAAAGACCCCTATAATACAAGATTGTATAAGCCATTTCAATACGTTAAACTTTGGGTAACCAATTAAATATGAATTTATTTTTAAAAAAACCAATTGTATTCTTTGATTTAGAATCTACCGGAGTAAATGTAGCAACCGATAAAATTATTGAATACGCATTTATTAAATTACTTCCAAGCGGAAAACAAGAAACCTTAAAAGGAAGAGTTAATCCTAAAATCCCCATTCCAATTGAAGCATCATTAATACATGGAATTTACGATGATGATATAAAAAATGAACCTGAGTTTAAAGAAGTAGCTCAAAAAATATTTGATTTTATAGCATCATCAGATTTAGGAGGATATAATGCTCAAAAATACGACATTCCTTTATTGGCAGAAGAATTATTAAGGTGTGGAATTGATTTTACCATGGACGACAGAAAAGTTGTAGATGTACAGGTTGTATTTCATAAAATGGAACAACGAACTTTATCTGCTGCGTATAAATTTTATTGTCAAAAAGAATTAAATAACGCTCATTCTGCTGAACACGATATTATTGCTACCGTAGAAATTTTAGATAAACAACTAGAGGTGTATAACGAAACCATCCAAAATACCGTTGATTTTTTACATGATTTTACAAATACACATAAAAATGTTGATTTTGCAGGAAGAATCGTATTAAATGATGAAGGCATTGAAACCTTTAACTTTGGAAAACATAAAGGTAAAACAGTGCAAGAAGTATTAGAAAAAGAACCTAGTTACTACTCTTGGATGATGAATGGTGAATTTCCATTATATACCAAGAAATCACTTACTCAAATAAAAGAAAAAATACAACTCAAAAAATTATCGGATAAATTTAAACAATCTGTGTAAAACAAGTCTTGAAAGCAAAACCATTCGGAAGTATTGTCTTGTTTTTAAAATATATTGAGTTTTATTTTATTTCAAAGAATAAGCATCATGCTCACTCTCCTTTCTTATATTCTTTTATCACAAACGTTTTATTAGATAAAAAAAATATCCCGAATACCATATTGCTGAAGATATCCGGAAACAATATCTATTAAATAAGCAAAAAATAACCGTTAAAGATTACGGAGCTGGCTCTGTTAAAATAAATACAACCAAAAGAAAAGTTTCTGATATCGCAAAAACATCTTTAAAGCCTAAAAAATTAGCCCAATTATTATTTAAAATTTCAAAATTTTATAATTGTAAAAACATATTAGAATTAGGCACTTCTTTGGGTGTAACAACGTCTTATTTAGCCTTATCAAACAATACATCTGCTGTTTTAAGTATTGAAGGTTCGTATGAAATATCAAAATTAGCCAGTACAACTCTAAAAAATCAAAGGTTTAAAAATATTACATTACTTAACGGAACCTTTGAAGAGGTTTTACCAAATGTTTTAAAAAACTCTCATCAATCATGGGATTTTGTGTTTTTGGATGGAAATCACCGGTATATAGCAACAAAGGAATACTTTAACCAAATTCTACCTTATCTAAATGAAAATAGCATTGTAGTGTTAGACGATATCCATTGGTCAAAAGAAATGGAAAAAGCCTGGAAAGAGATTTATACATTAAAAGAAATAACATTATCCATCGATTTATTTTTTATGGGAATTGTTTTCTTTAATAAAAACTTAACAAAACAGCATTTTAACATTCGATTCAACCCCTTTTTCTAAAATTTAAACTAAATTTAGATTTAAATATAAATCTATGTCATCGATAATTTTTAATAACAATTTAAGTTCGTTAATCTCCCTTAAAAAATATGATATAAAACTACTTGTTTCTATTATTTTTTTATTTGTATTACAAAGCGGTTTATTAGGGCAACTCAATATGACTAAATTAGGAGAAAAATCATACGCACCCGAAGTATTAAGCAATATTTGGGGATATACAGATGATTTAGGAAACGAATATGCATTAATTGGGGTAAGTAATGGATTTTCTATCGTAAATATTACCAATAGTGCTAACCCCGTAGAGGTATTTTTTATGCCTACGGTTCAATCGATTTGGCGTGAAGTACGTGTATGGAATAAACATGCTTATGTTGTTACAGAAGGTTACGATGGTTTAAACGCAGGAGTAATGATTATTGATATGACTAATTTACCAATTAGTGCATCCTATGTTAAACATTATGGAGGCTTTTTATATCCCTTTGCTACAGCCCATACTTTGCATATAGATGAGAAAGGAATTGCGTATATATACGGAGCTGGATATAGTCAAGGCGGAGCAATTTTATTAGATTTATCAGACCCTCAAAATCCTTTAGAGTTAGGTGTTGTAGATAATTACTACATACATGATGGTTTTGTACGTGGAGATACTTTATGGGCAGCCCATGTTAATAATGGTTTTGTAGGTGTATATAATTGTAATATCCCAGGTAATCCCGTATTAATAGGTCAATGGAATACTCCAAGTAATTTTACACACAATACTTGGTTATCAGATGATGGGAAATATTTGTTTACTACCGATGAAAAATCTAACGCTTTTGTGGCCTCTTATGATGTTTCTGACTTATCGAATGTTGTAGAGCTCGACAGATATCAATCAAGCCCTGGAGATAATGTAATACCTCATAACACATATTATCTAAATGGCTATTTAATTACTTCTTACTACACCGATGGAGTAGTAATATTAGACGCTTCAAGACCTAATAACTTAATAGAAGTAGGTAAGTATGATACATCTCCCCTATCCGGAGATGGTTTTAATGGTGCCTGGGGAGTATATCCATATTTTCCTTCAGGAAAAATAGTGGTTTCCGATATTGAAGAGGGTTTATTTGTATTATCTCCAAATTACCAGCGTGCATGTTATTTAGAAGGTCTAGTAACTGACAGCATATGTGGAGGGATATTAAACAATGTGACGGTTAAAATTATTGGCACCGGAAATCAAGATGAAACAGATTTTTCAGGAAAATATTATACTGGTTGCGCTAATTCAGGAACATATACCGTTGAAATATCCAAACCGGGATACCAAACCAAAACCATTTCTGGAGTAATCTTAAACAATGGAGTTGTTACTACATTAAATACGGCTTTATTTTCGAATAATCTTACTTCATTAACAGGAAATATAAAAGATCAAATAACATCAAATCCCTTACAAGGTGTACAAGTAACATTTAAAAACTCCTCCAATACATTTTCTTACATATCCGATATAAATGGGAATTTAAGTAGTTGTAATTTAATTGCAGGAATATATGATGTATATATTGGAAAATGGGGATACGAAAATATTTGTTTAACAGGAGTAAACATTCCTTCACCTGCCTACAACTTAACCCAATTATTAAAACCTCAATATGCAGATAATTTTAACCAGTTTTTAGGATGGACAGTCAGTGGAAATGCCAGTTCTGGCACATGGACTCGAGTAATTCCAACTCCCACATTTACAGGTTCAACTCCTGTTAATCCTGGAATTGATGCATCCGACTGTGGGGATTTTGCATATATTACTGGTAATGGAGGAGGAAATATTGGGGATGATGATGTAGATAATGGGACAACTATTTTAAGTTCTCCTAATATGAATTTAAGTTCATACAGTCATCCATTTCTTAAATATAAATATTGGTATGCCACCACCGGAGGATTTGGTCCATTTAACGATTATTTAAAAATTTTGATTACCAATGGCATAGATACTGTATTGTTAAAAGAATATGAT
>CAZEIM010000002.1:9844-12858 GCA_964512145.1 uncultured Flavobacteriales bacterium
CGATACTATGAATACTTGGGTAGAAGAATTAGTTTCACTAGAAAACACCCTAAGTTTAACAAGCAATACTCGTTTATTAGTGGTTTGTGAAGATGTAAACCCAGGTCATGTCTTGGAATGTGGATTTGATGCCGTAGAAATTTTTGATTCAATATTTACGAACGTAGAAGTAATATCACAAATTTATGATATTTCGATATACCCAAATCCTGGTTCTGAATACATAAATATTTTAAAAAACGATGATGCAACTTATTTTTTACAATGGGTAGATGCTTTAGGAAATATTTGTTTACAACAATATATTCATGAATCAAATCAAACATATAATATTACCAACTTAGCTGCTGGAATGTACCAAATAATTTGTACTAATAATAAGAACGAATTGATAAGTTATAAAAAATGGATTAAGTTTTAAATTTTACTATTTTTGAAAATAAATTTTACCCTATGAGCTCAAAAGAATATTTAGAAGATGGAGAGGAAATAATTAACGAAGATGAATTATCATCATTCGAGAATAAAGAAATTATTGAAGAACAAAAATTGGTTCATTCTGAACGTAAAAACTATCCTCAAGAATTTTCAAAAAAAATAGTAATGCAGGGATTTACGTATAATGAAAACATATCTTTTGAAGAAAATTTAACCACATTTTTTAAGAAATACCGAAAGAGCAAATTAAAATTAGTTCCTAAAATTGTCGAACAATTTAAAGGAAAAGAAAAAGAGGTTTTTAACCATCTACATTACAAGTATGTAAGTAGAGTTCAAGATATTATAAACGGAAAAAGAACAAGCCTTACAAGAGGGAAAAAGTAATTTATACTCAACCCCTTTATAGCATAATATTTTTCTATATTTGCAAAGTTTTAGGAGAGATGCAGGAGTGGTTGAACTGGCACGCCTGGAAAGTGTGTGTACCTCAAAAGGGTACCGTGGGTTCGAATCCCACTCTCTCCGCTTCATATTTATTCTCCCTACGAGTCCATATCGTTAAATGGTAAACTTTTAATAGATAAATCTGTTTAAAAAAGATATTGTAATTTTATGAAAAAGAAAATGCTTTATGTATTAAGTTCACTTATAATAATTTTTATTATTTTTCAAGTATATACCTCTTTTGCGGTGGGAAAAACAGAACAACAAAAATACGAAGTACTTCGAAAAGATGGCAACATTGAAGTTCGTTATTATCCATCCTGCATTATGGCTACAGTGCAAAAAAACGGAACCTATTCTAAAAGTGCCAATAACGGCTTTAGAACCTTAGCCGGCTACATTTTTGGAAATAATCAGGAAAATGAAAAAATTGCCATGACATCCCCCGTTTGGGTAAAAAACGAGGAAAACAATATGCAAATGAGTTTTGTAATGCCTTCCAAGTACTTTTTAAAAGATTTACCATCCCCTAACGATGAAAACATACAACTAAAAGAAATTCAACCTAGACGATTTGTGGCCATTCAATTTGGAGGGTTTTCCAACGATAAAAAAATTAAGAAAAAAAGCGAAGAGCTAATCCAATGGCTGGAAAAAGAAGGAATAACCTACGAAAAAGAAATATATTACGCAGGGTATAACCCTCCCTACCAATTATTTAATCGATTAAATGAAGTGCTAATTTTATTGCCATGAAAATAGGATTTGTGAGTGTATTATGTTTACTATTTCTAGGGAGTTGTAGAAAAACGACTGAATATATTAAGTCCATTGATAACCAAACCGAATTTGATGTGACCATTTACTTTTTTGGAAACGCTAAAAATATTCATGGTGATTCAGTTGTTGTTAAAGCAAATACTAATTTATCGTATTCTATTACTGAAAAACCTAGGGTAAAAGACCAACAGCAGCAACAATGGGAAAGTATGTATTGCGACCCTCAGTTGTTGGAAAATGAATATCTTGTTAAAGTATCGGCCAATAAAACATTAATCAAACCTATGCATTTAATGAATTATTGGACCTGTGAACAAGATGAACGCAGAACCTTTCAAAAAGCAACCTTCACAATAACTTATAACGATATTCAATAAACACTACGTTGGAAGTATAAAAGCTCCTAATGTAACCTTTTCTACTACATTTTTTCTAGTAAAAATATTATGTATTGAAAGTTGAAAATATGTTTCGGTAAAATACAATGGAGCTAATTTATCGGGTTTCATATCTTCCTTATAACCAATATCCGATAAAGGGCTTAAAATTAACACATATCTGTAGTTTATGGAATTAAGTTCTTCTAATAATACAGTATCTAAATTCTTAGCTAATCGCAATTTTCTAAAATATAAAGGGGATTTTTCCTCTAATAATGGAATTTTGAGAGGTTTTATGTATTTATAAGATATTGGTTTATTATATCCTTCATAACTTAAATAGGCCCTAGATGAATAAATCATTTCGTCTCCACTAAAAGGCTCTGTTAGCAAAAGTACGCTATCGGATTTTTGTTCTTTAGCATACATTAAAGCAGCATGCGTAACTTTTGCTCTGGCAGAATAATATGATGCATTTGAAAAAGTATTTTTAAGCTGAATAAAACAAAAAAATACTATATAGCCTATAAAAATAAATCGCCATGGACGATATTGAGTTACCAATTCCTGAACAATCCAAACACTAAAAAAAATAAGCAATACCTGTCCGGGAAAAAGATATCTTGTGCTTGGTGGAATCCAATTATGGACATTCACAAAACACTGTCCCCCGTACCAAAAAATAACAATAAGTATCCATATATAAATATGTGTCATTTTTTTCATGATTTTACCTAAAAAAATAATCGGTAACAAGAGGTAATAATTTGCCAACAGTTCTTTTAAATTATTGGCAAATATTAACCAAATGTTATTTTCCTGATGAAATCCATATAATTTTTGATGTTTAGAAAATACCCAAACTAAAGCAAACCCAAATGCCAAAAAAAGTAACATTTGAAAAATCCATAGCATTTTTAATTCATGTAAAGATTTTTTAAACGAAATATTATTGATGTATGAATAGTA
>CAZEIM010000002.1:12873-45943 GCA_964512145.1 uncultured Flavobacteriales bacterium
TGTTTGAATAAGTAATACCGGAGGAATTAATATCCAAAAAGTTTCTTTAATCATGACGGACAAAATCATAAAAAAACATGAAACTCCATAATAAATAAGCTTTGATTTTATTACTCCCCATTGAAAAAATAAAAACGAATAAATAAAAAACAAAAACGCAACAGCCTCATAAGGACCTACCCTATACCAAATTTCTGAATAATACCCACTTAATAATAATATAGACCCCATGAAGGAAATGGAAGGTTTAATTTGGATGTTTTGTAAGGTTAGGTAAAATCCAAAACAACTAAAAATGGTTACAAGCAAAACTAAAATCTTGAGTACAATTAATTTCTTACCAAATAGTTTAGCAATTACCCATTGTAAAAAAACACCCACTGGTTTAAACCTTGCGTGGTTTAAGTACTTCTTTTGAAAACCGAGATGTGTTTCAAAATCTTCTCTAGGGTCATCATATTGCTCGTAATAACCTAAGTCAGAAACAGCAATTTTTATGTATTCTACTTCATCTATTAAATGATAAGAATTATGTAGGGTATTGCCAAATATTAAAAATACAAATGCAATTAAAAATAATAAAGCGGCTAAATTATAATATGGTTTCAATATTTCAATTTAATTTAATCCTTTCTGGATTATTAGCCAATTTCCATGCTGTATGAAAAACCAGTCTAGTAATTTTTTCCATTTTATGGAATAAAATTTTATCAATAGTATCACTTGGCTTATGATAATCATCATGCACCCCATTAAAATAAAATATTACGGGAATATTATTTTTTGCAAAATTCCAATGATCCGAGCGATAATAAAACTTATTGGGATCGTTTTCATCGTTATACCTATAATTTAGTTCTAACTGAGAGTATAAAGCATTACAATTCTCATTTATAAAATGTAGGTCATTACTTAGTTTATCCGAACCAATAATATAAATATAATTTTCGTTGTTCATATGATCCTCATCTAACCTTCCGATCATATCAATATTTAAATTGGCAACAGTATTTTCAAGAGGGAAAACCGGATTTTTAGTATAATAAGCAGAGCCTAACAAACCTTTTTCCTCACCAGATACCGGCATTATTAATATACTACGTTCGGGAGTATAACCAGCATTTTTAGCTAAGGTAAATGCTTGAGCTATCTCAAGTAATGCAACAGTTCCCGATCCATCATCATCAGCTCCATAATATATATCTCCATCGTGTTTCCCTAAATGATCATAATGTGCTGTAATAATAATTACTTCTTCTTTTTTGCTGCTTCCTTCTATATAAGCTAATACATTTTCAGAGTCGATTTCTTTTGTTTGTCGTTTAATAGATAATGTAATATTTTTT
Organism: uncultured Flavobacteriales bacterium; assembly: GCA_964512145.1. Classification (GTDB taxonomy): domain Bacteria; phylum Bacteroidota; class Bacteroidia; order Flavobacteriales_G; family JALEGO01; genus CAYOHR01. The sequence goes on from CAZEIM010000002.1 coordinate 14,220, forward strand.
TTAAAAAAATACGATTGATATTTACCGGTTTTATCAATTTTTTGTTTTTGTTTTTTACCCGCATTCTTGCCTAATAATTCTTGTGCAACGTTTGATGAAATATAAAATACAGGCAAAAATCTAAGGTATCTGTTGACAGCTTAACATAAGGGGATTCGATAAAATGCTTTTGTTTAACTAAATTTTGTTCCAAGTCATCATCAATTATTAAAAGCGCTTTTAGTCCTCTTTTAGTGGCTACATCAAGTTTTGCCCTCCAATTGCTTACCCACAAAGCCGCTCTTTTATTATTATGCAAGATATTAGGTACACCCGAATGTATCACCGCCACTTTTCCGGTTACTGTCATATTTTTGTAATCTGAATAGCTTTCATCATCTATTCCGTAGCCTAAATAAACCATTTCAGAAGCAACAATATTAGCTTCAGAATTTACCTTTAAATAATAAAAATCTTTTTTATATGAAAATTGTTTTTCTCCAACTTTTAACTCTCCCCCAACAGGGTATTTAATAGTAAGTGGAAATTTCTGAAAATACCCTTCACTTAATTGTGATAATGGTTGAATATTTAACTCCCGTTCAAAAAAATCTTTCATGTAGATAGCCGCTTTTTTTTGTCCAGGTTCTCCGGTTTCTCTTCCTTCTAAGCTATCTGAACACAACACATATAAATGCTTTTTTAAATCATGGGCAGTAATAGTATTCGCAAAAAAAATAGCCGTACTGTCTTTTTCTTGACTAACAAAATCTTGCGAAGATCCTACATTAAATGATAATAATATGCACAGTAAAATTACAATATAATTACTCATGATAATTCAATTTTTTGAACTCTCTTTTCATGTCTTCCTCCTTCAAAGTTTGTATGTAAAAATGCATCTATACATTTTTTAGCATCACTTATAGAAATGTACCGGGCCGGTAAGGCTAATATATTTGCATTATTATGCTGACGTGCAAGTACTGCGATTTCAGGCATCCAGCACAATGCCGAACGAATGCCGGCATGGCGATTAGCCGACATATTTACGCCATTACCCGAACCACAAATCACAATTCCAAAATCTGTTTTATTTTGTAAAACCCATGTGCAAACCTCGTGAGCATAGGGAGGATAATCGGTACTATCTGAAGAATGTGTTCCAACATCAAATACTTCAATCCCTAATTGTTTTAAATATTCGGTTAATGTGCTTTTTAACTCAAAACCAGCATGATCTGAACCTATAGAAATTTTCATCAGATAAAATTAAATATTAAGCATTTTGCATAAAAATAAACATAAAAGAAAATATAACACAATAAAAAACTACTGTATCATAATTTTTTGAGAATCTACATTTCCTTTATCATTAATTGCTTTAATTAAATACAAACCACTCGATAATCCAGAAACTATTGTTTTTTCTTGCGTATATTGTATTTCCTGTACTAATACTCCTTGTAGAGAATATATTTGCAATGTAGAAAAAGTTCCTTCTACAAAAACATGACCAAAGCTAGGATTAGGGTAAATCTTAATTGTTTGGTCACTCACTTTTTCCTCCATTTTCACCATAAAATTTAAATCAGAAAACAACCATTCATAGGCATCCGGAAACTCGCGTTTCCAAAACCACTCGCTGTGCTGCCCATCAGAATGTGTTATTAAAGAAATCCTAGCGGGAGAAAGCCCGTTAGAAATTAATGAGTCTTTCATACGAACCATAAGGGGCACCATACTGGAGCTTTCTGTAGTTCCCGATACAAAATAAAACTTCATATCAGCCGAAACTCCTTGGTCAAATACTTGCTGAAATATCTGATCGGAAAACCAAAATGCCGGAGATAATATTCCGGCTCTGGTAAATGTTTGTTGATATTGTATAGCTCCAAATTGAGAGATAAGCCCTCCCATAGAACTGCCCATTATACCCGTATACTCAGGAGATATATATGTATTAAAATTTGCATCTATATATGGTTTAAGATATTGTTTAATAAACTCCATGTATTCATCTCCTTGTCCACCTCCATAACTTGGATTAACCCAAGGAGAGTATTCATTAATTCTATCAACCCCTCCATTATCAATTCCTACTACAATAATCCCGTAATCGCCCAATGTATGTAGAATGTTTAATGATTCATCTACTTCCCACTCGCCAAAAGAAGATGTATTATTATCAAATAAGTTTTGACCATCGTGCATATATAAAACAGGGTATTGTTTCCCTGATGTATGATAATCGGGAGGTAAGTATATCCAAACTTTTCTGTATCTACTTAAAGTTGGTATAAAATAATCTAAATCTAATAAATGAACATTTTGTTGTGCTGAAGTCGTATTATTTCCACCAATATCTTCCCATCCTGAAATTTGTAAATTAACCGTAACAGGAGTTCCTGTGTAATTTAAGGTTCTATCGGCTAAATATAACCCATCAGAAGTTGCCTCGGCACTTGCCCAATCGCCTCTATTAAACTTATACACTAAAATTCCAATGGGTGGATTTATAGTAATTTCAAAAGTATTAAATCCAGTTCTAGTTAACTTATAAGCTGTATCTTGCAAAGCCCATGCATTAAAATTTCCCGACACATATAATTCGTCTGTTAAAGGTGTTAAATGAAAACATTGATTAATCTTTAATGTAACTTGAGCATTTACTAATTTTACACTAAAAATTATACCCCAAAATACATATATTAGTCGCATACTTTTTTATTTTAAAGATACTGAAATAAATCTTGAATTGAATTAAAGGTAGCACAAAAAATAATTAATGCTATATTTTAAAATACTGTATTTAATATTGCATGATCTAAATTCAAGTGAATAAGAAAAAAATAATAGATATTCCATTTAACTCAAATATGTATGTTTGTTAAATTAATACATTATGTTTTTAAAACGAATACTTCAAAAAAAATCTATCCAAGATACTGAAAATCCTTCAGAAAACTCATCATTACAAAGAGTGCTAGGAGTTAAAGATTTAACCTTTTTTGGAATTGCAGCTATTATAGGGGCCGGAAGTTTTAGTAGTATGGGTACTGCATGTTATAATGGTGGGCCGGGTGTTATTTTACTATTTATTATTTGTGCTATTGCCTGTGGTTTTACAGCGTTATGTTATGCCGAGTTTGCCTCAAGAGTACCAACATCTGGTAGTGCTTATACCTATGCTTATGTTTCTTTTGGAGAAATTTTTGCATGGCTAATTGGTTGGGCTCTGTTGATGGAATATAGTATAGGAAATATTTATGTCGCTTTTTCTTGGAGCGGTTATTTTACAAATTTATTGCATGGCTTTGGAATACACACACCAGAATGGTTAACAACAAACTACAAATCAGCACATGCCGCATTCGAAAACAATTTTTTAGGAGAAGCCTACAATGCATGGATTACTGCTCCTCAATTAGCTGGGTTAAAAATAATTTTTGACCTACCGGCATTATTAATAAATATTTCTATTACTGCTTTAGTATATGTAGGTATAAAAGAATCTCGTAATGCCAGTAATTTTATGGTATACGCCAAAATTGCCGTAGTATTATTGGTAATAATAGTAGGGATGTATTATATTGATTTTGATAACTGGTCACCCTTTATGCCTAATGGCTTTAAAGGTGTAATGGGTGGTGTATCTGCCGTATTTTTTGCTTTTATTGGGTTTGATGCTGTATCTACACTATCAGAAGAGTGCAAAAACCCACAAAAAGACTTACCTAAAGGAATGATATACTCCTTACTTATTTGTACAGCAATATATATTGCTCTATCCCTTGTTTTAACCGGAATGGTTTCTTATCATCAACTTAACGTGAACGATCCATTGGCTGCCGTTTTTGAAATGAAAGGAGTAAAATGGATGCTATTTATTGTATCTATCGTAGCTGTAATAGCTATGACTAGTGTAATGTTAGTGTTTCAAATGGGACAACCGAGAATATGGATGAGTATGAGCCGTGATGGATTATTACCCAAAAAATTTTCTTCCGTGCACCCAAAATATAAAACACCAAGTTTTTCTACCATAGCAACAGGAATTGTAGTAGGAGTGCCCATATTGTTTACAGATGAAAATTTCGTACTTGACTTTACAAGTATTGGAACTTTATTTGCCTTTGTTTTAGTTTGTGGCGGAGTATTATTATTACCTAAAGCAAAAGAAAAAAGCACTCAAAAATTTAATTTACCATATATTAACGCACAATACATTTTACCTTTATTAGTATTTTGTTCGGCCTTTTTTTTATGGATCTATCAAAAAGATTTCATGGTGAATTTATTTACATCAAAAGAGAACATCCCTTTAATCATTTTTTTTATTGTTTGTGTGCTATTTAGCATTTTATCGTACGTAAAAAAATATTCTTTAATTCCAGTATTAGGCTTACTTTCATGCTGTTATTTATTAACCGGCATGGAGATTTCTAATTGGAAATGGTTTATTATATGGTTAAGTATTGGACTAGTTATTTATTTTATATATGGTTATAGAAAAGGAAATAAAAAGTAATATTTATATTTCAAATTTTGATTTATAGTCATTTTATATAGTAGGCCCTGAATCCACAACACTTTCAAGAGAACTTTGCAATGATGTAGGTAATTCGTTTAATATATCTAATCCGGTTTGGGCTTCAATATCATCTACACTAACTCTAAAACTCCCCCAATTTAAAGGCCCAACTACTTGATTGTTAGGTATTATTACAGATATAACTCTAGTGTTTGCAGAAATTCTGTATAAATCATTAGAACCATTAGGTAACATTACAATTACTTTCCAAATTTTTTCAGGAACATTAATAGCACCATAATTTATGTTGGTTTGATATCCATTTGAACCTACACCACCACTTCCAATAGTTCCTGAGTAAATATACATTTCATAGCCTTGAATTACATCTAATGCCTTTTGTTGGCAATAAAGTTCTAGTTTTCGCCAAATTTGTTGATTATTTATAGGAGCTTGGGGAAAAATATTAGTCATATAGAATGTCGCTTGATTTTCTATTGCATCTGCATCTCTATCATCAGAAGGACAAATATGTCCTCTATCAAAACCCGTACCTGTATAATGTGATGTTTTAGGACTAAAAAATTTTATTGGTAAAGTAACATCTTCTATAAATTTTGTTGCACGAGCGGCACCACCTTTCCATGCTTTACTTAAATGCCATGAAACCCAGTTCGCATGACCCTTTGAGTTATTGTATGATAAAACATATTCATTTTTTAACATTAAATAATTATTTGCCATAACCAAGCTTGAAGTAGCATTTGACGGATTACCAAGCAATAAATTTTCATCTCTAGAAGGCGTTGGGTTATTTTCTTCAACTAATATATTATCAATATTTAACCTTCCTCCACCAGTTTTTTGAATTTTAATTTGGATATTTCCATAAATATTTAAGCCTATTTTCTCAGTAATCAAAACAGCTGAGTTAGTAGTAAATGATTTTAAAATCACCCATGATAATCCATTATCAATAGAATATTGAATATTCCATGTTGATGAACTCTCTGTATTATATTTCGCGTGAGTAATACTTATTAAACTTGCTCCTTTTGAATATAATGATGTTAAAGTTAAACTACCATTATTTTGTACTCTTAAACATTTATTTCCAATTTTCTTATCAAATTTAGTTGCTCCAATTAATGCGTCATTAAATAACCAAGTACCTGAGCTTAAAGTTAGAGTTGCCGTTGAATAGTTTGATTTACTAGCATTTTCAAAATCTTCAAATAACTGTTGTAATTTTTTTTGAGAAGAATTTTTATTGTTTAAAATTGGTGTAATTGCTTGTTCCTCAATTATAGGTTCAATATCTTTTTTACAAGATTCTACTCCAAAAATTATTATTGTAATAAACACCAAATAGTATAAAGTTTTTCTCATAATTTTTTTTATGTTAAATTATAAGAAACTTAAACACAGTACAATAGTAAATAAGATGCTAACGCGTTATTATTTAGTTAATTAAGTGAAAAAAATGTTAAATCAACTAAGAGCAAATGTTTCTATGTGTTATACAAATAAATAATATAGTTCATTATTTATATTTTCTCATTAAATTTATTCTTTAATTATTCTTTGGCTATCTTCTTCTAAACCAGTTTTTCGCTGTTGAACTTTAGCTTTTTCACTGCCTAAAATATAATTAAGGTTAATTTTAAACTGCCTGCTCTCCCATCCTCCCTTTGAATCTACTACCATGCCATTAATATTTGACTCGATATGCCATTGAGAAGTGAAAAATAAATCGGTAAAAGAAATTCTTATACTTCCTTTACGCTGTAATATCTTTTTCTGAAATCCTACATCCATGGCTCCCATTGGAAAAGCTTTCATATTGCCTTCCCAAATCCCTCCCGATGAATACCACCCACTTACTTCCATATTTATTTTCCAGGGTAACGTAAACGTATTTTGCATATAAAATCCTGCATATTTTGCAGAAAGATTCACAATATTTCCATTCCCCAAATCTCCTTCATTTGTAGTATAATTCATCCAAATATTGGTATATAAAAACCACCATTTTTTAATAGGTATACTAAAATTAGGACTTAGATAATAATTTTTCTGAGTTTGTAAGTTTTCGGTAGTTTGTATGGTTGAATTGCTTCCAAAAGGAATTAATACATCTGCATTAAAATTTTGTATTTGAGTATAACCTGTACTTAAAGTTATTAAACCTTTATACAAATATGTTATTTCAATATTATTTGAAAATTGTGGTTGCAAAAATGGATTTCCTTTTCTGTATGTAAGTTCATCAAGCTTATATTCAAAAGGATTTAGTGATTGATAATCAGGTCTATTAATCCTTCTGCTATAATTTAATCCGATGCTATTACTCGAATTTACTTCATAACTTAAGCCAAGTGTAGGGAAAAAATTCCCATAATTTCGCTCTACCTTTTTATCCTGAGTATTTTGAAAGCTGATTAAATCACCCAAAGAATATGTATATTCATACCGAATACCGGTTTGAATATTTAATTTTTCAACTTGTTTTTGAAACATAGCATACCCGGCATATACATTTTCGAAATATGAAAAATCATTCGATCTATTGGTATTTAAAAGCACTGTATTTCCATAAACATCTAAAAAATCGAATGAATTATTTGTTCGAGTATACGTTATTTTACTTCCAATACTTAACCTGCCATTTAAAATATTTTGTTCATAATCTGCTTTTGCTGAATATAAAAAAATAGAAGTATATATGTCGTTTTTAAAATGGATAATGTTATTTAATATCTTGTTATTAATCGTATAAAACAAGTTATTATTATCACTTAATTCATTTAATAAAAAAGAGTTATAATCCAAATCAAGTGTAAAAGCTCTATCTAAACTGTCTTTATATCGGTAATTTGCATTATACGAAAGATTGTTTCTTTTAGAAATGTTTCGAGCATCCGTAATCATAACCTCATCAGGAAAATATAAAGTCTCTCCAATATTTGTTGTTCCATTGTTATTCCATATATTTTCGGGCATAATATTGCCGGAGATTAATATCCCCAGTGTATGATTTTTATTTATTTTATAATCTATTCCAGACTTATAATTATGCGATATCCTGTCTGAGCGTTGTGTACTTTTTCCTATATAATAAACATCCAATAAATTTCTTTCTATATTTTGAAAATTACGAGTTATACGTTTATTATACCCATAGTTTATAAAAACATTCCAAGAGTTTTTTTTATAATTAGCAGTAATTGAACCATCGTATTTTGGATAAAAACCTTGAGCGTAGCTTGAATTAATAATAGCATTAGCATGATCTTTTTGCATTTTTTTTAATCGTATATTAATAATTCCTGCATTTCCTTGAGCATCATACTTAGAAGACGGATTGCTAATAATCTCAATATGCTCGATTTGTGAAGAATTTAACGATTGTAAATATGTTGCTAAATCTTCACTGCTCAAAATACTTCTCTTGTCATCGATATACACAATTACCCCACTTTTACCTTTTAGTGAAATATTATTATTGTTATCAATAGTAATTCCAGGTGCTTTTCTTAATAGCTCTAGCGCATCAGAGCCACTAGCATTTATAGTACCTTCAACATTAAACAATACTTTATCCGGTTTTACTTCTATAAGTGGTTTAATGGCAGAAACTTCTATTTCTAATAATTGCTGGGTGTTTTTTTGTAAGCGTATAGTATCAAAAGTAAATATACTGTTCTCTTCAACCGTAAAAACATTTGAAGTATATGTATTAAATCCAATAAAAGATATTTTTAAAAAATACTGTTTAGAAAGAACATTTTCAAATTCAAAATATCCTTCTATATCACTAGTAGTTGCTTTATAAAGCTGAGAATCTAGGTTGTTCAATAAAGTTACCGTTGCAAATGGAACCAACTCATGATCATTATCTACAATAAAACCTTTTACTGATGAGCGTTGAGTGAATACTAGATTCACTAAAAATAACCAAAAAACGAACATAAAAAATAATCTCATAAACATCATATTATAAAGAAAACCTTTTTAAAAAATCAGCCATTTTTCTATCGTTCGCTAATCTGGGTGGTTTATTTTGTCCTCCAAGTTTTCCATTACTTTTCATAAATTCAATAAATGCTCCTTTTTTTACGGGCTGAATTTTTAATGCTTGTAAAATATTCCCTTGAATTAAATCTTTATAATACGTATTTTTTTCTTGCATAAAACGATCTAGTGATATTGCAAATTGATCGATATTAGCAGGTGTTTTATTAAATTCAATAAACCATTCATGATAAGGTAGTTCATTTTGCTCTGGGTTAACCTGTGGTGCAACATGAAAATCTGAAATTTCAGCATATTGTATTCGAACGGTTTCTCTCAAAGCAAACTCTACTTCCTCTGCTATTACATGTTCCCCAAAAGCTGAGGTAAAATGCTTAATACGACCGGTAACAACAATTCTATAGGGATTTTTTGAAACAAATTTTATAGTATCTCCTATATTGTATCCCCATAATCCGGCATTGGTGTTTAATATTATAGAATAATTTTTATCGAGCTCAACTTCCTCAATACTTAATCGAATGGGTGTTTTACTTTGTAATTCTTCAACAGGAATAAACTCATAAAAAATTCCCTCATTTAAAATTAATAACATTCCTGGTTCGTTTTGAATATCTTGGAATGCTATAAATCCTTCTGATGCAGGAAATAATTCAACCGAATCAACTTTTTTACCGACCAATCTTTCAAAAATTGTTCTGTATGGCTCAAAATTCACGCCTCCATATACAAATAAAGAAAAATAAGGAAAAACCTCTTCAATAGTATTTTTCCCGGTGTATTCAAGTAACTTTTCAAAATACATCTCAACCCACGGGGGTATACCACTTATTAAGGTCATTTTTTGAGTCGAAGTTTCCTGTACAATAGCATCTACTTTTTTTTCCCAGTCTTCGATACAATTGGTTTTGTAAGAAGGCATTCTGTTTTTTTGTAAATATGCGGGAACATGATGTGCAACAATTCCTGAAAGCCTCCCGGTTGGAATACCAAAACTGTTATCAAGTAGTGGACTGCCCTGCAAAAAAATCATTTTACCATCTACAAATTTATGATTTCCAGAAACAGCAATATAGTTTAATAAAGCATTTCGTGCAGAGGAAATATGATTATGAATAGACTCTTTACTGATGGGAATATATTTTGTGCCAGAAGTAGTGCCAGAAGTTTTACAAAAATATATGGGCTTTCCGGGCCATAAAACATCATACGTATCTCCTTCAATTATTTGCTTAATGTAGGGTGAAATAGCCTCATAATCTCTTATGGGCACACTTTTTTTAAATTGTGAGTAATTTTTTATGTCCTTAAATCCGTGCTCATTTCCAAATTTTGTGTGTTTAGCTTTATCTAAAAGGTATTTAAAAACATTTTGTTGAGTTTCTAATGGCCGATTACTCCAAGCCTTAATAACTCTTTTAGTATAATTTGCATAGGGTATGCTTAATAAAGATTTAATTGACATGATGCGTTATTCATTATACAATACTTCTAATAATGTTTGTCCAACTGCCTTTAAAGTATTTTTGTCAATAATACTCATATTATCGGATTGTTTATGGTGAAAATCGCCAAAATCATGCTTATTAACATCATAGTGAATAATATCAATACTAGGAATTTTTGCAATCGTATTTACATACAAATGATCGTCTGTTATACCATAAAAATCTACCTCTTGGGTAAAATACATATCATATCCCATTTTTCGTGCAGTACTCCATACTTTCTCTACCACATCTGCGGCATATTTCATTGAATGGCCTTCCTTAGGAAATACAGCGTCTTTTGCACCAACCATATCAAGTAATATACCGTATTTAGGTTGATAACCAGTCCAAGGAATATTTTTTGACCAATACTGGGAACCTAAACACCAAGTGTCTGATTTTGAGTTTATCATACTTTCTTGATGCTGCCCATAATCTTCCGCATCAAAAAACACAAAATCAACTCCAACAGATGGCCCCTTTTCGGTATCAGAAATTAAACGAGCTATTTCTAACAACACTCCTACACCACTGCCTCCATCATTGGCTCCATCAAATGTTTTTGTTTTATTTTTTTCATCTCTATCAGAAAAAGGACGCGTATCCCAGTGAGCAAACAACAAAATTCTTTCTGATAATTCGGGCTTATATCTCGCCATAATATTTTTTATTTGCAAAACACCTCCGTTATATGCTGTAACTTTTGTCTCTTGGATTTCTGTTAATAGACCAAACTCTTTGAGCTTATTCTCTAAATATATTGCGCACTCAATATGAGATTTAGAATTAGGAATTCGTGGCCCAAAATCTACTTGCTTTTGAATATAGTAGTAAGCTGAATCGGCATTAAAATCGGGAGTAGGTTTTTTTGTATCATTTTTTGTATTATATACCTGAATAGGTTTATTTTCTTCTGTATTGCATGAACCTAATAAGTATATAATTAGGAGCACATAAAAATAATTAAGCTTCATATTTCCAAGTTGTTCCTTCTTTTGAATCTTGAAGGATGATATTAATTTGCTTTAATTTATCCCGAATAGCATCCGATGTTGAATAATCCTTTTTATTTTTAGCTTCCTGTCTGAGTTCAACCAAAACAGACATTAACTTATCGGTCATTTCGTGTGTATTTTCTTTAATTGTTTCAAGACCTAAAATATCAAAAATAAAAGTATGTAAGGTCTCTTTGAATATATTATAATCATTTTCTGATATTGTTAAATGTTTGTTTTCCAGCAAATGAACCCATTTTACTGCTTCAAATACATGAGCAATCACCATAGGAGTATTAAAGTCATCATTCATACTGGAATATAAATTTTGCTGAAATTTCCTTACATCAATTTCTTCACTTGTTTTTTCAGAATAATTCACTTTGGATAGTATTTGTATTGCATTCATCATCCGTTTATAAGCTTTTTCTGAAGCATCTAACGCTTCATTAGAAAAATCCAGAGTACCTCTGTAATGAGCCTGAAGCATAAAAAAACGAATAGTCATAGGAGTGTAAGCTCTATGTAATAAAGGATGTTTACCTGAAAAAAATTCGTCTAATGTAATAAAATTGCCTAATGATTTTCCCATTTTTTGACCATTTATGGTTATCATATTATTGTGTAACCAATATTTAACGGGTTCAACATGATTACATGAAATAGATTGCGCTATCTCACATTCGTGGTGAGGAAAAAGTAAATCTAATCCCCCTCCATGTATATCAAACTGAATTCCTAGGTATTTAGCACTCATAGCTGAACATTCAATATGCCAGCCGGGGAAACCTTCACTCCATGGAGAAGGCCATCGCATAATATGTTCCAAACTTGCCTTTTTCCATAAAGCAAAATCTGCAGCGTGGCGTTTTTCTTTCTGGCCATCTAACTCTCTGGTTTCTGCCAACAAATCTTCTAGTATTCTGCCAGATAATATTCCGTATTGGTGTTGTAATGAATATTTATGTACATCAAAATAAACCGAACCATTTACTTCATAAGCAAAGCCACTTTTTATGATATTTTTAATCATTTCTATTTGCTCAATAATATGTGCTGATGCACGAGGCTCAATATCAGGCGGTAACACATTTAATTGAGACCTGTTTCGGTGGTACTTTACGGTATAATTTTGTACTACTTCCATAGGCTCTAACTGTTCCAGTCTTGCTTTTTTCTGTATCTTATCCTCCCCTTCATCCGCATCGTTTTCCAAATGACCTACATCGGTGATATTTTTAACAAATCTCACTTTATACCCTACATGCACTAAATACCTACGAATAACATCAAACGTAACTTCAGGACGAGCATGTCCTAAATGTGCATCTCCATAAACAGTAGGCCCACAAACATATATTCCAACGTAAGGGGGTGTAATTGGATTAAAAGGTTCCTTTTGTTTAGTTAATGTATTATAAACCGTAATTTTTTGATTCACAAATAAAAATTTGTTGCTAAATTAAGAAACTTTTCAGGCATACAAAGCGTAATAGTGACAATTAAAAAAATCAACTCTTATGAAAAATAAATTTTATACAGCAAATGCCATCACAAAAATAAATAATCCTTATATTTTGGTTTTGAATTCTATATATATATATTTGGCAAGGTAATTGCGTTTAATTTGAATAAATAATTTTTAAATTTACCATATGAAAAAAATCAATAAAATCTTTTCAATATTAATTGTAGCATTAATGTTTAATGCATTTAGTATTAAAGCACAATTTGAAGGTGTGATAAAATTTGACAAGAAAAAAGGTACTGAAGTCATAAAATATATTTATTACATAAAAGGTAAAGATATTAGGATAGATGAATTTGGAACGGATGGAACAACCATTAAAGGAATTATGCTTATTGATACTGAAAAAGGCATTGTAACAGCTTTAAGTCCAGATAGAAAATTGTATATGGATGCTTCCAATAATAAACCTGCTGTTAAAGTAAATCCTAAATTAACAAAAACCACCAATAAAAAGAAAATAAAAGGAATGGATTGCACTGAGTGGATTGCTTCTAGTGATGAAGAAGAAACTGTTATTTCATACTGGGTAATTGACGAAGCAAAATACTCTTTCTTTGAGCCTTTACTAAGAACCTTAAACAGAAAGGACAGACTTTCTAAATATTGGCTTGAATTAACCGATATAAAAAATAAATTTACCATGGTTGGTATAGAAAAAGCAAAAGATGGTACTGAAAGAACTAAGCTTGAAGTAACTGAACTTACAGAAAAAAAATTAGAAGATTCTACTTTTGATATACCAAAAGATTACGCAAAATTTGAAAAATAATTTTTTATAGCAGTACCAATAAAAAAAGCATCTTAGGATGCTTTTTTTATTGGTAAAGGAACTTAAAGTGCATGAAACAATCTAGAAATACGCTCGCGAAATCTGAAATAAAAAAAATTCTTACCAATTCAACGACTGCCCTTTCTCAACCCGAAATTCAAACGATATTAAATAATGTATGTGATAGAGTTACTACATACCGTGTACTTGAAAGATTAGTTGAGGAAAATGTTATTCATAAAATTGTAAACACCAATGGTATAACAAAATATGCCATGTGTAATAATTGCGAGCATACTCATAAACATGATCATGTTCATTTTAGTTGTATTTCTTGTCAATCTGTTACCTGTTTAGAAAATATCGAACCTAAACTCAATTTACCAAACTCATATAAAGTGCTTGAAGCCAATTTTATTATTTCAGGGATTTGTCCTAATTGCCAATAAAATATTATAAACAAAAATATTAAAAACGAAGTTTATTATTTTACATATACGCTATTTTGCTTGTAAAATAAATTATTTTTGCTTTTAATTTACTGCTTAATGAAAAAACTCATATTCCTATTTATACTCACAATATTTGCTTCTTGTGGTATTTTAAATAAGAAAAAAACACAAAATACTGACGCAAATTATTTTCCTCTAGAACCTATAGAAATTATTGGGAATCAAAAAACTACAGAATATAGAGAGTCTAAAACCAAACATTTTGAGCTAATACATACTAAACTAAATGTTTCATTTGACTGGGAAAAATGTCGCTTAAATGGAGAAGCGACTTTAACATTAAAGCCCTATTTTTACTCAACAAAAAAAATAGTTGTCGATGCTAAAGGTTTTGATATCGAAAAAATTACGGCTAAATATTCTAATTCGAATGACATTTTCTCACCTGTGCCATATTTCACCTACGATTCTTTGCAATTACATATTACACTGGAAAAAGAATTAACGTCAAAAGATACGTGTTGCCTATTTATTAAGTATGTTGCAAAACCAAATGAGTTTATTTCAGGAGGTAGTAAAGCAATAAGATCTGATAAAGGGTTATACTTTATTAATCCCAGCGGAAAAGAAAATAAACCTCAACAAATTTGGACGCAAGGAGAAACGGAATCAAATTCACGATGGTTCCCTACCCTTGATGGTCCTAACTTTAAAACCACTCAAGAAGTTTATATTACCGTAGATACATCTTTTGTAACTCTCTCCAATGGAACATTAATATACTCAGTAAATAATAATAATGGTACCAAAACCGATTATTGGAAACAAGACAAGCCACATGCTCCATATTTAGTAATGATGGCCATTGGACAGTATACTATAATTGAAGATGAATGGACAAAAAAAGATGGCACAAAAATGCCGGTAAATTATTATATGGAACCAAAATTTGCGCCATACGCCAAAAATATATTCGGTAATACCCCCGAAATGCTTACATATTATTCTAATCTATTAGGAGTTGAGTATCCTTGGGATAAATACCATCAAATTATTGTAAGAGATTATGTTTCTGGAGCAATGGAAAACACCTCAGCAGTAATTTTTGGCGAATTTATGAACCAAACCGACAGAGAATTATTAGACAACACATACGAATCAGTCGTAGCACATGAATTATTTCATCATTGGTTTGGCGATTTAGTAACTACCGAATCTTGGGCTAATTTACCATTAAATGAATCATTTGCAAATTATGGTCAGTATTTGTGGGACGAAAATAAATATGGCAAAGATGAAGCAGATTACAATTTACATCAAAATTTAAATGATTATTTAAATGAGTCCAAATCAAAGCAAGAGTCTTTAGTAAGGTATTATTATTCGGAAAAAGAAGAAATGTTTGATCGACATTCTTATGAAAAAGGAGGATGTGTATTGCATATGTTGAGAAAATATGTTGGTGATGAAGCATTTTTTAAATCATTAAACAAATATTTAACTGAAAATGCATATCAAAGTGCTGAAATTCATCAATTAAGATTAGCATTTGAAAAAGTGACTGGTGAAGATTTAAACTGGTTTTTTAATCAGTGGTTTTTCACTTCTGGTCATCCAATCATTAACATTTCATATAAATACGACAGCATAAATAAAATACAATACATTTACACAGAACAAAGATCTTCATCACAGGAAAATTTTTTATATAAAATTCCTGTAATGGTTGATTTATATTTTAACGACAATGTAACATCTGAAAAAATAATCTTAAAAAATACATTAGATACTTTTGCCATTAGCACTAATGAGAAGCCTTTATTTGTAAATTTTGATCAACAAAAAATGTTATTGTGTGAAAAAACCGAAGTTAAAAATGCACAAGAATGGTTTTATCAATACGAAAAATCACCTTTATTTTTAGATAGATTCGAGGCTCTTGTCCAGCTTGTATATAAATTTTCTAAACATGATTATGAAACAGCAATAGTAGAAGGCTTATACGATAATCACTGGAGTATTAGGCAGTTATGCGTATTCTTAACGGACAAATTGGACAAAACAAAAGATATTCAAGAAAAATTGGTTAAACTTTCTTTCGGGGATAAAGACTCTAAAGTTAGAGCTGCTTCTGTCTTAATGTTGCAAGAATTGTACTTAGATTCCTTATCTGTTAATTATTTTAAAAGTTTACTAGATGATCCATCCTATGAAGTAATATCTGAAGCATTGTATGGTTTATATAAACTAGATAATAATGAAGGTATTAAAACTGCCAGTTTATTTGAAAAAGATGAAAATACAAGTATTACAAACGAGATTCTTAGAATTTATACTCAAGAGGGTTTGCCTGATAAAAACTCATATTTTATACATAAAATAAATTCATCTGCAAATTATCAAAAAGCTTCTTATATTATGAGTTATCAAAGATATTTAATGAATGACTCTGTAATAAAGATACATTTTGATGAAGGATTGAAGATTTTTGAGCAAGAGTTATTAAGCGAAGAAAATAATGACATTAAATTATATTCTGTAATTGCTTTAAAATATACTCAAGACTATATTAAAGTTAAATTAAATAATGCAACTATATCAGAAAAATCATTTTTTGAAGAAAAACAAAGGAAATTTAATGAAACATATACCAAAATTAAAAACAACTTAAAAGATAAGGACTTATTAATTTATTTTAATGAAGACATTCATTAATATGAACACAGCACGTAAACTCAGTGTTCTTACTTTATTCATGTTTTTATTTACCATTGGTTGTAAAAAGGATAGAAACCAAGTAATTCCTTATGTATTTGTAGATATTTCCCTGTATCTTGCTGAGCCTACAAACTTTAACTTAAATTTTGTGGGGGGATATAACTATGTAAATGGTGGATCCAGAGGCATTGTTGTATATCGCTTAAATCAAGATCAGTTTTTGGCATTCGACAGGCATTGCACACACAATATTGATGACGTATGTGGACAAGTATCGGTGGACAGTAGTGCTTTTTTTTTAATGGACACCTGTTGCACTTCTAAATTTATTATTACAAATGGCACTGTATATAGTGGGCCAGCTACCACTCCTCTTCAACAATACAGAACAAGTTTTAATCAAAATATCTTGAGGATATTTAATTAATTCAATCATTTGTTCATAAAATCTGTTGATAACTTAATAAATAAATTGGGACTCTAATTTATCAATGTTTATATTTGTATAAACTGCAAGTATTTGACACACTCAAATAATAATAAAGAAATAGACAGTTTACTTCTCAGGTACACTAACTATAAAAAAACATCTGATGGATTCTTTTCTGAAGATGAAATAGACAATCTTAAGAAATATTTTATTGAAGAGGATCAATTATCGAACGCTTTATTTATACTTAAGTATGCTTGTGAAACATATACTTTTTCAAATCACTTTAAATTAGATGAAGTACTTTTAATGCTTGGAAAAGAAAAAGAAGCGCTAATTTTAGTTGAAGAACTCGAAAAACTTGAGCCATACAATAGTGAAGTACTTTTTATGAAGGCTTCTATTTTAAGTGCTCAGGGCAATCATACAGAAGCGATTAGTGATTTAAAAAAATGTTTGTCACTTTCAGAAGAACAAGATCCTGAAATACTTTTTAATATTGCATGCGAATACCAATATTTAGATAAACTTAATACTGCCATAAAATATTACCAAAAAGCATTACAAGTTGATTCTGAATACTCGGATGCGCTTTTTGAAATTGCACAATGTTATGAAGCACAAGATAAGTTAGAAGAAAGTATCCATTATTTTAACGAATTTATAGATTTACATCCCTATTCTTATTATGCATGGTATAATTTAGGATATGTATACAGTAAATTAGCCATGCATATAAAAGCTTTAGAGGCTTTTGATTATGCTTGTGTAATTAATGAAAAATATGTTCCGGCTCATTTAAATAAAGCCACTACATTTTGCGTATTAAATAATTATAAAGAAGCATTAGAAGTATACAAGTATATCTCAGAAATTCAAAAGCCTGACTCTTATTTATTGTATTTAATAGGAGAAGCTTTTGAAAACTTAGAAAATTTTGATGAAGCTATAGCGCATTATAAAAAATCTATTGAAAAGGATCCACTAAATGGTGATGCATGGATTGGAATAGCATCTGTTAAAGATGCTCTAAATCAAACCACTGAATGTTTATCATATTGCCAAAAAGCATTAGAAATTGATCCCTTAAACTCAGATTACTGGTACTTTCAAGCAGAAGTATATGTTAAACTTGGATTAGAAGAAGATGCCTTCAATTCTTTTGAACAATCCTTAGAGCTAGACCCATATTACTTAGATGCTTGGTTAGACTATGCAAAAGTACTGTATGAAAAAAATTACAGTAACGATGCCATCGATGTTTTAAATGAAGCCTTAGAGTACTTTCCAGATGAACATGAGATTTATTTTAGATTAACTGCTTACTATGCCTCTTTAGGGTATCAATCAGATGCTGAAGCAATTTTCGAAAATGCTATCCGTTTAAAAAAAGATGGATATAAAAAAATGCTTGAATGGATGCCTCAACTTAAAAAAAATAGAGTCATTCATGACCTATTAAAAATTCATAAAATAAATTTACAATAATCTCCTTGAAGTTTGGTTTAATAGGCTATCCTTTATCTCATTCGTTTTCTAAAAAATATTTTACTAGTAAATTTAATCAATTAAACGTACCGTATTCATACGAAAATATTGAAGTTAATGACTTAAGTCAACTCTTTAATAATAAAAGCAAAATAAATGAATTTTCTGGATTTAACGTAACCATTCCTCACAAAGAAAGCATAATAAATTTTATACATTCAATACACCCTATAGCTCAAGAAATTGGAGCTGTAAATGTTATTAAGAGTGTAAAAAAGGAATCCCAAAATTTTTTAATAGGATATAATACCGATTATATTGGATTTTATGAATCATTACTCCCGCACTTAAAGACAAATAAATTATATAAAGCCCTCATATTAGGAACAGGAGGATCTTCTAAAGCAATCCAATTTGCATTGGATCAACTGAATATTAAATTCAGCATGGTTAGCACAAAAAATAACCCAAAAGAATATTTACAATATGGTGATTTAACCAAAAAAATAATACAAGAACACTTAATTATTATTAATTGTACCCCTTTAGGAACTTTTCCTAATATAAACAATAAACCTCCTATTCCCTTTGAGGATATAACTAAAGATCATATCTTATTTGACTTGGTATATAATCCAGAAATTACCGAATTTTTAAAAGAAGGAATATTAAAAGGTTGTACCATTCAAAACGGTTATGAAATGCTTACTATACAAGCCGAAAAAAGCTGGGAAATTTGGACATCAGATAATATTTAGTAAACCAATGTTTAAAATGTTTTTTATTAACCTAACATTAAAGGCCAGTAGCTCTTCCAAAAAACTTAACCAAAAATAAAGAGTTTTATACCGTTTGTTCATTCAACACCACCAGTAAATCATTATAGGTAATTTCATAGTCATTCTATCGTTATATTTATGTTAAAATATTAAAGCTATGAAAACTATAATAACCATTACAGCATTGTATATTGCTGTTTTTTTAGCACAAAGCTTGCAAGCTCAATCTTATATTAAAGGAAATATAAAAAATTTGAACCATGAAGTATTATCTGACGTTCAAATTATTGCTAAAAGCAACGGTTCATTAATTTACAATACCAGCACCAATAAAATGGGAGTGTATACCATCCCAATTGAAAACGTTGATGTAGTTGATTTAATTATTTTCTATAATAATCATCATAAAATTATTAGAAACATAAACACTAAAAATAAAATAATCATTCAGCAAGAAATAATTTTACATACCCCTCTAATATTGATTGATATTCCTCTTGCCAATAAATAGTTACTGAAAAAAAACTAAAATATCGCTGGTATTCAACCGCTTTTTTAACCAATCGTTAATCTTTTCTTTGTTTTGACTATCTAATTCAGGTTTTGTCGTAAAAACCACCATCGTTATTTCTTCTGGTCTCTTTTTATTAGAAAAATACGAATATGTTTTTGCAAACGTACAGGACGTTATTTCGGGTTGCATAACATTAATTTCCTCTAACAATTGTAAACCATAGGTTTTTTCGGCATGAATACTATCAAGTAATTGGTTTTGTTTTTTTAAGGTTTGAGTTAAAGAGTTAATTTCAAACCGGGCAGTTTCTAATTCTACATTACTATCTATTTCATCAATAGCTAAACCTTGCTGAATTTCAATTTTTACATTTTTTAATGAAAAATCCGTTGCCTTTTCCATGATTTTTTGTTTTTGTTCATCAGTCATGGTAACTCCCCCGTACACTAAGTGTACGGTGTTTTTATCTGCCAACACCTCACTTTTTAATAAATAATTCCCTTCAAAATAGCTTACATTATGCACATATTTATTGGCATTTTCGATAAACTTTTCTTTTTGTACTAAGTTATACCCAAAATACAAACTGGGAAATGAAACTAAAACAATGACAAAGCTAATCCATCTATTAATTATTTTTTTCTGACTATCCTTTACTATACTTCTAATAGGAAACTTAAGCAACTGAGAAACTGCTAGTGAAGATAAAGCTATAAATACTGTGTTTATTGTGAATAAATATAGTGCGCCAAAAAAGAAACTAAACTTTGCTGTTGCCAAACCATATCCTGCAGTACATAAAGGGGGCATTAATGCTGTTGCAATAGCAACTCCAGGTATTGTATTTCCTTTTTGTTTACTGGCAATAGCAACCGTTCCGGCAAGTCCTCCAAACAGAGCGATTAAAACATCGTAAATAGTAGGCGTTGTTCTTGCCAACAATTCTGAGTGTGCTGTAGAAACTGGGCTAAGAGCAAAATATGTTGTTGAAGCTAATAAACTGCTTAATACGGCAAAAGTAAAATTATTTACAGACTTCCTGAATAATAAAAAATCATACGTAGCAATGCTATATCCCATTGCATTAATTGGTCCCATTAGGGGAGAAATTAACATGGCTCCAATAATAACTGCCGTAGAGTTCATGTTTAATCCTATAGAAGCTACAACAATTGCAAACATCAAAATCCACAAATTAGTTCCTTTAAAAACTGCGTCTTTTTGTATATTTTGATGAACTCTCTCAAAATCATCCAGCTCTCCTTCTAGTCTAAAGTATTGAATTGCTTTTTGAATAAAACCCTCTTGTTGCATATTTTTTATTTCCCCCAAAGATACATAAACTATAAAATAATTATAAAGGTTATTTAACACAGACATAGAGGTCTTTCCATATTAAAAATGGAATATATTTGCATCAAAATACCCGTAATTATGACACTTATTAAATCTATATCAGGTATTAGAGGAACTATTGGCGGTATTACCGATGATAATTTAACTCCACTTGATATTGTTAAATATACTTCGGCATATGGAACTTGGTTAAAAAAAAATACTCAAAAAACAAACATTTCAGTAGTTGTTGGGAGAGATGCACGAATTTCAGGAGAAATGGTTGAACAACTCGTTACCGGTACTTTAATTGGATTAGGGATAAACGTTATTAATTTAGGTTTATCTACTACTCCAACGGTAGAAATAATGGTAACTGAAGAAGCTGCTTCTGGTGGAATTATAATTACCGCTAGCCATAATCCGGCTCAATGGAATGCACTGAAACTCCTAAACCACAAAGGGGAGTTTATTTCTGATGAAGATGGAAAAGAAATTCTACATATAGCAAATCATAATTTATTTTCATTTTCGGAAGTATATAATCTTGGAAAAATAACTCATCATAGTCATAGTATTGAAAAACACGTTGAAAAAATTTTAAAATTACCTTTAGTTAATATTGAAGCGATTAAAGCAGCTCAATTTAAAGTAGTTGTAGATGCCGTTAATTCAACCGGGGGTATTGCTGTACCTTTGTTACTAGAAAAACTAGGCGTACATTGTATTAAAATACATTGTACTGTTAATGGAGATTTTCCTCATAATCCAGAACCATTACCAGAACATCTTAAGGATATTTCTGAAAAAGTAAGGCTTGAAAAAGCTGATTTGGGAATTGTAGTTGATCCAGATGTAGATCGTTTAGCATTTATTTCTGAAGATGGAACTTTTTTTGGTGAAGAATATACCTTAGTATCCATTGCCGACTACATTCTAAAAAATAATCCGGGCAATACCGTTTCTAACTTATCTTCCACTAGAGCTTTACAGGATATAACTGAAAAAAATAATGGCATTTATCATTCATCTGCCGTAGGAGAGGTGAATGTGGTAAAAAAAATGAAAGAAGTAAATGCTGTAATAGGAGGAGAAGGTAATGGAGGAATAATTTATCCCGACTTACATTATGGTAGAGATGCTTTAGTTGGAATAGCACTATTTTTATCACATGTAGCAACCCAAAAAATAAAAATATCTCAACTAAAAAAAACATATCCCTTGTATTTTATTTCAAAAAATAAAATTGAGTTAAATCCTACAATCAATACCGATTTAATATTAAAAAAAATGAGCGATTTGTATGCAGATAAACTTAAAAATAATGAGGATGGGCTTAAAATAATTTTAAATGAAAAAGAATGGATTCATTTAAGAAAATCAAATACCGAGCCTATTATTAGAATATATTCCGAAAGTACCACTGAAGAAAATGCAAATAAATTAGCAGAAAAATTTGTTCAGGAAATTGCCTCCATTAACATATAAATACAATAAAATGTATAATTTATGTTTACCTATATAAATTGCACATGAAAGTATATTTTGATAATGCCGCTAGCACCCCTATAGACCATAAGGTTGCAAAACTTATGTATGATAGTTATCTAGATGATTTTGGAAATCCTTCTTCTATTCATCAATATGGCAGAAAATCAAAAACAATCATTGAGCGATGTAGAAAAAAAATAGCTGATATTATGGGTACATCCCCGGGTGAAATTTTTTTTACATCTGGAGGCACAGAAGCCGATAATATGGTACTACACCACGCTGCTATTAACCTAGGATATAAAAATATCATTACCTCTCCAATTGAACATCATGCTGTACTACATGCCTTAAATTACCTTTCAAATAAAAAATTTTGTAACGTTCATTATGTAGAAATAAATAAAATGGGTGAGATAAATCTTGAACATTTAGAGCAACTTTTAACTCAATTTCCTGAAGCATTGGTCTCATTAATGCATATAAACAATGAAATTGGGACTATATTACCCCTTCAAAAAGTATCTGAAATTTGTTCTAAACATAAAGCTCTTTTTCACTCTGATACTGTTCAAAGCATAGGTCATTATCCCTTTAATTTTAAAGAAACCAATATAGACTTTATAGCCTGCTCAGCTCATAAATTTCATGGCCCAAAAGGAGTTGGTTTTGTATATATTAATTCTAAAAACACGCCTCAACCATTCATTCACGGTGGTGCTCAAGAACGTGGCGTAAGAGGTGGAACTGAAAATACACAAGGAATAATAGGTTTAACAGAAGCTCTTGAAATATCTAATATAGAATATGCTGAAAACTTTAAAAAAATATTAGATTTAAAAACATATTTTATTAAATCTATACAAAGCGCATTCCCCGATGTTGCTTTTAACGGTACTATAGAAAACGATAAATCTTCTTACAGAATTGTGAATATATGCCTCCCAAAATCCGATAAAGCCGAAATGATGCTTTTCAATTTGGATATTTTGGGTGTTTGCGTATCCTCAGGTAGCGCATGTACATCAGGCACAAACATAGGTTCCCATGTATTAAAAGCTATTGGAAGCGATATGAATAAACCATCGTTTCGTTTTTCATTCAGTAAATACAATACAAAAGATGAAGTGGATTACGCCATTAAACAATTAAAAAATATATATTCGTAACTATGAACTCAAATTACCAATACATTATCTCTGAAATTAAAGGAAAAGTAGGCATTATTTTTTTAAACCGTCCCGAAGTATTTAATAGTTTTACAATTCCAATGGCCATAGAGCTTCAAAAAGCCTTAGATGAATTTGCTCAGGACAAATCAATACGAAGTATCGTAATAACCGGTAACGGAAAAGCATTTTGTGCCGGACAAGATTTAAAAGAGGCCATAAGTATTGGCGCAGAAAATATTGAAGAAATAGTTACTAAAACATATAATCCTATTATTCAAAAACTTACCGGAATTGAAAAACCAATTATAGCTGCTGTAAATGGTATTGCTGCAGGAGCTGGGGCAAATATAGCACTGGCATGTGATATTGTTTTTGCCTCAAACGAAGCATATTTTTCACAAGCATTTAGTAGTATAGGCTTGATTCCAGATAGTGGGGGGACATACATTTTACCTAGACTTATTGGTTGGCAAAGAGCAGCCGCATTAATGTACACCGGTGAAAAGATATCAGCTGAAAACGCAAAAAATATGGGGATGATTTGGGAAGTATGTAAACATGAACAATTAATGAATGATGTACTAATTTTTGCAGAAATGTTAGCCAACAGACCCACTAAAGCAATTGGTTTAACTAAAAAATTATTAAATCTTTCATATACAAGTACGTTAAATGAACAATTAGAATGGGAGAAAAAAATACAAGCCCAGGCAGGTAAAACAAAAGATAATAAGGAAGGTATTATGGCATTTTTAGAAAAAAGAAAACCGGTTTTTACAGGAGAATAATTATGAAAGTTGGAATTGTAGGAACAGGTGCAATGGGTAGCGGTATTGCACAAGTAGCAGCCCAATCTGGTGAAGAAGTAATTTTATTTGATACAAACGTATCTTCTATCGAAAAATCTAAAGAAAATCTTAAAAATAATGTACAAAAATTATTGGAGAAAAATAAAATTTCCAGTGAGCAAAAAGATGAAATTCTCAAAAATCACCATTATGTAGATAATATTGATCAACTAAGTTCCTGTGATATTATTATCGAAGCAATAATTGAAGACTTAGAAATAAAAAAACAATTATTTACAGCATTAGAAAAAGTAGTTTCCCATACATGTATTTTAGCAACTAACACTTCATCCCTATCTATCGCCTCAATTTCTTCGGCATTAACAAATAAAGACCGATTTATTGGAATTCACTTTTTTAATCCGGCTACCATTTTACCATTAGTTGAAATTATCCCTTCAATTTGTACTTCGGAAAATACTACCCAACAAAGTTTGAAAATTATTGAAAAATGGAATAAACTTCCCGTATTAGCTAAAGATACTCCTGGTTTTATTGTAAATAAAGTGGCTCGTCCATATTATGGTGAAGCGTTAAGGATATACGAAGAAGGAATTGCAGACTTTTCTACCATAGATTGGGCTATGAAAGAAATTGGGGGATTTAAAATGGGTCCCTTTGAATTAATGGACTTTATTGGAAATGATATAAATTTTAAAGTTACAGAAACCGTTTTTTATTCATTTTATAATGACCCTAAATATAAACCCGCATTAACTCAAAAACGACTTTTTGAAGCTGGATTGTTGGGAAGAAAAACAGGAAGAGGTTACTATCAATATAATACTAATCAAAATATTCTAGAACCCATAAAAAATATTGAATTAGGTCATCAAATTTTTAATAGAATATTAGCTATGTTAATAAACGAAGCCTACGATACCTTGTTTTGGAAAATTGCTACAAAAGAACATATTGACTTAGCTGTAAAAAAAGGTGTAAATTATCCAAAAGGGTTATTTGAATGGGCCAATGAAATTGGTATAAAAAAAATACATTCCCAATTACTAAATTTATACAACACGTATAATGAAGACAGATACCGACCCTGTCCTTTAATAGTAAAAGAAGCATGACTCCAAAACAAATCGTTGATAAAATGTATAATTCTGATCCATTTAGTCATTGGTTAGGAATAAACATTTTAAAAATTGAGCCGGGTTTGTGTATATTATCTATGACTGTTCGAAGGGAAATGCTTAATGGTTTTTCTATTGCTCATGGTGGAATATCTTATTCTTTAGCAGATAGTGCATTGGCTTTTGCTAGTAACAGCTATGGTTTTATGGCAGTATCTATTGAAACATCTATTACCCATACAGCTCAAGTTAAAGAAAATGATATACTCACAGCGCAAACCGAAGAAGTACATAAAGGTAAAAGAACTGCTTTATATTACATATCTATAACCAATCAACATAACGAAAAAGTAGCCTATTTTAAAGGCACCGTATATATAACAGATAAAAAATGGCAATAAAAATATGAATACAACATATATTGTAGATGGAGTAAGAACACCCATAGGAAATTTTGGAGGATCATTAGCCAATGTAAGAGCAGATGATTTAGCCGCGCATGTAATAAAAGCGCTAATAAAACGCAATTCTTATCTAAATTTAGAAGATATTGAAGATGTGATATTAGGATGTGCAAATCAAGCCGGAGAAGACAATAGAAATGTCGCACGAATGGCTTTATTATTAGCTGATTTACCTTTTACCATTGGAGGAGAAACCGTTAATAGACTTTGTGCATCGGGTATGGCATCCGTAATTCATGCTTCAAGAGCTATTCAAACAAACAACGGAGATGTTTTTATTGCAGGAGGTGTTGAACACATGACTCGTGGGCCATGGGTTATATCCAAAACATCTACCCCCTTTGGACGAGATGCTCAAATGTTCGATACTAGTTTTGGTTGGAGATTTATCAACCCAAAAATGCAAGAAATGTTTGGAGTAGATAGTATGGGACAAACGGCCGAAAACCTGCTCGAAATTTATAAAATTTCTAGAGAACAACAAGATGAATTTGCTTATCAATCTCAAAAAAAAGCTGCTAACGCATTAAAAAATGGACGTTTTCTTCAAGAAATAGAACCGGTAAATATTCCTCAAAAAAAGGGAGATCCTTTGTTGTTTTTAGAAGATGAATTTATTAAACCTAATACGAATATTGAAACATTATCTAAACTTAAACCGGCTTTTAAAAAAGATGGTTCTGTAACTGCCGGAAATAGTTCTGGACTAAATGATGGAGCAGCGGCATTGCTTTTAATGTCGGAAGTTATCATAAAAAAATATGATAAAAAACCTTTAGCTAAGGTCATATCTTCAGCTATTGCAGGTGTAGAGCCAAGAATTATGGGCATTGGGCCAGTAAAAGCAAGTGAAAAAGCATTAAAAAGAGCCGGATTAACATTAAAGGATATGGATATTATTGAAATTAATGAAGCATTCGCTGCTCAAGTACTATCTTGTTTAAAAGAAATGAAAATTGATTTTAATGATTCTAGAATAAATCCAAATGGGGGAGCAATTGCGCTTGGACATCCTTTAGGCATGAGCGGCTCCAGATTAATCTTAACCGCAGCATTAGAATTACACAATCAACAAAAAAAATATGCCTTATGCACCATGTGTATAGGGGTTGGACAAGGTTATGCCGTTATTTTAGAAAGATGTTGATGAATACTACTTACGAAACACAAATTACCGTTCGATATGCTGATACTGACCAAATGGGTTATGTATATTATGGTAAATATGCCGAATACTTTGAAGTTGCCAGAGTAGATGCTTTAAAACAACAACAACTTTCTTATAAAATAATTGAACAAAATGGTGTTATGTTACCGGTTTCGGAATACAATATTAAATACATAAAACCTGCATTTTATGATGATACTATTACCATTCATACGCAAATTGAATTATTATCCTCCACTAGAATAAAATTTTTGCATCAATCCTTTGTTAATGAAAAAAAAATTAATGAAGCTCATGTAATATTAGTTTTCGTTGATTTATCTACTCGAAAACCTATTTCTGCTCCCGATTATATCCTAAAATCGCTAAAACTTAATTAATTTAAAAAAGTATTTTTTGCCGGTTTTACTTTCACAACAAATAATATAATATCCTGATTTATATTCGTCCCCATTTAATAAATATTCCTGTTCAATTTCATTCCTTTGGTGAATTATATTCCCCGACAGATCATATAAAGTAAAATTAAATAGCTCTGAGTTTTTTACTCTTACACTACATATTCCGCCTAACGTAAAATCTTCAGAATTATAAATCGAAATGAGCGCCTCATTATTATTAGGTATGATAGGCCTTGTATGAGTAATAATACAATTATTACCTAATCCTCTTTTGGTAAATATTTTACAAAGAGTATCTGAATGTATGCCCGAAAAAATAATCGTATCGGCCTGAAACATAAAATTAGCCGCCTGAGGCATATTCATAAAGGGAAAATAACTGTACATCGATTGAAATAAAATTTGATCTAAAACCTCTCTTCCAATAGAATTATGAATATCCAAAAGTGTTGAAGACCAAATTTCCGAATCCTGATAAAGATTATTGGTAATATTGTCGGGAAACTTTTTGGTGGTATTAGTATTTCTTCCAGCCCAAAATTCATTATGTCCATCCCAGGTAAACACATCTGTATATCTAAATGAACTAAAAGTATTTGAATAACTACTAGCTAAATAATCACAAAAACCTTCATCTATAGCTTGTCTTTGCGAACCTACATTAGTACTTGGAGCTAAACTGTGTGATATTGCATGTCCATATTCGTGAATAATTACATCGGCATCTTCAGCATCATCAACACCACCGGTTCCAAAAATTATTCTTGGAGGTAAGGTTGATGCAGTAAAATAAGAATTATCTGAACCCGAATTTCCATGCGTATCCACAAATATTTGATAATTAACTACATGATCAAATCCAATGGTTTGTAAATAATTTCTATAAGCCGTAATATGATAATATGCATTAACATCTTCAAAACCGCTTTCAGATCGAGTATATAAAAAATCGGGGTCTGATCTGTTTACAGGTTGTATTACAGGAGCAGATAGTTCTGTGATTTTTAAAAATTGATTCTCAAGAAAAAACGTACTTCCATCAAATAATACAGGAACTTGTACATTTACTCGCTCATTATTTAACTCAATAACATCAAGATTGTTTTGATCGCTATAAGGAGCACCATAATAAACTCCTGCCGAAGTTAATGGGTCAGGTAAAAATACAGACATATTTGCCAGACTATCCGAAAAATAAACATTTAAATCTCTCTGAAATATTACACTTCCAGAATCTATTATCTGTAATAAATGATTATCCCCAGCATGTAAAATATTTATTTCTTTTTGTGAAAAAATTTCATTTTCATAAAACCAAACAATATTATCAGTATTCAAATAGTTTGTTTTTTCATTAAAAGTAAATGATGCAGGGAAATTATGATGTTCTGATATTATTCGGCCGTCAACAGATAGATTCAGCTTAATAAATACATCAAACAAAGGGATTGATTTATAAAATAAACTAAATAAATAATGTCTGGAGTATTTACTATATACTGAATCTAAAACATTAATATGTATATTATTTTGAGATAATAATGGATAATTTGATATTAAATATTCATAACAATCATTACTACTAAATAATGATACGTTTGAATTTGAGTGATTAAGAGTGTCGTTTTTTTGCGAAGTATAACCAGAAAAAAAATGAATAAATATAAAATTAACGACAAAAAAAATGCGAAAATTAATTTTCGCAAAATAAGTAGCCATTACTCTTTGTACATTTCATGTACTTCTTCGTTCGTTGGAAATACTAATTCTGTATCTCCTGCTTTTTTTGCCCACTTTAGGTATTTTCCAGTTCCTTTACAAGCCCAAGCAGTCATAGTGTCTTTTTTAGTCATATTTTCAAAGTGGAAACACTTCCAGGTTTTATCTGATTCCTGAACACAACATTTAACATCAATAGGGTAATCGCAAGAATTTCCTAATTTTACCTTATATGTTTCGTCAAAAGAAACTTTGTATCCATGAAGTTCTCCACAGTCCATACATTTTGTTCCCCACTCCGACTTGTGTTTAATAACACAATGGGTATGATCTTCTACCGGTTCATCTTGTCGAGAGTCTAATAATGAAAACCCATAAAAACTAATAATAATTAGTGCGGATAATATCATGATTGAATATTTCATATGTTTTTATTTACAATAGTTATTTTTTAAAATTAATTTAGCTTCCTTATTGCCCATGTCTTTAGCTTTTTTCCAGTCATCACAAGCCTCCTGATGTTTTTCTAAAGCCTTTTTAGAGAACCCTCTATTGATGTAAGCTTCTTGATCTGTTTCGTCCATAGAAATTATTTTAGAAAAATCATCTATAGCTTTTAAATGTTCTCCGAGTTTCGAATAAGCCATACCTCTATTTTTGTAAGCCCATTTAAATTGTGGCTTAATAGAAATTACTTTATTATAATCTTCAATTGCCTTAGAGAATTCCTGCTTCATAGCATACGTAAATCCTCTTTGATATAAAGCATTATAATGTTCGGGGTCTAAAGCCAAAACATCTGAATACAATTTAATGGCTTCATCATAATTTCCCTCGTTGAACTTATTTTTCCCTTCATTAAATATTGACTCTTTATCTTGAGCAACAGCAACAATTATACTAGAGAGAAAAATAAATATGTGAAATAATCTTTTCATATGTGTGTTATTCTTCAGAAACATCTTGCGCTGCTTCAACAATTTCAGTAAATACCTCGATAAATTCATTAAAATTTGCCCCTTTTAATTCAAAATTAATCCGTTTATATGCCCTAATGATATTGTTTTTATGTATATGTCTTTCAATGCATCCATCTTTAAATTTTTTTTGTTTTGGAGTTAATTTTTCTTCCGACTTACATTTAACAATTACAGCATTTTCTTCTGCCGAGTAATAAATACCTTCAGGATCTAATGTTTCAATATACATAAAATCTGTTCTGTACACTTCACCATTTTCAGAAAATTTAATAGTAAACCTTTTTTTCTCTATACTAATTTCTCCTTTGGCTAAAGCGGAATTTAAAAAACTAAGTTTTTCATTTAATACCTTTTCATTTTTTTTATGCAATAAATTTTCAGAAGCCTGTGAATACACACTTGAGGAAATTATATGAAATAATAAAAACAAAAAAAATGATAACCCTATTTTAGTACCTTTATTCATACAACGAATATAAAAAAATATTTTTTTCATACGCAAATTTTTAGTGGTGTATGTAAATAAATGAAACATATTTTAATTATTTAAGTAAAAAGCCATAAACACAAATTATAGAAACAAAGTGTATGCCAAAATAGTACTTTTACTTACTTATTTTTATTTTTTGAGCAATAGCTTGTATTCTCAAGATTTCCCTCCCATAAGAGTATATGGGAAGTTTTATTTAGAAAAAGGAAATATTGAGGGTTCAAAAATATTGGTCAAAAAAGACGGAAAAGTAATGGATGAACTCATTAGTTCGTCTAAATTTGACCTCAACCTCGATATGGGGCATAATTACGAATTTGTTTTTTCGAAACCGGGTTATGTATCAAAAACTGTACTTATTAGTACCGCAGGAGTCCCTACAGAAAGGGCTGAAATGGGATTTGAACCTTTTCAGTTTACCATTAGTTTATTTCCTCAAATGGAAGGCGTAAATACGGTAATTTTTAATCAGCCTATTGCGCAAATTAAATATTCGGAAGATTTAGATGATATTGATTATGATACAGATTACACCAAATCCGTACAGGCTGCATTTGAAGAAGCTGAAAAAGCAGCTAAAGAAGAAATGAAAGCCATAGAAGAAGAAGAGAAAAGACAGGCTAAAGAAAAGTCAGAGCAAGAGGAAGAAGCCAAAAGAAAAGCAGCTGAAGAAGAAGCTAAACAAAAAGCACTCGCTAAAGCAGAAGAAGAAAAAAGATTAAAAGAAGAACAGGAAAAAAAGAAACAAGAAGAAGAGGCCGCTAGAAAAAAAGCTGAAGAGGAAGAAGCTAAAAGAAAAGCAGCTGAGGAAGAAGCTAAACAAAAAGCACTCGCTAAAGCAGAAGAAGAAAAAAGATTAAAAG
>CAZEIM010000002.1:46043-46154 GCA_964512145.1 uncultured Flavobacteriales bacterium
AAGAACAGGAAAAAAAGAAACAAGAGGAAGATGCCGCCAGAAAAAAAGCCGAAGAAGAAGAAGCCAAAAGAAAAGCTGCGGATGAACTTGCTAAACAACAAGCACTTGCCA
>CAZEIM010000002.1:46254-72172 GCA_964512145.1 uncultured Flavobacteriales bacterium
GAAGAAGCCAAAAGAAAAGCTGCGGATGAACTTGCTAAACAACAAGCACTTGCCAAAGCAGAAGAAGAAAAAAGATTAAAAGAAGAACAAGAAAAAAAGAAACAAGAGGAAGAGGCTGCCAGAAAAAAAGCCGAAGAGGAAGAAGCCAAAAGAAAAGCTGCGGATGAACTTGCTAAACAACAAGCACTTGCCAAAGCCGAAGAAGAAAAAAGAGTAAAAGAAGAACAAGAAAAAAAGAAGCAAGAGGAAGAGGCTGTCAGAAAAAAAGCCGAAGAGGAAGAAGCTAAACGAAAAGCTGCGGATGAACTTGCTAAACAACAAGCACTTGCCAAAGCCGAAGAAGAAAAAAGAGTAAAAGAAGAACAAGAAAAAAAGAAGCAAGAGGAAGAGGCTGTCAGAAAAAAAGCCGAAGAGGAAGAAGCTAAACGAAAAGCTGCGGATGAACTTGCTAAACAACAAGCACTTGCCAAAGCAGAAGAAGAAAAAAGATTAAAAGAAGAACAAGAAAAAAAGAAACTGGAGGAGGAATTGGCTAGAAAAAAAGCGCAAGAAAATGAACTGGCTAAAAGGAATACCGAAGAGGATCAGAGAAGAAAAATAAATGGAGAAGAAAATACAAATGAAAAAAAACTTGCAAGCGCAAGCGATCAGCTAGATAAACGCAATAAAGCCAATCAATCAGATGAGTTAGATAGAAAAAAATCGGATGAAATTAACAATCAATCCATAAAACCAAATGAATCTTTGGAACAAAAAAACAACAATCCTAAAAAGGATGAATTAGAGTTAAAAAATAAAAATGAGCCAGATGAATTAGACAAAAAAACTGCCATGAGTAGCCAAGAATTAGATAAAAAACAAAAAGCAATGGGC
Organism: uncultured Flavobacteriales bacterium; assembly: GCA_964512145.1. Lineage (GTDB taxonomy): Bacteria > Bacteroidota > Bacteroidia > Flavobacteriales_G > JALEGO01 > CAYOHR01. The sequence continues at coordinate 47,128 of CAZEIM010000002.1, forward strand.
GAAACAATGATAGACCAAAGAATTAAAACAAATTCAGTTTCTAACAACGATAACAGAACCTCTCCTTCATTCCAAGATGAATTAGATAAAAAATCAAATCCAAATTCAAACAATGAAGATGAACTAGGTAAAAAAAACAGATTGGATGAACCTGAAGATAATACGAACAAAAGAAACTTAAAAGCTGGTGAATTAATTGATAATACTAGAAAAAAAACAAACCCTGCTTCTGAATCAGACTCTAGAAATAATCCTTCTCCATCCAATGAACTTGACAAAAAAAATGCAAGTAATCAAAACAATGAAGATGAACTAGGTAAAAAAAACAGATTGGATGAACCTGAAGATAATACGAACAAAAGAAACTTAAAAGCTGGTGAATTAATTGATAATACTAGAAAAAAAACAAACCCTGCTTCTGAATCAGACTCTAGAAATAATCCTTCTCCATCCAATGAACTTGACAAAAAAAATGCAAGTAATCAAAACAATGAAGATGAACTAGGTAAAAAAAACAGATTGGATGAACCTGAAAATAATGCAAACAAAAGAAATTTAAAAGCAGGTGAATTGGTTGATAATGCTAGAAAAAAAACAAATGCCATGTTAGAAGAAGAATCTAGAAAAAAAACACCTGTATCCACAGAACTTGATCCTAAAAGCAATCCTATTAAAAAACCAGATCAAATTGATAGAACAGAAGAGTATATTCAACAGGGAAATAAAAAAATTACTATAATTACATTAACGGTTAATGGTGTAAAAACCATTTATAAAAAAGTTGAACACAGTTGGGGAGGGATATATTTTTTTAAAGAAGGAACGAGTATACCAGCATCAACATGGGAATTAGAAGCTATGTAAAAATATTGTTAATTTTGATTGAGTGAATATTCGTTTAAAAAATATTTTATGTTTGATGATTACTCTTGTGATGTTTAACTTCACAGAGGAAACATTTAAATATTGTTCAAACACCGAGACCAAAGAATTTACCATTAATTATCTAGGGGAAGAGTATACCTATAATTCTTCAACTATCACTGAAATTAATTTTATTTTAAAAAAACAATTTAAAGAATTTGAAGTACCCTTATCTGATTGGGGATCATATAAGTTTATTTTTAATGTAAAATCATTAAAGCAACCTATAAATATAGAAATATATGATAAAAAATATAGTGCTAAAGATCGTAAATTGTTATTTTCCTCCAGAGATAATACAAATCATGATGGCATATTCTATTTTATTACCGACAAACCTTATAAAAAAGTGTTTATTGATTATGGAATACCACCCACAAAAGCTGAAAATTACTCAGGTTGTGTATTAATGGTAGCTGGTTTTAAACATGAATAATTTATTAAAATCCATTCAAGAAAGAGTAGATTTTTTAATTAAAGAATTAGAAAATCATAATTACTTATATTATGTATTAAATAACCCAAGCATTTCAGATTACGAGTTTGATAGGATGATGCAGGAATTAGAAGAATTAGAAAAAAAATATCCTCAATATGCATACGAATATTCTCCATCTAAAAGAGTGGGTGGTGATATTACAAAAAAATTTGAAGTCTATTCACATAAATATCCTATGTTATCATTATCCAACAGCTACACTGTACAGGATATTATTGACTTTGAAAATAGGGTTCAAAAAATATTAGGAGCTAAAGTTGAATATGTGTGTGAACTAAAATATGATGGAGTAGCAATTGGAATTACTTATATGCACGGAAAGCTATTCAGAGCATTAACACGTGGAGATGGTGAAAAAGGTGAAGATATAACAAATAATGTTAAAACTATACGATCAATTCCTTTAGTTTTAAAAGGCAAAGACTATCCGGATGAGTTTGAAATTAGAGGTGAAATTTTTATGCCTATTTCAACATTTAACACATTAAACGAGGAGCGAGTAAATGATGGTGAAGAACCTTACATGAATCCAAGAAATACTGCATCAGGAACTCTTAAACTGCAAGACTCTTCGATGGTGTCAAAAAGAAATTTAGACAGCTATTTATATGGCATTTACGGAGATAAACTTTTGTATGAAAATCATTTCGAAAGTATTGAAAAATGTAAAGAATGGGGTTTCAAAACACCTCCTTCCGAAAAAAAATTCATTCAAAAATGTAAATCAATACAGGAAATACTAGAATTTATTAATTATTGGGATACACAAAGAAGTACTTTAGATTTTTTTATCGATGGGGTAGTGATTAAAGTAAATAATTACATTCAACAACAAGAGCTTGGGTTTACATCAAAATCACCTAGATGGGCAATAGCATATAAATTTCCTGCTGAAAAAGTTTGTACTTCATTGCTATCTGTTGAGTATCAGGTCGGGCGAACTGGAGCCGTAACTCCTGTTGCAAATTTAAAGCCAATTATTTTAGGCGGAACAATTGTAAAAAGAGCATCACTACATAATTCTGATATTATTGAAAAATTAGACCTACATGAAAACGATGTGGTTTTTGTAGAAAAAGGGGGTGAAATAATCCCTAAAATAACAGGAGTAGATATTGGTAAAAGAAATCCATTATCTTCTAAAATATCTTTTGTAGAATATTGCCCCGTTTGTAATCATAAGTTAGTAAAAAATACAGGAGAAGCTGCATATTATTGTCCTAACTCGATAAATTGTGAACCTCAAATAACCGGGAAATTGATCCATTTCACATCAAAAAAAGCTATGAATATTGAAAGCTTGGGAGAAGAAACAATAAGCTTACTTTATAAAAATAAATTAATTAAAAATATTGCCGATTTTTATTTATTAAAAAAAGAGGATATTGCTCCTCTTAATAGAATGGGTGATAAAAGTGCCCAAAACATTATTACGGGGATAGAATTATCTAAAAAAATTCCATTTGAAAAAGTGTTGTTTGCCCTTGGTATAAGACATGTAGGCGAAACTATTGCCAAAAAATTAGCTCAACATTTTAAATCAATTGATTATTTAATGCTTGCTGATGTTAATCAACTAAACGAAGTGCCAGATATTGGAGAAAAAATTGCCGAACAAGTTATTTTATTTTTTTCAAACAAAGAAAATATAGCTGTAATTGAACGATTAAAAAGTCACGGACTACAATTTGAAATAAAAAATAACATAGAAGCTGTATCCGAAAAGTTAAAAGGATTAAACTTTGTGGTTTCTGGCGTTTTTAAACTATTCAGCAGAGAGGAAATTAAAAATCAAATTGAAATTCATGGTGGAAAAAATGTAAGTTCCGTTAGCAATAATACTAATTTTCTGATAGCCGGAGAAAATATGGGGCCTGCAAAACTTGAAAAAGCGACAAAATTGGGAGTAAAAATCATTTCTGAAGAGGACTTTAAGCTTATGATTGAATAACGCTCTGATTAAACCAAATAAAAGCTAATTTTTGCATGAACACGTACAAATAAGTACATTTGCATTGTGATTAAAATAGGTCATGTTTTATTAGAGGATTTTCCAATTCTTCTGGCTCCTATGGAAGACGTAAGTGATCCTCCTTTTAGAGCTGTTTGTAAGCAATACGGAGCCGATTTAATGTATACTGAGTTTATTTCATCGGAAGGGTTAATAAGAGATGCCGTTAAAAGCAAAAAAAAATTAGATATTTTTGAATATGAACGTCCCATTGGAATTCAAATTTTCGGAGGCGACATTCAGGCTATGATAGAAGCTGCAAAAATTGCAGAAGAAGTACAACCAGATTTAATTGACATTAACTACGGTTGCCCGGTAAAAGCGGTAGTTTGCAAAGAGGCTGGTTCAGGAATTTTAAAAAATATACCTAAAATGGTAGCGATGACCGCTGAAATTGTTAAAGCGGTGAAAAAACCGGTTACCGTAAAAACAAGACTAGGCTGGGACGATGACTCGAAAAATATTGTGGAGGTAAGCGAACGACTACAAGATGTTGGAATTCAAGCCCTAACAATACATGGTCGAACTCGAGTTCAAATGTATAAAGGGGAAGCTGACTGGACATTAATACGTGAAGTAAAAAATAATCCGCGCATACACATTCCAATTTTTGGAAACGGAGATATTACCAGTCCAGAAAAAGCTTTATTTGCAAAAAACACTTACGGAGTTGACGGTATTATGGTAGGTAGAGCAAGTATAGGTTATCCATGGATTTTTAATGAAATTAAACATTTTTTAAAAACCGGAAACAAACTTTCTTCACCTTCTATTTCTGAAAGAATTAAAGCAACTAAAAAGCATTTTTATGGTTCTATAGAGTGGAAAGGTGAAAAATTAGGAATATTAGAAATGCGAAGACATTACGCTAATTATTTTAAAAACATCCCTAATTTTAAGGAATATCGAATGCAATTAGTTACGGCCAACACCATAATAGAGATAGAAGAAATTTTTGAAAAAATTGAATACGATTATATACATAAACAAGCGTTTGAACCTTTAAATGAATTAATATGAAAATATCAGTAATTGGATCCGGTACTATGGGTAATGGGATAGCTCACGTATTTGCTCAATTTGGTTATAATGTAAACTTAATTGATATACATGAACATGCTTTACAAAAAGGTTTACAAACAATACAAAAAAACTTAGACCGTCAAGTAAGTAAAGGAATACTTACAGAAGCAGATAAAATAAATACACTACAAAAAATATCTACATTTACTAAAGTGTCAGAAGGCGTGAGTAACTCAGACTTAGTAATTGAAGCTGCTACTGAACATGAAGCTATAAAACTACAATTATTTAAAGAGTTGGATGAATATACTCCTGCACATTGTATTTTGGCCTCTAACACTTCTTCCATTTCTATTACTAAAATTGCATCCGTAACAAAAAGGCCAAATAAAGTAATTGGAATGCACTTTATGAACCCTGTGCCAGTAATGAAATTAGTAGAAATTATTAATGGATATTCAACCTCACTTGAAACTACAAAATCCATTGTTGAATTAACAAAAAAAATAGAAAAAATACCGGTTCAAGTAAATGATTATCCAGGTTTTATTGCCAATCGAATATTAATGCCAATGATTAATGAGGCTATTTATGCATTGTATGAAGGAGTTGCTGGAGTACAAGAAATTGATCAAATTATGAAATTGGGCATGGCTCATCCGATGGGTCCATTACAACTAGCAGATTTTATTGGATTAGATGTTTGTTTAGCTATACTGCGTGTATTACATGAAGGTTTAGGAAACCAAAAATATGCTCCTTGTCCATTGCTTGTTAATATGGTTACTGCAAAAAAATTGGGGGTAAAATCAGGAGAAGGATTTTATGTTTATGAAGCTGGAAATAAAGAGTTGAATGTATCAACATATTTTAAAAAATAATTTATGCCCTATGGGTATATCAACACATTATTCCACTGATTCATTTGACGAATTATCCAAGATTGTCTTGATTTAACATATTTTCCTGGATTTATTACCCTATATCTCAAAGGACTTGGTAGTACTGCCGTTAATAATGCTGATTCACTTTTTGTTAATTGATGGGAATTTTTATTAAAATACTTTTTAGATGCCGCTTGTACTCCGTAAACCCCATCTCCAAACTCTATGCAATTTAAATATACGGTCATAATTCTTTCTTTACTCCAAAAAATTTCAATAAGCAGCGTAAAATAAACCTCTAGTCCTTTTCTAAACCAAGTTCTCGAAGGCCATAAAAACACATTTTTGGCCGTTTGCTGTGAAATCGTACTAGCTCCCTTTTTGCGTTTTGATTTAGAGTTGTTTTCAACCGCTTTTTCAATAGCTTCAACATCAAATCCCCAGTGTTCCAAAAATTTCTGATCCTCAGCACACACTACTGCTAACTGCATATGATTGGGAATTTTATCAATAGACACCCATTTTTTTTTCAGTTGTATAGGCCTATTATCCATATATTGTTCAACCGTTCTAATCAACATAAGAGGCGTAAATGGTACGGGAATAAATCGAAATAATATGACTGAAAAAATACTTGTAATAAAAAACCATTTTAATAACCAAAACAATTTATATATGATTTTTTTTAAAATTTTTTTCATGTTATTTTTCTAACAAACCTATAATTTCTAAATATATAACATCCAGTTCTTTGTTTGATATTATATATGGAGGAAGAATATAAATAGTATTACCTAATGGACGAATGAGTATTTTCTTGTCAATAAAGTATCTATAAATATAGTCTCTTGTAGAATGAAAGTAATTGTTGTTTTCTAATTCATTACTTACGTACTCAAAAGCAAGTATAGTTCCAAGAACACGAGGATTTAAAACATTGGAAAATTTACCAAGTGAAGAAAGAAAATTTGAATGCTGCTGTTGTATTCGGGTAATATTTTCCTGCATATCCTTGGAAGTAAGTAAATATATAGAAGCCAAAGAAGCAGCACACGACAAGGCATTTCCGGTATAGGAATGACCATGAAATAGGGTTTTATTCTTATCTGTACTATTAAAAGCTTCTACAACTTTTTCATTACAAACAGTTGAAATAGGGTTTTATTCTTATCTGTACTATTAAAAGCTTCTACAACTTTTTCATTACAAACAGTCGCTCCAAAAGGCATATAACCTCCTGTAATCCCCTTAGATAAACAAACAATATCAGGAAAAATAGCCTGATGCATATATGCAAAATTCTTTCCGGTTCTTCCAAATCCTGTAAATACTTCATCGGAAATAATTAATATATTATACTGTTCGCACAACATAAATATTTTTTGTAATTGCTCGGCATTGTACATACGCATACCGGCAGAACCTTGTATTAAGGGTTCAATAATGAGTGCTGCTATTTCTTCTTGATGTTGGTGAATTAATTTTTCTAACTCTTTCAGATACACATTTTCTGCATCGGGGAAAGGAAAAAAAAGAACTTCAAATAACAAATCTGAAAAAGAAGCTGTAAATGAACCCCGTTCACTTACCGACATGGCCCCCCAAGTATCCCCATGATAAGCACCATGCATGGCTAATATTTTAGATTTATTTTTTCCTTGATTTTTCCAATATTGAATAGCCATTTTGAGAGCTACTTCTACTGCGGTTGAACCATTATCGGAATAAAATACTTTAGTAAATGTTCCTCCTAGCAGGGAACAAAGCTCTTGACCTAATTTTACTGCTTTTGGGTGTGTAAAGCCAGCAAAAATTACTTGAGATAATTCTTCTGCCTGATCTTGAATCGCTTTAGTTATGAATGGATGATTATGCCCATACACGTTTACCCACCAAGAAGAAATAGCATCTAGATAAACCGATCCATCTTCAGAAAATAATTCAACTCCCTGTGCTTTTAGGATGGGTATAACATCTATTTCAGATTGTAAAGATGTGTAAGGATGCCATATATACTTTTTATCTAATTCAATTGTATTCATAAACGTATATATTTTGCTGCATCTGCAATACTCTGTTTATTTATAGGGTGTAAAAAAGGTATTCTCCCCAAAATATGTACTTTAGAATATTGAGTTATAAATTCCTCAGTTGATTTGTTTTCTTCACCATTAAAAATAATGCCTTTAACAGTCACCTGATGCTTTTGTAAAATATCTAACGAAAGTAAAGTATGATTTATACTTCCTAAATAGTTTTTAGACACTAAAATAACCGGTAATTTTAATTGAATGATTAAATCTAATATTAATTCATGTTGATTTAATGGAACCATAATCCCCCCTGCCCCCTCAACAATTATAGGCCTTGTTGAGGTAGGTAAATCAACATTAGATAAAGAAATTTCTTTATTCTCTAGTGTCGCTGCTAAATGAGGTGAAACAGGTTTTTTAAAAACGTATGCCTCGGGATGAATAACACTTTTATGGTTTATTAAAAGATTTTGTACCGTTTTAGAGTCTAATCCATCTTCACTTCCTGATTGTATGGGCTTCCAATAATCCCATTGTAATTTTTGAACCAAGATAGCACTTACCAAAGTTTTCCCTATGTTAGTATCTATTCCGGTTACAAAAAAACCTTTCATACAAAAACTACTTTTTTATAAAAAAATCTAACAAGAAAAAAATAAATAACATGACACTAGCTAAACCATTTAAGGTAAAAAAAGCCATGTTAATTTTACTTAAATCATTTGGTTTTACAAGTATATGTTGACGTATTAGCAACAATACAAACAAAATAATTCCTGTCCAAAACCAAAAACTGCTATTATTTAATAATCCTGCATATAGTAAAAAAAGTGCGCAACAAATGTGTAATATGGAAGATATATTTAATGCCTTATTAACTCCAAAAACTGAAGGTATTGACCATAATTTATGTTCTTTATCGAACTCAGCATCTTGTAATGCATATATTATATCAAAACCACTTACCCATGTTATTACAATTAAAGAAAAAACAATAGGTAACCAATTAAAAGAGCCAGTTACGGCAATATAAGCACCAATTGGCGCTAATGATAGTCCAACACCTAAAATAAGATGACATAAAAACGTAAATCGTTTGGCGTAACTATATCCTAATACCACTAATAAAGCAACCGGTGATAAATAAAAACACAGTTTGTTTATGAAGTAGGTAACTATTACAAAAAAAATAGAATTAATGATTACAAAAAACAAAGCGGAATTAGGACTGATTAGATTAGCTGGTATCTCTCGTTGAGCAGTTCTGGGATTTAATTTATCAATATTTCGATCGATATAGCGATTAAATGCCATAGCTGCTGTTCTGGCAAAAACCATACATAATAAAACATATATCAATAAATTCCACGAGAAAACATCTGAATCTTTTACTCCTAACAAAAAACCAATTCCTGCAAAGGGCATGGCAAAAATAGTATGACTGAATTTTACCAAAGAGGAATATTTTTTTATCGCATTCATTATGGATGTTACAAGATGTTTTTTTCTATAAATGTATCAATTAAATTAAATACTTTTTGTTTGTCGATATCATTATGCGGTTCATGATATCCTCCTTTAAGAATATGAAAGTATACCTTAGACTTATTATCTAATGAGTCGTAAAAATATGTTGAACCTTTATAATCGGTTATTTTATCAGCATCTCCATGATATAATAGCAAAGGTTTTTGAAGATGATGTTTTTGTTTAAGCATCCATTGTGCTTTTTTATGTACTTCGGTAAATAAGCGTATGGAAATAAAATGATGAACTAAAGGATCAGAATAATAGTTTTTATTATACTCATCATCTCGACTAAGTGCATTTTTAGTTAAATTCGTATTATCTACAAACCCAGGTATCACTTTATGTAATAGTTTTGCTGCCGAAACTTTTAATAAACCTGGAGATTTTGACAACCTTAACCAAGGTGCAGAAACAATAACACCTGATATTTTTGAAATATCTTGCGTTAAGAAATAATATAATACTAAATTACCTCCTAAACTATGCCCCATTAATACCTTGGGTATATCCGGAAATAAATTCGTAGCTGTATCTACTAAGTTTGAAATAGATTGCATAAATATTTCGTACGATAAAATATGCCCCCGTTTTCCTTCAGATAATCCATGCCCTATATGATCAAAAGATACAAGTGCGTAATTTTTATCACTACAATGTTTCTCAAAAAAAGAATACCTACCTGAATGTTCTCCCATTCCATGTACTAATAAAACAACTGCTTTAGGTTTAGAATCTTGTGAGGCATAATAAAAGCCGTGTAAAGTTTTATCCTTTATCTTCCAAGTAAATGTTTCTTTAACATGCATAATTTAGCATAAAGTTAATATTTATGTAATAACTAAATAATAATCATTCATTTTTTTTGTATTTAATAAATTCTATTCGTGAAAAGAAAAGTTGATATTGTTGTTATTTCTGACACTCACTTAGGAACCTATGGGTGTCATGCTAACGAACTATTTCAATATTTAAACAGCATTGACCCCGATAAAATTATTTTAAACGGAGATATTATTGATGTTTGGCAATTCAATAAAAAATATTTCCCTTCCCAACATATGAATGTGCTTAACAAATTTCTCGAATTTATCACAGAAGGTAAGGAAGTGTATTATATTACCGGAAATCACGATGAAGTTTTTAGAAAATTTACTGGTTTTCAACTAGGTAATTTTCAAATTGTAAATAAAGTAATTTTAAATATCAATGGGTATAAAACTTGGTTTTTTCACGGAGATGTATTTGACATAACCATGAAACATTCCAAATGGTTGGCTAAGTTAGGAGGAAAGGGATACGACTTACTCATATTACTTAACCGTTTTATCAATAAAATATTAGTAAGCTTTGGCAAAGAAAAACTATCCCTATCCAAAAAAATAAAAAACAGTGTAAAAAGTGCCGTAAAATTTATCGATAATTTTGAACAAACCGCCCTTCAAATTGCAGAACAGCACGATTTTGATACCGTAGTATGTGGCCATATTCATAAGCCTTGTATAAAAAAAGTAGAAGTGAATAAACGTAATATTATGTATTTAAATTCTGGCGATTGGATAGAAAATTTAACAGCCCTGGAATGTATTCATGGACAATGGAAACTTTATTCCTACGAAGAAAGCTCTTTAAACATTCCTGAAATTCACGAAAAAGAAAAATCATCCAAAATACATCTTTCCCATAAAGTTATATTTGAACAATTAATTCAAGAGCTTAAAATTATCTCTTAATAAAGGATTAAAATTATACTTTTTAAAAATCTTGTTTTGTTCGGTAAAAAAACTATTTTTACAACATTAGTTTGTAAAAACATGAAAACATATATACCTTTAATCCTTTTGACTCTTTTTGGCTTATTCCAACCTTTTTATGTTTTTAGCCAGGATAATGAACAACGATATAAAGACTCCATTCGTCAAATAAACGAAAAAAATGAGCGGATTGCCAATTCAAGAGAGGCTTACAATAAAGGCGTGGAATTGGTAAATAATAAAAAACTTGAAGAAGCAATTGCTGAATTTAATAAAGCTACGCAGTTAGATCCAACTTTTTTAGATGCTTTTTACAGCAGAGGTCAAGTTCTTAAAAAACTTGGTAAGTATGCTGAAGCATATGGTAATTTTTCTATGATCTTAGAATTTAGGGAAGAAGATGCCAATGCATTTCGTGAAAGAGCTGAAACATCTATAAAAATGGGTGATTACAATAGTGCTCTAACGGATTATATGGAACTTTCATTTTTAGAACCGCAAAAAGCTGAATCGTATTATAATGTTGGCACAGCCTATTTTTTAAAAAAAGAATATAAACAAGCCGAGGAAATGTTTTTAAAATCGATAGAAATAAATAAATCATACTCCGAAGCCTTCAATGATTTAGGAAGTTGTTACAGAATGTTAGAAAATTATGATAAAGCCTTAGAATATTACGAAAAATCAATAGCCATAAAGCCCAAAGCCTATATATACAACAACATAGGATCTGTAAAACATCGTAAAGGGGATATTTCAGCTGCCATTGAAGCCTATTCAAAAGCTATACAACTAGATTCAAAGTTTTACATAGCTTTAAACAATAGGGGAAAAATGTATATGGAAAAAGGTGAAAAACTGAATGCTTTAGATGATTTTTCATCGGCAATTTCAATCAATCCAAACTATTCTATTGCCTATAATAACAGGGGTTCTGTATTTTTTAAACATGAAGAATTTGAAAATGCCTTAAAAGATTTTTCAAAAGCGGTTGAATTAGATAAAAATTATGGTACCGCATATTATAACAGAGGCTTATGTAAAGAAATGCTCAAAGATATTAACGGAGCCTGTGCCGATTGGAATAAAGCAAAAAATTTAGGTATTGATAAATCAACCTCCCAACTAGAAAACGAATGTAATCGATAAATATCATGAAACACTTTTTATTACTACTAATAGCCATTTCATTTGGTATTTCAAATGCTCAACAAAACATCGATTTTAAATCATCCAATTTTAAAGATGATAAAGAAGGGCTAAAAAATGCCTTATTATCGTTAGAAAATGGAGATGCATCTTTTAAAAAGGCTCAGGAGCTTTTTTGGGATTTAAAAGATGCTTCGGAAGAGTATTCTAAAGCACTTTTTCATTATAAAAAAGCCTATGCATTTAATCCTAATAATGCTCAACTTAATTTTTATTTAGGTGTTTGTTATTTAAATACATCTGAAAAAGAAAAAGCTCCAGCACTTATTCAAAGTGCATATTCTATGAACCCAGAATTAGCACCTGATTTATGGTTTTATTTGGGTATGGTTTATCAACTGCAAGAAAAGTTTGATGAAGCTATTAAAGCATACAATACCTGTAAAAACGGAAAAGTTGGTGAAAAATACAATGCCTATATTACTGAGTATATTAAAGGTTGTAACAACGCTAAAAACGAGCAAAAACAAAAAAGAAGAATTTGGGCCGATAATATGCAAGAATTTAATTCAGAATTTGATGATTTAGCTCCGGCTGTTAGTGCCGATGGAGAGTTCTTTATGTTTTCATCAAACCGACCTAATCAAAATCCTAAAAATGAATTGGATATGTATGATTTTGATATGTACGAAACTTTACTTAAACAAAAAAAATGGAGCAATGTTACTCCGGCAAAAGGAAATATTAATTCCAAAAATGATGAGCTGAATGGTGCTCTTTCGTATGATGGACAAAGAATATTGATACAAAGAAAAGAAGGCGTATCCTATGATTTATTTGAGAGTAAGCTTAAAGGAGAAAATTGGAGTTTACCTGAGTTAAAATGTGAAAAAATGCCCGATAGAACAACCTATCATGAAAAGTTTGGTTGCTACGAACCTTTAGACATAAAAACATACTTTATTACAAATAATGGAAGTTCAGGTGGAAACGATATATTTTTTACTGGAAAAATGGTTTTAAAAAATATTGTTGATTGGGGAAAACCTTCAAGTATTGGGCATAATATCAATACAAAACTCCATGAAGGTTCTATTTATGTTTACCCAAACAACAAGGTTATATATTTTAGCTCTCAGGGTCATGGATCATTGGGGGGATATGATATATATAGAGCCGAATTTGTGAATGGACAATGGACCAATCCGGTAAATTTAGGATATCCTATAAACACTCCTTACGATGAATTATTTTACGCACCTACTGCCGATGGAAAATATGCTTACATATCTTCTAACAGACCCGGAGGAAAAGGTGGTTATGATATCTATAAAATAACCTATTTGGGAGAACCCAAACAACCTTTAGTTGATGCCGAAGATTTATTACTAGCAAGTCAAGCTGAGCCTATAAAAAATAATTTCTCATTTCAAAAATCAGAGGTAAATCGTCAAAGTTTAACCATATTTAAAGGACAAATTATTGATCAACTTACTCAAAAAAGTGTATATGCAAATATCGAAATAATTGACAACGAAAAAAATGAAGTCATTAATACCTTAAATTCTAATGAAGCCAGTGGAAAATTTTTAATTTCTCTGCCGGCAGGGAAAAATTATGGTATTGCTGTTCAAGCAAACGGTTATTTATTTCATTCAGAAAACTTTATCATACCGGATGAAAGCAATTTTGAAATGATTGAAAAAGTCATTGAGCTTAAAAACATTGCTATAGGTAGTAAAATCACTTTAAAAAATATATTTTTTGATGTTGCTAAATCGGTTATTAAACCTGAGTCGAATGCTGAGTTAGACAGAATCTATGAATTATTAAACGAAATTCCATCACTAAAAATTGAATTGGCAGGACATACAGATAACACCGGAAATGAAAACAGTAACGTAAAGCTTTCCCAAGATAGAGCAGAAGCGGTTAAAAACTATTTAATTCAAAAAGGCATCTCTTCAAATCGATTACAGTCTAAAGGATATGGATCATCAAAGCCTATTGCAAAAAATGACACAGAAGAAGGTCGTCAAATGAATCGAAGAACAGAATTTGAAATCATAGGAAATTAATCTTTTCATCTGTTTACTTTTTTAAATCAGGATAATTCGGCTTTTTTAAGAAAATCCAAGAATTAAAAATTTGTATACTTTATGTATCTTTGCAACGTATGATTAAATTTTCTTCGACATTTATTTTTGTTACATGTGTTTCAGCTTCCTTATTTAGTCAAGAAATTACTCGGCAAAATTTTGTTATTCCAAAAATTTCAACTTTTTATCCAGACTCATTAAAATCTGATGATACCTTATTAAGCCAAAAAGAACATCCCATCCCAGATGGACAAGCCGGTAAAAGAAAATTACAGGAGCTTAAAAAAAAATTTCAGTTCAATATTTCTGAAAAACAAATAAAAAAAAGCAATAGTATTATTGCTGCTCCCATTCAATTAAGATCATACTCCATTCATGAAAGATATGTATCGGTAATAGATAGCTTAATGCCTATTACAGGAGGCACTCCATTAGATAATACAATGGCTATTTCAGATGAAGGAATATATGTAGCGGCTATCAATTCAAAATTATTTGCTTATGATGTACTTGCCGATACGCCCATATTTAAATCAACCGGGTTAATATATACTCAATCGTTTAGTCAATTTGCTAATCAGCAAGGTAATATCAGCACATATTTTCCTTTCGATCCAAAACTATTGTACGATCCGGTTCATAATCGTTTTATTTTTACATTTTTAAGTGGGTTTAGCTCGGCCGATAGTAAAATTGTTGTAGCATTTTCTTCAACCTCAAAACCAAGCGACCCTTGGTATATTTATGAAATACCGGGTAATCCTAGAAACACAACTGCTTGGACCGACTATCCTGCTATTACTATTAGTAAAAACAATTTATTTTTAACCGTAAACTTGATATTAGAAGACTCAAGTTGGCAAGCCGGTTTTGATGGAAGTATTATTTGGCAAATTGGTTTAGATAGTGCCTACGCTGGAGCTAATGATTTAAAAATTCAACTTTGGGATAATATTAAATATAATCAACGGTACATCAGAAACTTAAATCCTGTTTCAGGAGCATTAAAACCCTTACATGATGAAGTATTCTTTATTTCTAATCGAAACTTTGATTACCAAAACGACACATTATTTCTTATACATTTAAGTAATGCCTCTGATACTATGCTTCAAAATATTTCTATAAAAGTAGGTAAATTAAACACCCCTTATGGCTTGCCCCCAAATGGAGTCCAAGAAGACACTGATTTATCTGATCCTACGGGAGGCTTACAAACCAATGATGCCCGTTGGCTAGGTGCTGTTGTTTGGAATAACATGATTCAATTTGTAGGAAATTCAATGCATTTTGAATATGAACGTGCCGGAATTTATCATGGAACTATAAAAAACATATATTCAAACTCCCCTGAATATAGCGGAACAATAATTGGTTCTCCTATGTTAGATTATGCATATCCTAATATTGCATTTTGTGGTATAGATAGTTGTGAAATTCAAACCATCATTGGGTTTGATCACTCCTCTAAAACAGATTATGCCGGAGTGAGTTGTATTTACTATTCAAATAGTGGAAAATATTCGGATGTATTGCGCTTAAAATCAGGAGAAAATTATATCGATAACCCTCCATTACAAAATGATCCTTATGAGCGATGGGGTGATTATTTCGGTATTCAAAGAAAATATAATGAGCCCGGAAAAGTTTGGGTAGGCGGATTTTTTGGTCTTCACAATAAGCGAAGCTCTATGTATGTGGCCGAGTTACTTTCGCCCGATACCCATAAAATCACGTTACATTTAAGTGAAATGATAAACCCAATAAACACCTGTGAAAAAACAATATTTATAGAGGCAAACAATGCAACCCCTCCCCTCACCTATTATGTAAATAATTTAGAGATTTCAGGAACGGAAGTTTTTATAAACAATTGTAGTGCTGATACTCATATAATTAAAATAACCGACCTGTTAGGGTGCGAAGAAACACGTATTATAAATCCTCTTAATAATGAAACCAATTATGTACAAAATGTGCAAATAATATATCCAAACCCATTTTCCGACATATTTTATGTGAATTTTTACTCACCAACTTCTAAACCATATATGTTGCAATTATTTAATTTAGAAGGAAAATTTATTGCCTCTCAGGAAATTTCGGCCATTGAAGGGGAAAATAAAATACAAATTTCATTACCCGAAATATCTTCTGGTTTTTACCGGGTTATTGTATCCGATGAATATTCGCAACTCATTAAACAAAGTATCCTAAAAATTGGAAACGAAAAAAACTGAAATAATTGCCTCTGCTCAAGAAGTTTTTGATATTGAGATTCAAGCATTACATCGCGTAAAATCAATGTTAAACGATCAATTTGAAGAAGCAATAGAAATATTACTGAATTGTTCCGGACGAATTATTGTTACTGGTATTGGAAAAAGTGCCATTGTGGCTCAAAAAATAGTAGCTACTTTTAACTCTACAGGAACTCCATCTATTTTTATGCATGCAGCCGATGCGGTACATGGTGATTTAGGAATGGTGCAGCAAAATGATGCGGTTATTTTTTTATCGAATAGTGGTGAAAGCCCTGAAATTAAAGTACTTATTCCACTAATTAAACAATTTGGCAATCCTATTATTGCTATAACGGGTAATAAGCAATCGTTTTTATCTCAAAACGCACAAGCCTGTTTAGTTTGTTATGTTGAACGCGAAGCTTGTCCAAACAATTTAGCTCCTACTAGTAGTACTACAGCGCAGCAAGTTATGGGTGATGCATTGGCGGTTACTTTATTAAAACTTAAAAATTTTAAAGATCAAGATTTTGCAAAATTTCATCCCGGAGGAACCTTGGGAAAAAAATTATATCTAAAGGTGAAAGATTTGTGCGATACACAAAACAAATCATCCGTTAGTCCTTATACCTCGGTAAAAGAAGTGATTATACAAATTACTACAAACCGTGTAGGAGCAGTAGTAGTTGAAGAAGATGAGAAAATTATTGGAATTATTACCGATGGAGATATACGTAGAATGATACAGCATCACGATTCATTTAACCATTTAAAAGCTAAAGATATTATGAGCCTTAATCCAAAAACTATTGATATTGAATGCCTAGCATTTGAAAGCATTGAAATGTTTAAGAATTATAAAATATCTCAAATTATTGCCGTACAAAACAATATATTTTACGGACTAATACATTTTCATGATGTATTAAAAGAAGGTATATTATAAAAAATAAGCGTAAAATTTTTTAATCGATTAAAAAATAACGAAATTTGTATTTTATTTAAAAAAACATAAAACTATACATATATGAATCAATTTGGAAATATTCCGGATGCCTCTAACTTAAAACAATTAGGATTAGACAATGTGACGAATGTATTTTGGAATTTATCTCCGGCCGAATTAGTAGAAGAGACTATTTTAAACGGACAAGGAATATTAACCGATACCGGTGCATTAGCCATAAACACCGGAGAATTTACCGGAAGATCCCCGAAAGATAAATTTATTGTATTAGATGATACAACTAAAGATACTATTTGGTGGGGAGATATTAACATAAAATTCGACTCGCAAAAGTTTGATTTACTGTATAACAGAATTACTTCGTATTTATCGGGCAAGGATATATATGTGAGAGATGCTTCGGTTTGTGCTGATCCAAAATATAAAGTAAATTTAAGGGTGATTACTGAGTTTCCGTGGTCAAATATGTTTTCGTATAATATGTTTTTACGACCCGGAAAAGAGGAGCTAAAAAACTTTAATCCAGAATGGAATATCATTTGTGCCCCTGGATTTAAAGCAAATCCTGAAGTAGATGGAACAAGACAACACAACTTTGCAGTAATTAATTTTTCTAAAAAAATTGTTATTATAGGAGGGACAGGATATACCGGTGAAATTAAAAAAGGCATGTTTACTATTTTAAATTATATTTTACCACAAGAAAAAGGTGTTCTTTCCATGCATTGCTCGGCCAATGTTGGACATGAAGGTGATACAGCTATATTTTTTGGCTTGTCTGGAACCGGAAAAACAACGCTATCATCTGACCCAAATCGAAAACTAATAGGAGATGATGAACATGGATGGAGTAGCGAAGGCGTATTTAACTTTGAAGGAGGTTGCTATGCAAAATGTATCGACTTATCTAAAGAAAAAGAACCTCAAATTTATAACGCTATAAAATTTGGTTCAATTTTAGAGAACGTTGGATTTAAAGATGGTGGTGTAGAAGTAGACTTCTCTGATGCAAGTATAACAGAAAACACAAGAGTAAGTTATCCTTTGCATTACATTGATAATGCATTAGAACCTTCAGTTGGAAGTACTCCCAAAAATATCTTTTTCTTAACCTGCGATGCACACGGTGTATTGCCCCCTATTTCAAAATTAAACAAGGCTCAGGCCATGTATTATTTTATCTCAGGATATACTGCTAAGGTAGCCGGAACTGAAGCTGGAATTACAGAACCTCAAACAACTTTCTCTGCTTGCTTTGGTGCTGCGTTTTTACCCCTACATCCAACCAAATATGCTGAAATGTTGGGTAAAAAAATGGATGAGCACAATGTAAATGTATGGTTAATAAATACAGGGTGGTCGGGTGGTCCATATGGAATTGGAAAAAGAATGAATTTAAACTATACTCGTGCTATGATTACCGCTGCTTTAGAAGGAAAATTAAATAACGTAGAGTATACTACACATAGAGTATTTGGCTTAGCTATGCCTAATGAATGTCCCGGAGTACCAAGTGAAATTTTAAGTCCCAGAACAACATGGAAAGATGAAGCTGCTTATATGTCTAAAGCGCAGTGGTTAGCAGAAGCTTTTAATAAAAACTTCGAAAAATATGCCTCGTTTGCCAACGAAGAAATATTAGCTGCTGCACCAAAAACAGCTGTGAATGCTTAAATAGCTTATTTGGTAGCATAAGTATTTATTGGCTTAGCAAAACATATTGTACTTGTTTAAAAAAGTAGTGTGTTTTGAAATTTTTGATTTGAACATAAGTTTTTATTGTTAATACGTTAAAAGTAACCTTGGATAATATTATTCAAGGTTACAATATTAAGTATTTGATAGAATATTAGAACGTATTAATTTATCGTATCAAACTTACATGGCCATGTAAATAATGATTTTTACCTTTAACATCTTTAAAACTTACTTTATACACATATACGTCCATTTTACAAAGCTCTCCATTATTATATCCATTCCAGCCTTCCAATAAATTATTGGTGGTATATATTTTTTCTCCCCAGCGATCAAATATTTCCAATGTAAATCCTTCTTCTAATATTCCTATACCTTTAATATTAAAAACTTCATTTAAATTATTTAAGTTAGGAGTAAATGCGTTGGGTATATAAACATTTGTTTCAGGTGTAATTTTAATAATTTTTGTTGTTGTATCAGTACATTCAAATAAGTTTTTTACAATCATCATTACTTCGTATGTTCCGGTATCATGATATGTGTGCTGTACATGTTGTAAATCAGAATAATTACCATCTCCTAATTGCCAATGATAATAATAACCACCTACAGACTGGTTAATAAATTGTACAATTGGGTTTTTTATGCTCGTTTCTTCGGGGTTAGCATTAAATATTGCTTCAGGAATAGGGTAAATAGTAATTTCATCAATTTTTTGGATGGTATTTTTACATCCAAACTCCGTGACCGCCTGTAAACTAACACTGTATAATCCTGAATCGGGGAAACAATAGGTGAATTCGTTTTCGGTAGTTTCATATGTATTTTCTCCTATATTCCAATAAACAGAAGAAACAAAATCGATAGATTGTGTGGCGTTTTTAAAGCTAATACATCCATTCGCACATAATGTGTTAGTGTCTAATATAAAATTTGCTTCAGGAACCGGATGAATTCTTATTTGTTTTAATATGGTGTCTTTACATCCTAAGCTGTTTTCAATTTGTAGCTGCACATTATACATTCCCCATGCGTTATAAATATGAGAAGGATTTTCTATACTGTGTTGTCCTCCATCTCCAAAATTCCAATGCCATGTATCAATAATTCCATCATATGTTGTGGATGTATTGGTAAATAAAACGGGCGGATTATCAAAACAAAGATTTTCTTCTGTAAAGTTGGCTATAGGTTTGGAGTAAACATAGGTTGGTATAACTGTATCGTGCAAGCAACCATGGTTTGATGTTACTATTAAGGCTACGTAATATGTTCCATAATTTGTAAACGTATGAATAGGATGTTCAATATAGTTTTGAGTTGCTCCATCTCCAAAATTCCAAAAGTAATTTAACGGAGTATTGTCATCTATTTGCGAAAGGTTTTCGAATTGAGTAGAAGATAGTTGACAAATCGTATCACTAGTAAAGTTTGCTAAAGGTACGGGATATACTTCGATGTTTTTTTCTAGGGTGTCTCTACATGATTTTTCTGATTCAACAATTAGTTGTACCTGATATGTTCCATGAGCTTGATAAAAATGACTAACGCTATCACCCATAGCTGTATTTCCATCTCCAAAATTCCAGTACAAGATAGTGTTGTTTTCATTCACAGCATCGGTAAACAATGCTTGATCGTATAAACAAATGTTTTGAACATTAAAATCTACTATGGGTAAAGGAAATATTTCTACCGACTTAATTATAGTATCTAAACAACTTGAATCAGACTGAACGATTAAAGTAATATTATAATTACCATGATTTTGATAATTGTGAACAGGTTGTTGAATAAGGTATGTAATTCCATCTCCCATATTCCAAAACCATTCGGTGATACTTCCATTATTTATATTACTAGCATTTATTAATGGCAAGGAGTCATATAAACAAATATCTTGAATCAGAAAATTTGCCTGAGGTACTTCATGAATATATATAGTATTTTCTGCTGTGTCTTTACATCCTTTTTCTGTTTCAACAATTAGTTGCACTATATAGCTACCATGTGTTGAATAATGATGTTTAGGTTGTGAGCTGTAATGATAATTTCCATCTCCTAAATTCCATTCGAATTGATTTATAACACCAGAGCTTACATAACTGTTGTTTATGAATATAGCACTATCGTATGAACAGATGTTTTGAACACCAAAATCAGCTAGTGGCTTAGGATATATTTCTAATATTTTTGTGGTAGAATCTTTGCAATTAAAGTTTGAAGTCGCAATTAATTGTATAGAGTACACTCCATCTTGCATAAAAGTATGGGTTGGGTTTTCATTAGCAGAGATGTTTCCGTCTCCAAAACTCCATTGCCAATTATTAATAATATCTGAATTTATGGTTGAAGTATTATTAAATGATATCGGCATATCATATATACAGCCATTTTGCATATTAAAGTCGACTTCCGGAAGGGGATGAATGATGATGTTTTTGAACGTGTCGTGTGTACATCCATGTATTGAAGTGGCGGTAAGCGTTATAATATAATTGGTATCATTGACAAATAAATGAGTTGGGTTTATATCATTTGAAGCATTTCCATCACCAAACTCCCATTCAAAGTTCAATACTGTTCCGTCTGAAATTAATGATTGGTTTATAAATGTATAAGCGTTAAGCTCGCAAATAGTATCGGCAATAAAATTTGCCAAAGGTTTAGGGAAAATGGTTATGTCCTTTTTAATGCTATCAATACATTGATTACCTGAAGTAACTACTATTTCAACGGTGTAAGTACCACTATTTTGGTACAAGTGCTTAACAGTATCACCTATAGATTGATTTCCGTCTCCAAAATCCCACATAATATTGGATGATGCTGGTGCTGACAAATTTACAAATACTGATGTGTCGTTAAAACAAGTATCATTAATATTAAAATTAGCTACAGGTAATGGATATATAGTAATATTTTTAGAAATTGTATCGTAACAACCAGAGTCAGATTGAGCAATTAGCGTTACTAAATATACTCCATCCACCAAATATTTGTTTTTGGGCTCAAAAGCCGTGGAGGTATTTCCATCTCCAAAATTCCAATTCCAAGAGGTTATGTTTCCTTGAGAAATTGAGCTGGTATTTACCGTAGTTGCAGAATCAGATAAACAAATATCTTGAATTGAGAAATCAGCAACCGGTAAAGTATGAACGTACACATTTTGTATAGAAGTATCTTTACAGCCTTTATCGGAATTACTTATTAATGAAACCATAAAGACACCAGAATTTTGATATACATATTTTGGATGTATATCTATACTGGTTTGCCCATCTCCAAAATTCCATTCATATGTACTAATCCCTCCAAAAACTATATGGCTTAAATTCGAGTAATGTAGCGTATCTCCCAAACATTCATTAGAAACAGAAAAATCTGAATTTGGAATTGGGTGTATAAACACCTGTACGGTATCATATGATACGCACCCCCCCGGTTTAGTTAGTGTAACCATAAACTCTAATGTATCCGGGTTATTGGCCAGAAGGTTGGTTTGAACAATTGGGTTTGCAATAGTATGGTTATTTAAGTATATTTCAGGTGTCCAGCTATATGTAAAAGAAGGCACTTCGAAATCACCAATAGTTTTATTTTCATTTAAACATAACTCAATATCGGGCCCAGCTACTGGTAACGCAACGTTTTGTATAAAAAATTGATTTTCTTCACACATACAGGGGTTTAATCCTGAGTCAATAACTAAAATTAGATTACATGTTTGCGATATACTAGCGTTAAAACTAAACGTATAGTCTAAATAACTATTAAATCCAATTCCTCCAAAAACAGAATCTTTATGTAAAAATATATCGGCATTAGATAAAATATGATCTCCGTCTGCATCGTAAAATACTCCCAGAATAACTGGAATGGAAGGTAACAGATTTTCACCAACATTATAGAGCGATACATTTACCGTTACTTGCTCGCTATCAGCAGACAATAGGGTTGAATTAGCAAAAGCAGAAGATATAGTAATTACAGATTTGTATACAAATATTGGTAGCGTTGTATCTCCGGTAATAATTGCCAAATCACAATTAGTTCCTAATGATTTACACTGTAAATTAACGGTAGAAGTTGCTCTAGCTTCAAAATCAATTACTCCGCATGATAAATCATCTGGATTGGCAGAAAATTCAAAAGAAAATACAGAACTGTCACCCACTATAGTTCCAATTGGGAGAGGCCAACTCAGAATTTTTTGTCCAAACACATTATGTATTTGGGGAATGCTAATATTAGGTGCATTATGAATAGCATTAAATGTACCCGACACAAAATCTACTCCGCTTGGAACAATCACATACACCGTATCACTCGAAATGAAGTTAGATGGACCATTGTTTATTACTTTAACATTTAGTGTAGGGTTATTAGAACAAGGAGAAACATATGTAGAAGTAAGCACCACCTTCGACTCGTAAGGAGGGTCTCCTCCAGTAATACCCAATTGTGATGCCAATGTTAACTCCTGACCTGTATGAGCTCCACAAGATGCTTTACCAAAGAAGTTGAAGGCAATATTACTTCCCGAAATGTAATGGCAATCGGTAATAATTTTAAATTTAATGACCAACTTATTTAATTGGGGTTCTAATACACCTTTTAATCCGGCAGAATCTAAGTAGCTTGAAATTTGAGAAATATCCCATTGCCAGATATTAGAGCTTATATTGATAGGATCAGAAATAAATATAAAATTGGCTGTATCGGGATATTTAAAATAACTAGAGTTTGGTATTATGGTTACTCCTGTAGGAAGGTTTACGTTTAAGTATAGATTATATGCACTTCCAATTTGAACATTAAAGCCTTCTACAATATATTCTGCTGTATCACATAAATCAATACTTCCTGGTGGTCCAATGGGATTTACCAGTAAATTTGGTAACTGTGGAGTTAAGGATAAGGTTAATTTTTGTGTTGTACATGGATAATCAATTAATGAAGCCGGATATCCATCACTACAATTCCAACCAATATTTAATATTAAGCTATCACGTAAACATGAAGAGTAGTTTGCATATATTCTAAATCTTCTTACTTGAGCAGCTGAAACAGACCCTACTCTAAATATTTCTCCATTATTTTGTAAAAATCCACCATTATCAAGATCCTCAATTTTAATAATTTTTATTCCGGTTGTTAAACTATCATAACCAAACCAAGTATTGGGGGAGTGATTATTGGTAAGGTTTGATATTGAAACTTCCCAGCTTTCTTCTTTGTTGTTTGCATTAATATTAGGCAATACGGATTGCAAAAATAAAACCGGCTTTTTGAGTAAAATTTTATCATGTGTTTCGGCTATTTTTACTAGGGAAGACCCACTTGAAACTAATTGACCAGCACTTTTAAAGTCCCATCTATATTTAATATTTTGATATGTATTAGCAGGAACTTTACAGGTCGGCTCTAATCTTATTATTAACTGCCCATTAAAACCATCATCACTAGGGTAAATACTTCCCCCATTTATGGTATAGTATTTATAAACATCAAACTTTAATGTGTCGCTAGCAGAATTCATTGGAGTTAAATTTATCCAAGCAGAATTAGAGGTTGATCCAGATCCGGCTGTTCTTGTTTCTCTAAATCGAGCACTTATAAATTTATATCCATTTGGTATTATGGCGGTAAGGGTATCAATAAAAGCCCATTGTCTGTATTCAAAAGGAAAAAAGTTTCCTCCGGAATAATTTCCACAACAAGGACCAATACTTAAATAGTAATGTTGATCTATTTCTCTTTGTTCACAAGAAGTAAAGTCTACAGTAGTATTTCCTGCCGTTTCAAAATAATATCCAATTAATGAAAAGCTTTTATTAATGTTATTACACGTAAACTTATCTAAACAATTGCTTGGATTTTGAATACCGGAGAGATAAAAATCATTTTCAACTTTACATATATATAAATTACCTCCTACATTGTCTTTTACTCTATATTTTGCTTTAAATACAATTGAGTCTAAGTCATTAAATGTTAAAGGAGAGTTTATTACACCTAATGCCATTAATACCGGAGAGCTAAAGTCGTATTTAAAAGTCCTATCGTTACCCGATTGTGTAGAAGTAGGAATAATTAAAGTTGTTTGTATTACACCCCCTGCCTTTTTATATAAAATAAATTCTGAAGACACAAATTGCAAGTTATTACCACGTTGTATAAAACTATTTAAATACAAATAAGGCCAAACATGATTATTTGAATTTTTTA
>CAZEIM010000002.1:72205-74148 GCA_964512145.1 uncultured Flavobacteriales bacterium
TGCAGTGTATCCCCATACATTAAACGATCTTTTTTTACTTTAGTAAAATCCATAACGGTTCCTACACCATCTGCTACACCATTATTATTGTTATCGGGTAACCCAAAATTGGTTCTATCAGGAAAAAATGCTTTGGTATATAGTCCATCTGAACACCCTCCGGCACAACCTAAAGCAACATTATAGGATGTACAAAATAATGTTAAAATACAAGAGCACGTGGTGTCGGAACTATAAAATATTCTCAAATTAAAATTACCGGTTTGATTTACCGGCCCCGAGTTACAATTTCCAGATCCAGGACATGCATTACAGTCAGGGGTTAGATTAAAAGTTAATTGACTTTGATTCATTCCACCGGGAATAGTATTTGCTTTGAAATAGGCGATTAAAGTATCTCCCGATTGCTGAACTGAAGTAGGCAACCAAATGGTTCCTCCCCATCCATTTATAAATCTAAGGCCTCCCGTGTACTTTAAGCAAGGTCCAGTAATTAAGCGTAGAATATAAAAACTATTATTATTTTTGGGATAATTACTATAAAAATTGTTTACAGAATAAACAAATGTACCGGTATCCCCATCGTTTAATTGTATGGGAGAGTTATTGTTGGTCATACTTACATGTATGTTTGTATGGCCTGCTGCATCTTTTTGTTGAATGGTATAGTTGGCTAAACATAAATTTTTATAAGTACCTTTAGTATACCATCCATTACTATAAAAGGCACTATTACATGAAGAGACACAACATGTGTAACTATCCCAAGTAAAATAAACCGTATCGCCAGGCATAATGGAATCAACCATTAGTTTCATTCGCATTACCTTATTAGCGGCTTGGCATGTAGCAGTATTTAAAAATGAAGTACTATATGGATTAAACGAAATAAATATTCCAGAGGCATTTTTTTTCATTTTCAAACTAGAAACGTCCATATAGTTTTTATGACCCCCATGATAAGATACTTCAACATCAACATTATATGCTATACCTAAACCTGTATTAATTACTTGAATTTCTTGCTGGCTAGGAGCATTGTCACCGATGCAAATATTTACATTGGCTTTATGATTAATTTTAACGTTGGGAATCAAATTTGGAAATACTACATTGGCTGATGAGGTAGATTTTTGACACGTAGAATTATCACACCCCCAAAATGCTTCAAAACTTGAACTTACATTTATACAACTTATAATTTTTACATTTTCACAAATTATAATTTCTTCCCCATTTTCAAACAAGGTATCACCATCACCTATTGTAGAGAAATGATTTCCATGTAATGTGATGGTTTCTAATGTACCTCCTGTTGAAACCCAATCTCCAATTGTAATATTTTGTACAGAAATACCTGTACCATGTTGATCTGTAAAAGTAAAATGACTGAGTGCTCCAAGTCCACCGTTTTTAATGGTAATACATCGGGTAAATGTTTCTCCAATGCTTCCATTGTATGACTGATTCGTTACCGAAGTGATGGAAAGATTTGGCTTTAAAGCATTAAAAGAACTTGTAGTATGATTTTGATTATAGTTAAACCCATTAGCAGTATAGTTAAGTAATATTTTATTTTCCAAAATATTTCCTGTAGTGGAATAATTTAATAATTCGCAATTTGCTTCTACGTAAAATTCAATGATTTTACTTGTTAATGTTGAAATATTGGATATAGAAAATATAACTGTATCTTGACCGCTAATATTTAATTCAGCTGCTCCCGTTACTGAATTTGTCACATAAACGTTACCAGGAGGCATTTGTACCTGTAAAGTTACATTTGAAAGTAAATGAGGGGATGGATTGTACAAGTTTAGGGTTATCTTTTTACTTTCCCCACATATGGTGATATCATTATAATTTATAGAGTTAATTGTAACAAAATTCCCTTGAGAATATAATAATACGGATGAAATTAAAATAATATAAAATAGTATAAA
>CAZEIM010000002.1:74186-84659 GCA_964512145.1 uncultured Flavobacteriales bacterium
TTTTTCAAAATAATATATTGTTTGCTCATTGAACGTTAAAAATTCGATAAGGTTGCTGTTTTTTGGCTATTTTTATAGCGTTAAAAAATTGTTATGAATAAAATTATTGTACTTTTTGTACTTTTTGGTCAGGGTTTGATAGCTCAAACCACTTATCAAAAAGTGTATTCTATATTTCAATCATCTTGTGTCTCTGCTTGTCATTCAGGCGCTTCTCCTTCCGGTAATTTAGATTTATCCGGAACAGAATCACAAGTGTATAATGCGTTAATTAATGGAATTCCAACAAATCCATTTGCGGCTTCCAAAGGATATAAACTAATATACCCAGGCTTTCCGGAACAAAGTTTTTTGTTTAGAAAAATTAACAATGGGTTATTTCAACATATTTCCTTACAACCTTCAGAGGGCAGTGTTATGCCATTATATCAGCCTACCTTAAGTAATTATGAAGTTGATTTAATTAATGCATGGATATTAAGAGGTGCTCCTCAAAACGGAACCATTCAAAATGAGCAAGCCATATATGATTATTACAATGGCTTTGGAATGCAATCTATGTCACCTCCACCGGCACCATTACCAAGTGAAGGTATTCAAATTCATTTAGGGGCTATTTTCTTAAATCCTCTAGAAGAAGTAGAGTTTTTAAAAAAACACAGAGTGGATATACCCATTGAAAGTGAAGTGAATAGAATTGAATCATTTATCAATACTTTTTCGCATCATTATATCATGTATAAATTTAAGGATTCAGTCTCAGCTGCGGGAGTTTCTAATTCATTACGAGATATTAATAATTTATTTGATTTAAATAACAACGCTAAATTTATTGCAACCTGGCAGTTTAATTATGATTTACAACTTCCTGAAAATACCGGTTATTTTTGGGAAAAAAATCCTTATTTAGATTTAAACTATCATATAAAAAACTATAGTTCAGACTCAATAATGCGAGCAGAAGTATATTCAAATATTTATTTTAAACCCAGAGGATTATATACTACGGAAATGAAAACAGAGTTAATTACATATCCGGAAGTTCCTTTACCTTATCCATTTTCTGATTTTTATATTTTAAATAATAATACGGATACTGTTTTTACCGGTCATATATTTGATAATTCCAGCTCTGATTCTATTTACATATGGTTATTAAGTAGTCACACCCATAAGTATGGTAAAGACTATGATATATATGCCCGAAATGCTGACGGTTCAAAAGGAACACAGCTTTACGAGGGATTTTATAATACCGACTACACTTTTAATCAAGGATATTACGATTATACACACCCACCTATCCGATATTTTGAGCCACTTTTAGGTTTAAATTTTGGAGAAGGAATTACTCATGAAGCAACATACAGAAATAATGGTTCTTCCGCTGTTACATGGGGTTTAACTACCGATGACGAAATGATGCTAATGATTATTCAGTATACTGAAAGTAGACCTATTTTATCTAACTTAGATGATAATATCCCGTTAGATAATAACATTAATATTTATCCTAATCCTACGAATCATGTTATTAATATCCATTTTAAAAACCAATTTTATGGGGATATAAAACTCAAAGATTTATTAGGGAAAACCATCATGAATCAAAAAAATATTGAGAAATTGAATACCACCATTTTTGATGTCTCTTTAATTCCTAATGGGGTATATTTTTTAGAGTTTCAAGAGTTAGGAAATAACAATATCTCTACCTTAAAAAAGGTTATTATTCAGCATTAATTTTATTGAGATTACTTGGGAATTTGAAATAGAGTCCTATTTCAGCGGCAAATGTGGTGTTTACCCCATTTAAAAAGTCAACTAAACCATACCCACCTTGTAAATTTAATCCTAAATATTTACCCATATAAATATCAAAACCTAATCCTAAGCCCGCATTAATGGTTTCGTATTTGAAGTAATTTTCCTTAGCATAACCGCCTCCTGGATAATAAATATAATCTACATAATAATCATATTTAATTTCATATGATCCAGATAAATAGGTATAAAATCTACCTTCTCGAACATTTGCTAGAGTATACAAATAAGATACTCCTGAGTTAAAATAAGAGAATTTCCCATTTTCCAATAAAGGCGGAATAGTAGTAATTTGAAAACCGGACTTGTTTGCCCAATACCTATAGGATATTCCTTTTCCAGTAGTTACTCCTGCAGATAATCCTAACTCGTGTTTGTGAGTTGACTCTTGATTAAATGCCAAAACAGGCATGCAACTTATAAATATCAATAAAATTTTTTTCATATGGTAAAAAAAAACGGCATAAACAAATTTGTTTATGCCGTTAAATATACTAAATTTTTTATTTATGCTTTAGCAGATAAATTTACTTTAATTTGAATATCGTCAGATAATACTTTCTCTTTTACAGGATTAGTAAAAGAAACATTGTAATTTCTTCTGTTAAAAGTAATTTCACCAGAAATAGTGTACATACCATTTTCTTCAGTTAAGGTTACATTTTTAACCATTTCTTCTTTTTCAATTCCTCTAACTTTTAACTTACCTACTAAGCCATTTTCATTATTTCCTGTAATAGTAAATGTTGCAGTAGGAAATGAATCAACGGCAAAAAAATCAGGAGAAGATAAATGTTGTATTAACTTTTCAGCCGTGTGACCTTTTTTAGCATCATAATTTGCATCAGTAGCAACCATTGTTTTTAGGTTGATTTCAAAAGTTCCAGCTGTAATTTTTCCATCGGTTACTTGTAAAGTACCGTTATTTAATTTTACTAATCCATCGTGTGAATATAATCCTAACATTTCTCCTTTCCATAGTACTTTGCTATTTGCAGTATCAACTGTTAAAGCAATTTCTTGAACTGTTGGAGTTTGAACTTCTGCAACGGGTTCAGATTTTGGCTCACTTCCACAAGAAGCTAAAAAAAATGTTAAGGAAATAATACCTAAAGAAAATAAATTATGTTTTTTCATTGTTTTTAAATTTTATGCAAAATTAATCACGCTTTCATTCATTTTTAAAATTTTAAAAAATAAAATTTTAAAATAACAATTTATTAACTTAACGAATCATAAGCGTAGTTAAGTAAAGATCCATTTAATATTTGTAGTATATGAATATCTCTATCTAATAGATGTAAATCATGTGTAGAGAAAATAATCGTTTTATTTTTTTCTTTAACTAACTTAATAAACAACTCTATCAACTCATTTTTGGTATCAAAATCTAAATAAGTTAAAGGTTCATCTAATACTAAATATGGAGTTTCTCTTACCAAAATTTGAGCTATTAGTACTTTTTGTTTTTGTCCATCACTTAATGTATGTAAAGGTTTTTTTAAAAGGAATGATAAATTTAAAAGATGTATTATATACTCAAAATTTTGATTTGTAGGATTATTACTTTTTATTCCAAGTTGAATAAACGAGTCTACAGTATGGTACAATGGAAAAATAACCTTTGATGGTAAGTAAGCAATATAATTACTCCATTCAATTACAGATGTATTAGATTTATCTTTATTGTTATAATAAATATTTCCCTTACTGGCCGGGATAATTCCAGATATAGTTTTAAGTAAACTAGATTTTCCAGATCCGTTTTTGCCTATAATAGCATTACAGGTATTAAGATTAAACTGAATGTTGATATCATGTAATACCAAATTGTTTTTATAGGATATGTGTATGTTTTTTAATTCAAGCAATTTCTTTATTTTTTAATAAAATCCATATCAATACAGGAATTCCTAATAAAGAGTTAATACTATTTACCGGTAGTATTTGTGGGTAATAAATTATTTTACTCAATATATCTGACAATATTCCTGCTGAAGCTCCTAATAATAAAACGTAGGGTAAAAATTGCTTATGACTGGTTCCAAACGAAAATAGTTTAACAATTTGTGGTACTACAAGTCCAATAAATGCTATAGGGCCACAAATAGCAGTAGTAGTAGCAATAAGTAAAGCTGTGATAAATAAAACAATTGCCCGAATATAGGTTAAATTAACTCCCATGCTCGTAGCTAATTCATCCCCCATTTCATAAATATCCAAAGCTTTTGATAGTTTTGTTAAAAGTGTATATGATATAATAACAAGCACTAATAAAACTATTATTTCTAAGCTCCCTCCGTTTGAAAATGAGGACATACTCCAAATGGTAAACCATTGTAATTGATTTTGTGTAAAATATACTTTTACTAAATCAACCAGTGCAGAACTAGTAAAACTAATCATTAGGCCGATTAAAAGTAAGGTTTGGGCGCTTTTTAGCCTTTTATTAATTATGAGTAGCAAGCTCAATACGATCATACATCCAAATACTGAGAATAAAATATTTGAATAATATTTAATACTTGAAAAAGATAAAAGATTTTCAAACAACAACATTCCCAATGCCATGCCCAATATTCCTCCGGTACTAATCCCTAAAACAGATGGTCCTGCCAGGTAATTTCTAAACAAAGTTTGTAAACACAAGCCGGCTATAGAAATAGCGCCACAACTTAATATTGCAATACATACATGCTGTATTCTATGTGTTATAATTAATTTTTTGGTTGTATTTATCTCGTTTGAATGGATTAAAAAATGAAAAAAATCTTTTATTGAAATATTGAAAGAACCTATCTGTAAATTAATAATAACTAAAACAGATAGTATAAAGATTAGAAATAATAGTCGAATTTTTGAGTTCATTCTGCTAAGTGGTAGTAAAATTTATTTTGATACCCCTTAGGGAGTTGATTAAAAAAAAGTATATGTGCAATATCTTTTAATTGAATATCCGGTTGTACAATCGCTTCCCCAAAAATATCGTGTTTATTTGCATCACTGTATATAACCTTTTTATCAACTACTGATGGTATGTTTTTATATGATTGATTCAGGTTTTTTAAGGCTGAGTAGGAGAATGAGTTGGTAGAATATGTAACAAATCTCCAATAACAACTAGGAGAACACCTTTTTATTATTTCCTCTAAGCCTAAGGCTATCGAATTATTGGCGGAGTAATCTTTGAATACATAGTTTCCTCCCGCATCTTCTATAAGATTTGCTATATAAGTGTTTCCTCCGGGTATATACCATTTGCCTGAAATTTCTTCACCGGCCATTACATTTGGTTTTTCAATGGTGATTTTAGATATTTTTTCTTTCCATGTTAGGTAGTTTTGTGAAACGGAATCAAAATATTGTTCGGCTTGTATTTGTTTATTAACGAATACTCCTATTAATTTTATCCACTCTAATACCCCTAAAGGATGACTTTCCAAATACTCATCAAAACATACCGTATTTATACCGTATGATTGAATTTTTTGTTGATATTCTTGTTGATATGCACACGATAAAAAAACGATATCCGGTTTTAATTCAATGATTTTTTCAACATTATATTGATTGTTTGAGCCAATATTTTGACACGCATTTTTACTTAATATCTTTTTATATTCTGTATTATGAATATAATTCATTTCACCCAAGCCTATAATGGAATTCATTTCATCTAACACAAATAAATAGGGTATTACAGTATTTGTTAAGGATACTATTTTAATAGGTTGTTTATTATTGGTAATTTTAATGGTATAATTGCTTGAATTATTAAAATAAACTTCCACTTCACTATTATTTTTTTTTACATAATTAAAATTTTTTGCCCATGTTAATGATTTATTAGAAAGTACTTGTACATCGGAATTACACGAAGAAAATATTAAAAGTACAATGATTATGAATAAGTTGAGCTTTGATTTTTTTTTTATCAGAGAAGATCTAATAATGATTTTATTTTTGTGATGAAAATAGCTCTTCATCTTTTTACATTTCAATTTCTAGTCCGAATAAATCTTTTAGTTTTAGAATAGTCGGATTTAATTCAGACATTTTTTCAAACTTGTCTTTTGCGGTATACAACTTGCCTTTTACATCGATACTCTTAACGGAAGAAATAATTTCTAGATTTGTATTGTTTAATGTCTCTTTTAAATACGAAAGTAATTCGCTTTTATTTGCATTAAACTCATCTAACAGAGCACTATTTTGCAGTGTAATATATATCTTGTTATTTTCTTGTAATTCGGGACTATTTGTGATAATTGAAAATAAAATTTCTTTACCTTCTTCTTTTACTTTGTTTGCATATTCCTTCCAAACCAAATCTAACCGTTCTTGGTTGAAAGGTGTGTTTTTTTCAACAAGTACCTCAGTATTTATTAATTCTGTATTTTCCTTGGATTGTTTTGTTCCTCCTAATAATTCATGAATGGATAATATCCCGGGTGCAGAAGATGCATTTTTCTTTTCAATTTTTATCTCTGTTTTTATTTCTAATGCTTCTTTTGGTATAGTCTTATTTTCTGTTATTGGTTGCTGAACATTAATAATTGGGCTGGTTGTGTTATTTTCAGTGGATTCAATTACTAAGGGTTGAGTTTTTTTTTTTTCAATCTCTGTATTTAATTTACAAAGATTCATAAGCATAATTTCAACCCAAAGCCGTTGATTTTTAGTGTTTTTATAATCAATATCTGTTTTAGCAGCAATATTTAAGCTTTCCAATAATAATTCTTTTGAAAATCTATTTTTTTGGTTGGTATATTTTTGCTTAATAGTTTCGCCTACTTCTAATAAATTTAAGGTTTCCGTAGAACTTGCTACCATTAAATTCCTAAAGTGTTCAGATAGTCCCTCAACAAAATGATGCCCATCAAATCCTTTTTGTAAAATTTCGTCAAAAATGAGTAAACATTTAGAAATATCCCCATCTAAAAACGCATCTGTTAAATTAAAATAGTATTCGTAATCTAGGATGTTTAGATTTTCAATAACTTCTTGATATGTTAAATTGTTTCCTGTAAACGTGCATAACTGATCAAATAACGATAAAGCATCTCGCAAAGCTCCATCGGCTTTTTGAGCAATTAAATGTAAAGCCTCATCTTCGAAATGTATATTTTCTTTCCCGGCAATATATTTTAAGTGTTTAGAAATATCAGAAATTTGAATTCTTTTAAACTCAAATATTTGACACCTTGATAAAATGGTAGGTAAAATTTTGTGCTTTTCTGTAGTCGCTAGAATAAAAATAGCATGAGCAGGTGGTTCTTCTAATGTTTTTAAAAAAGCATTGAATGCAGAAGAACTAAGCATATGGACCTCATCAATAATATATACTTTATATTTTCCTAATTGTGGGGCATAGTACACTTGTTCGACTAATTCTCTTATATTATCTACGGAGTTATTAGATGCTGCATCTAATTCGTAGATGCTCATAGATTTTCCTGAATTAAAACTAGTACATGATTCACATTGATTACAGGCTTCAAATTCAGAAGTAAGGTGTTCGCAATTGATTGTTTTGGCTAAAATACGTGCACAGGTAGTTTTACCTACTCCTCTAGGGCCACAAAACAAAAAAGCTTGAGCTAACTGCTTGTTTTTTAAAGCGTTTTTTAAGGTTGTAGTAATAGAAAGCTGACCAACCACCGAATGAAAATCGGATGGGCGATACTTACGTGCCGAAACCACAAATGAATCCATACTGCAAATATAGGAATATTCAATAACTTAGTTTTATGAATTTTTTTAGATAATTGAAAAATTATATTAATTTAGCTCCATAAATTATACGTTATGACTTGGAATGAATTTGTATACACTTTGGCCGACTTTTTTCAATCAACATTTTTACTACTTGAAAAATTAGGGGGGATGCCAAACCTTTTATTTATTGTAGTAGGTTTTATTGCAACAACTATTTGGGTATTACAAATGGTTAAACACCAGCAAAATAAACACTCATAACTCCAGGGCTAATTTAAACCCTTCTTCTATTGCTTTTTTTGCATCTAAATCCATAGGATTTAAAGCTCCTCCTATAATCTTAATTTTATCATTTTTAATTTTTGATTCGTAATTTGTAATTTGCCCTGCACAAATAATTACATGGTCAACCGCTAATAATTTTTCTTCGGATTGTTGAGTATACTGAACGCCTTCTTTCGTTATTTTTTTATAACTCACCCCAGAAATTACTTGAACATTGTTTTTTTCAAGCTCTAACCTATGAATCCAAGCGGTAGTTTTACCTAGTTTTTTACCTAATTTTCCAGTTCCTCGTTGCAGCATATATATATTTCGAATAGGATGAATGGTTTTTGGATTTTCTATTCCTCCCGGATTATTTACGCTTATATCAATACCCCAAGTTTTTAAATAATCTTGAGGTGTGTGTGTGTTACTTTTTAATAAAAATAATGCAGTATCTACCCCTACTCCTCCTGTGCCTATAATGGCAATATTTTTTCCCGGACTTTTTATACCCGAAATAACTTCATCGTAGTATAACACTTTTTCTGGATCTTCAATTTCAATGTCAATATTTTTAGGTCTAACTCCTTTTGATATTACAATATAATCGACTGATTTATCTTCAATAAGCTCATCTTCATGTATGGAAGAATTTGTTATTATTTCAACTCCAAATAACTTTAAATATTCTTTAAAATATCTTATCGTTTCTTTGTACACTTCTTTACCTGGAATTTGAGATGCTAAATTAAATTGCCCACCTATTTCATTGGACTTTTCATATACAACCACTTTATGTCCTCTTTCAGCAGCTGTTTTAGCAAAAGATAAACCTGCAACACCCGCCCCTAATACAACAATATTTTTTGGTTGACTCGTATGTTCAATTTTAAGTTGTGTTTCTCTACAAGCTATTGGATTTACTAAGCATGAAGCGGTTTTGTTTTCAAAAATATGATCTAAACACGCTTGATTACATGCAATGCAAGTATTTACCAAGTGCTCTTTATTTTCTTTAGATTTTTTAATGATGTATGGATCCGCTAAAAACGGACGTGCCATTGAAATCATATCAGCAAATCCATTTTTAATAAGTTCTTCGGCTTGTAGTAAATCATTTATTCGGTTGGTAGTAATTACCGGAATGTTTACCATATTTTTAATTCGTTTAGATAATTCAGCAAATACCCCTCCTGGAACCATAGATGCTATGGTGGGTATTCTTGCTTCGTGCCAACCAATACCACTATTTATAATATGCACCCCATACTTTTCTAAATTTTGTGCAACATATTCAATTTCTTGCTGTGTATTACCTTCCTCCACCAGATCTATCAAGGATAATCTGAAAATGATAATAAAATCGTTGCCTACCTTTTTTTTAACCTCTTGTATTATTTCAAAAGCAAATCGAGCTCTATTTTCAATAGATCCACCCCACTCATCATTTCTTTTATTGGTTCTGGACACCAAAAATTGGTTAATCAAGTACCCTTCTGAACCCATAATTTCTACGCCATCATACCCAGCTATTTTTGCTAAATAAGCACAATGACCAAAATCTTCTATCGTTTTTCTAATATCATGTTCACTCATTTCTCTAGGTTTAAAAGGGGTAATAGGAGATTGTATAGCAGATGGAGCTACAATATTTCCATGATATCCATATCTTCCGGTATGTAGTATCTGTAAGCAAATTTTACCCCCTTCATGATGAACCGCTTGCGTAACTCTTTTATGTAAGTTAGCAGTTGCCTCATCTGTTAAACGAGCAGAAAACATACTTACCAATCCTTCTGAATTTGGAGATATACCTCCGGTAACAATTAATCCAACCTCTCCTTTAGCACGCTCGGCATAAAAATGAGCCATTCTTTCATAACCATTTAAAGCCTCTTCTAAGCCAGTATGCATAGAACCCATTAAAATTCGGTTTTTTATTTGAGTAAAACCCAAGTTTAACGGTGTAAATATTGATGCGTATGAATTATTCATAGAATTGATTAATTTTACATCAAATGTAGCGATAATGAAACGTATAATATATTTTTTTGCGGTATTTTTAATGAATGTGTTTGCTGTTTATACTCAAGATTTTTCAAAATTGTATATTGTGAGCAGTACAACCGATAGTTTTTTTGTAGTCATAGATAGTGTTAGGTACAATGATGTGCCGGTAACCGTTTTTGAAGACACCTTAAACGCTGGAACTATTAATTTAGCCGTTTATGTTCAAAAATTTGCGTCTCCGGTTATTAATAGATTAGAATTAGCTCCTGGAAAAAAATATGAATACCGATTAGTATTAAAACAACAGCACAAATTATCTCGAGATTTAAAAAACTTTGAAAAATCCGTAACCAGTGATATGCATAAACTTATGCCTAAAACGGTTGATGCTCCTGCTGATAAAGAAGAGGATGAAGCATGGTATTATTTAGAAGCAATATCGGTAACCGATATTAAAGTTGAAAACGCACAAGATCACCCTGCGTTAAAATATCCTTCAAAAAAGTAATTTTAGAAGATAAGGTGTTTCATAAAACCGTTTAACCATTTCTATAAATATATAGAAACAACAAATTCCTGCTTTTAAATCAATTATAGCAGATATATAGTATTGTCGAAAAATTTCTTTTTATAAAGGGTTAAGAAATAAAAAAA
>CAZEIM010000002.1:84669-118298 GCA_964512145.1 uncultured Flavobacteriales bacterium
TTTCCTTTATAGTAAAGCGCTGGAATTTAATGGAGTACAATATGTAAGTAAAAAGCTCATGAACCAAAAAAGCCCCGGATTTCTCCGAGGCTTTTGCGGTCCGGACGGGACTCGAACCCGCGACCCCATGCGTGACAGGCATGTATTCTAACCAGCTGAACTACCGGACCAAAATTTTTGCTAAATTAAAACATTTTTTTTTAATATGTTACTTTTTATGTTTTTTTTATACTGTAATATTCAATAAAATTCAAAATCTATGATTAGTCCTTAATTACACAAAGTTACAAGTATTTATTTCGCCATCCAAATAATGTTGTATGTTTTGCATTTTTATGGAATTAGTATAAACTAGTTTTTAAAAATTATAAATCGAGTCCCCGAAATTTTATCATGAATTTCTTTGCGAATCATTTCCTCTACTTCTTCCGGAACAATTCCTCCGGGAGGAACTACGGCATAAGCTAAACGATAATTTTTAATAAACATAACTTGTTGTTCGCCTAAGGATTTTTGAATGCCGTTTTTAAACTGAAAAAAAGGATTTCTGAATACTACCAAACTATCTTGTCCTTGATAACGAGATGTGTTCCAAACATGAATATTTGAAGTGTCTAAATTTAAATCTACAACAGACCAATATTGATTATTGGGCTTAATAAACGCACTATAGTGTTTAACATATAGTTCGTTTAACGGAGCATACCTGTAGTTGTTGTTGCTCGCAAAATATGCTCCAACCAAGGCTTTTTTATCCGTAAATTCATGGCGCACCTGCATTAAAAAACTTTCGTCATACGTTAAAGATTCTTGTAATAGTTTTTTGTTTAATGTGTATATGTACCCAACATTTAATACATGTATAAGTATAAAAATACTCATCAGTAAATTTTTTAATTTTTTGGATGAAATTTGAGTCAAAAGAATTACCAAACTGTAAAATCCCAATACGTAAAAAAGTGGAAAAATATTTTCCGAAAGTTGTTCTGAATCGCGCATTTTGTATACTAATGCTCTTGTAATAAAGGCTATTATGGTACTTATTCCTAATATGATGTACAGCGTTCTATATTTTTTAATTTTTTCAATTTTTAGGGTAGAAATAATGATGATAATAAAAATAAAAGAATAAATATACCATTGATCTTTAAAAAACAGAAAGGTATCATGATACAATCTATAAAAATATTCTACGAAAGCAATTTTGTAGTGCGAAGAGTTAAAGTCTGTATACACCCAAAAATTTTTGTAATTAATAGACGTATTAGAATTATTGATAAGGTAAAAAAATAAAAATGTATACACGCCAATAAAACTTAGTTGTAATATCCAATTTTTAGTTTGTTTTCTATTTAAAAAAAAGTATATAAATATCCCACTAAAAATAAAGGGTAATATAGAGTGGTAGATTAGACCGCAAAGAATTAAAAAATATATTGAAACTTTTTTTTGTTCTAACTTCCACCATAACATAACAGCTGTAAATACAATGTATAAAATGGTTATTTTTTCGTATTGTAAAAAAAATGGAGGATTTCCATTAAACTGACTCATTGATATTCCAATATACTGATTTTTAAAATAATAGCCACTAAACCCATGTGCAAAAAAACATAGGCTAAGAATAATCGTTAATGGTTTGCTAAGGTTGCTATCCATCAATAAACTCCTTATTCCCATATATACAATAATATTTAATAACGTTGTTCCGCTAAGGTATTGACATAAGTACACCGAAAAAGTGCCCCAAAAAGAAGAAAATGCAGCCAGCCATGCATCAAAATAATGGTATGGAGCTACGCTTTGCTGCTTATAAAAATAGTTTAACTCCGCAAGCGTGTTTTCTCCCATGCCTTGTAATAAGCCTTGAGCAATATCATTATAATATACATGATCGTTCCAAGGAATTTGAAAGGGAAATACACCTGGTTTTAATACAAAAAATGATTTCCAGCTAAACATAACAATTCCCACAAATAGCAACTCTAATAACACATATTGTTTAGAAAGGTCAATTTTTTGCTTAATAAATCCCACATTATTTTGTTTGCAAGATTTTTTCATCTCTTGGTACGCAAAAAATAAAACAGGAATGAGCAAAATATTTGCTGTGTAGCCTTTAGTTTGTATAATTGAATAAATAGATATAGAGCTAATTAAACCACTAATGGTTTTAAAAAAATATGTATACCAAATACTTGGCATGATATTTTGAAGATTTACCCGAAAAAGCAATAGATGTCCTATGCTATAAAAAATAGTAAACAGTACAAACGTTAATATTAAATATTTAAAATAATACTCCAACATTTAGTACGTATTGCATAGGTTACAAATCTACAAACTTTTATAGCCCTATTAAATTAAAAATATTTATTGTGATAATATATTTTTTACTATATTGGCAATTATGAAATTAATCGTTGTAATTATATTTTTAATGTTTTCGGGGATGACTTATTCTCAAAAAATTTCGGATAATACCTTTAATATATCTTTACATGAAGTAGAATTGGTGAGAAAACATATTCAAAAAACAAATTTTTATCAGTTTAAGGATTATACGATAATATTAGATGAAGCAGGAAGTATTCGCTTTAGAAAAAATAAGTATACATTATTTATGGTGGGTAAATTTAATCCATTAAACCATGCAACCGGTAATTTTAATTTAGTGCCATTATCTAAAAAGAGAAATGATAAAAAATTGAGAGAATATCAATTGGAATGGGTGGCTTTAATTGATCTTTTAAAAGAACCATTTTAATACTAAAATTAATAGAGTTCATATTCCAACAAACGAGCATCAATATTGGCGTTGTAAAATTCTATCCTGAGTTTCGTTTTAAAGTTATTCGCTGAACTTCGCTAACGCTACGTTTCAATTTGTATCTTTGATGTACTGATTTACAACTTAACACGGCTAACGGTGGTGACTGGGCTAGTTGTGAATAGCTTTCAATTTGTATCTTTGATGTACTGATTTACAACGTGTCGGTGCTAATTCTTTAGGATATACGTGTTGTGAATAGCTTTCAATTTGTATCTTTGATGTACTGATTTACAACGGTATTTCATTAGGTTTGTTTTTACAGGTAGTTGTGAATAGCTTTCAATTTGTATCTTTGATGTACTGATTTACAACCGTCTATTTTACTGCTTGTTCTTAGTTTCAGTTGTGAATAGCTTTCAATTTGTATCTTTGATGTACTGATTTACAACAAATAGGCGGTGCTTTACTTTCGACCTTAAGTTGTGAATAGCTTTCAATTTGTATCTTTGATGTACTGATTTACAACAGGTGTTGATGTGGGAATTAGAGGCTTTCTGTTGTGAATAGCTTTCAATTTGTATCTTTGATGTACTGATTTACAACATACCCTACGTAAAACCCAGTAAACATCAAAGATTACGCTAAAAATACAAATAAAAAAATCAGTACTTTTTATTTAAAAAGCGGAAAACACTTCCGCTTTTTAATTTCTGTATCAAACACATAAAAGCAAAAAAAAAGACGATTCTTTTCAGAACCGCCTTACAAGTTTTCACAACGGAATAATCCTTATTGTGAATAGCTTTCAATTTGAACCGTAAAAATAATTATTTTGATGTATAAAACAAATTTTTTATTTTCAAACCCTCAATAGTTTATATGAAAAAAATATTAGGATTAGATTTAGGAACCAATTCAATAGGATGGGCATTAATTGAACAAGATTTCGAAAATAAAAAAGGGAGTATTTTAGGTTTAGGCTCTAGAATAATACCTATGAGTCAGGATATTTTAAATAAATTTGGTTCGGGTCAATCTCATTCTGCGACTGCCGATAGAACAAAAGCTCGAAGTACTCGCAAATTATATCAACGAGATCACTTAAGAAGAGAACGACTTCATAGAGTATTAAATATTCTGAATTTTTTACCAGAACACTATAAACATGAAATTGATTTTGAGTTTCATAAAGGTCAATTTATAAACTATGCCGAGCCTAAAATACCTTATTTTAAAAATCAAAATGGTAAATATGAGTTTTTATTTATGAATTCATTTAACGAAATGGTTGAGGAATTTAAAAAAGCACAACCATCATTATTTTATACAAAAAATAATGGAAAACAAACTAAAATACCTTACGATTGGACAATTTATTATCTCCGAAAAAAAGCCCTAACACACAAAATTACTCCACAAGAGTTGGCTTGGGTAATTTTAAATTTTAATCAAAAACGTGGATATTATCAATTAAGTGAAGAAGAAATTACTGTAGATGAAGATAAAACTAAAGAGTATATAGTGTTAACAGTACAGGAAGTTGTTGATTCGGGTGAAAAAATAAAAACCAATGGGCAAACCTTATATAAGGTGGTATTTGATAATGGTTGGATATACGATAAAACAATAACCAAACCTAATGATTGGTTAAATAAAACTAAAGAATTTATTGTAACAACCAGTACAACAAAAAACGGTGAAATTAAAAGGAGTTACAAAGCAGT
Source organism: uncultured Flavobacteriales bacterium (assembly GCA_964512145.1). Taxonomy (GTDB): domain Bacteria; phylum Bacteroidota; class Bacteroidia; order Flavobacteriales_G; family JALEGO01; genus CAYOHR01. The sequence goes on from CAZEIM010000002.1 coordinate 89,167, forward strand.
TAATTCTGAACAAGATTGGATTGCTATTAAAAAGAAAACAGAACAGGAAATTAGTAAAAGCAGAAAAACCGTAGGTGAATTTATTTACGAGTCGTTATTATTAAAACCCGATCAAAAAATACGCGGTAAGCTGGTACGAACAATTGAACGAAAATTTTATAAAGAAGAACTACAAAAAATACTTCAAAAACAAATCGAAGAACACACAGCGTTAAGAGATAATATCTTATATCAGGCTTGTGTAAATGAATTATATCCGAACAATGAAACACATAAAAAAAATATTGAAAACCGAGGTTTTGAGTATTTATTTTTAAACGACATTATTTTTTTCCTTAGACCTTTAAAAACAAAAACTCATCTAATTAGTAATTGTACTTTAGAACATAGAATTAGAAAAGATAATAAAGAAAAAGTTTGGTTAAAATGTATTGCCAAATCTAATCCTTTATTTCAAGAATTTAGGTTATGGCAGTTTTTATCAAATTTAAAAATATATGTACGCGAACAAAACGGCAAATACGATGTAGATATTACACATGAATATCTTAAAACAGAAGAAGATTGGGTGGTGCTATACGAATGGTTAAATCAAAAAGATAAAATTAATCAAAAACAGCTATTAAATTATTTTAAACTTAAAGACACAAGTTATAAATGGAATTATGTAGAAGATAAAGAATATCCCTGTAACGAAACCTATGCCTCCTTTTTAACACGTTTTAAAAAATTAGAGTTAGATATTTCATTATTAACTGAAAATTTCACGTATCATTTATGGCATATTTTATATTCGGTTACCGACCCTGAACAAAGAAAAAAAACGCTAATAAATTGGGCAATTCAGAACAATTTTCAAGAAAATGTAGCCGATGTATTTTTTAAATATCCACTATTTAAAAAAGATTATGGGTCGTTTTCTGAAAAGGCAATTAAAAAACTTTTATCCCTTATGAGAAAAGGAAAGTATTGGAAATGGGATAATATCGACTTACAAACAAAAAATAGAATAGATAAATTATTAACCGGTGAGGTTGATGAAAAAATTCGAGATAAAGTTCGAGATAAGGCTATTCATTTGCAAAATAAAGAAGATTTTAAAGGCCTACCTGTTTGGTTAGCTTCGTATGTTGTATATGATAAACATTCAGAGTCATCTGATACTAAAAAATGGACTACATCACAAGATATTGCAAATTTTTTAAACCCATCATTAAAGGGTGCGTTTAAACAACATTCTTTACGTAACCCAATTGTAGAACAAGTAATTTCCGAAACTTTACGTGTAGTTAAAGATATTTGGGATGAATATGGTAATGGAGAAGAAGACTTTTTTAATGAAATTCACATTGAATTAGGTCGGGATATGAAAAACCCGGCAGATAAGCGAAAAAAAATGAGTGAAATCATAACTCAAAACGAAAATACGAATATTCGAATTAAAGAAATATTGAAAGAATTACAAGAAAGTGGGGTTGAGGTAAAACCATATTCACCTAGTCACCAAGAAATACTAAAAATATATGAAGAGGGGGTGTATTTTAGTGAGCAAAAAATTGAACAACTAGAAATAATTAATAAAATCCGAAAGTCTTCCAGCCCAAGTAAAACAGAAATTCAACGCTATAAATTATGGCTTGAACAAGGTTATATTTCTCCGTACACAGGTAAAATTATTATGTTATCCGAATTATTTACAAATAAATATCAAATTGAGCATATATTTCCTCAATCCAGATATTTTGATGATTCATTAAGTAATAAGGTAATCTGTGAATCGGAAGTGAATCAATTAAAAGACAATAGAACGGCCTATGAGTTTATTAAAGAGTTTGGTGGAACAACCATAACCTTAAGTGGAGGTAAAGCCATTCAAATATTTACATTAAGTAATTACGAACAGCATATAAAAACCTATTTCGCTAAAAATAAAATAAAAAGAGATCATTTATTAGCTGAAGATATTCCCGAATCTTTTATTAATAGGCAATTAAACGATAGTCGTTTTATAAGCAAAGTGGTGAAAAATCTATTAAGTAAAATTGTTCGCACGAACCATGAGCAAGAAGTTACCTCAAAAAACATTGTTACAGTAACAGGTTCAATTACTGCTCAAATGAAAAACGATTGGGGCTTAAATGATGTATGGAATGATTTAATAACCCCACGGTTTCAACGGTTAAATGCATTAACCAATACAAATGATTTTGGAGATATAAATATTAAAACCAATAAATTTCTTCCTGTAATACCCGATACATTATCCAAAGGCTTACATAAAAAGCGCATAGACCATAGGCATCATGCATTAGATGCTTTAGTAATTGCCTGTGTTACTAAAGATCATGTAAACTATATTACATCTTTAAATACCGAAAGAAAAAATTACACATTGGTGTCTAAACTTCGTAAAACAAAAGTTATACAAAAAAATGACAGTTTTGGAAAAACAATTGAAAGCAGAGTAGCCAAAAATTATCATAAGCCCTGGCAAACCTTTACAGAAGATGCTAAAACAAAACTAGAAACAACAGTGGTTAGCTTTAAGCAAAATACTAGAGTAATCAATAAAACCAAAAATAAATATTGGAAATGGGTTATAGAAAATGGTATAAAAAATAAAAAACTGGTGCCCCAAGTTAAAGGGGATAATTGGGCTATAAGAAAGCCATTGCATCAAGCCACAGTTTTTGGTAAAGTAAAAGTGCAGTTAATAAAAGAAGTTTCATTTAAAAATGGAATTAAAGATTGGAAAAATTTAACAGATAAAAATTTAAAAAATATAATTAGTGAATTGTTTGGGAAAGGTTATTCAGAAAAGGATGTTTTGAATTATTTTAAAGACAAACCCTACACAATAGATAATAAAAATATTGAAAAACTACAAGTATATTTTTATGATAATGAAAAATCTGCTACCAGAAAACTCTTAGACACAACCTTTAATGAGAAAAATATTGAATCAATAACGGACAAAGGAATTCAAAAAATAGTTTTAAATCATCTTAAATCAAATAGATATCAAAACCAGCTAAATGAAAATGGGCAAATTGTAAAACCGGAAGAATTAGCGTTTACCCCCCAAGGAATTGAAGATTTAAATTTAAATATCCAAAAATTAAATCATGGAAAAAATCATAAGCCTATATATAGTGTTCGTGTTTTTGAGGCCTTGGGCAATAAGTTTAATATAGGAAATAATGGAAATAAAAAAAGCAAATTTGTAGTTGCTGCTACTGGTACGAATTTATTTTTTGCGGTGTATTATAATCAAAATACACATAAACGTGAATTTAAAACAATTCCATTGGTTGAAGTCATTGAATCGCTTAAACTTGGCTTAATGCCTGCCCCCGAAATAAATGATACCGGCAGTCGTTTACTTTTTACCTTATCCCCCAATGATTTGGTGTATGTACCCACAATAGATGAAATTGAAAATCCTAATTTGGTGAATTTTAAGAATTTAAATAAATATCAGGCCAATCGGGTTTATAAGATGGAAAAGTCTACAGATATTGTGTGTTATTTTATTAGAAACAACATTTCATCATTAATAAAACAATATGATAATAAATCTAAGTTTGGGGAACTTTCTAGTCAAAATAAACTAGAAACTACCATGGAACTTAATGAAAATGTAAGAATAAAAGATGTTTGTTGGAAATTAGTAGTAGATAGATTGGGGAAAATTAAACATGTTATAAAATAACCCAATTGCTTTTTTATCGTACAAGCCATTTTTGTTTGTATGATAAAACGTACCCTTTACATTGGCAACCCGGCATACTTAAGCTTGCAAAATGCCCAGTTGCTTTTACGCCAAAATACCCAAGATAATACGGCCGAAAAAACAGAAGTTAAAGCCAGTATCCCTATTGAAGATATCGGTATTGTGGTATTAGATAATTCCCAAATAACCATTACCCACGGTTTATTAGATGCCTTGCTTCAAAACAATGTAGCCCTAATATCGTGTGATAAAACACACCACCCTACCGGCCTGCTTATGCCTTTAAGTGGCAATACTATACAAAACGAACGGTTTAGGGCTCAAATACAAGCCAGTGAACCTTTAAAAAAACAATTATGGGCACAAACCATTACATATAAAATTCAAAACCAAAGCAAAGTATTGCAAAAAAATAATTTGCCGTTTGCATATATTGATGCATTACATAAATATATTAAAAGTGGAGATACCGATAATTGCGAGGCAACAGCAGCAGCCTATTATTGGCAACATCTGTTTCCAAACATACCGGGTTTTAAAAGACATAGGGAAGGAGCTCCTCCTAACCATTATTTTAACTACGGCTATGCTATTTTGCGTGCCACTATGGCTCGTAGCATTGTTTCTGCCGGCCTGTTGCCCACGTTGGGTATACATCATCAAAACCGTTATAATGCGTATTGTTTAGCCGATGATTTAATGGAGCCCTACCGTCCTTTTGTTGATTTGTTGGTGCTGGATGTAATTCAACAATTTGGTGAACAAAGCGAACTTACCAAAGAAATAAAAGCTCATTTGCTAAAAATTCCTGTTTTAGATGTAATACTAAACGATGAAAAAAGTCCCTTAATGATAGCTACTCAACGCACTGCTGTAAGTTTGGTAAAATGCTATAATGGGGAACAGCGTAAACTTGTTTATCCTAAAATGGTATGAATTCAACGTTCGAACGCCTAAATGCCTATCGTGTTATGTGGACCTTAGTTATGTACGATTTGCCTACCGAAACTAAAAAACAACGTAAAGCGGCTGCATTATTCAGAAAAAACTTATTAAACGATGGTTTTGCCATGTTTCAATTTAGCATGTATATTCGCCACAGTGCCAGTAGTGATAATGCCGATGTACATAAAAAAAGAGTTATACATTCTTTGCCGGAACATGGAAAAGTAGGTATTTTACAAATTACCGATAAACAATTTGCCCAAATGGAAATTTACTATGGCGAAAAAAAACAAGAAAAACCAGCTGTTTCACAACAATTAGAGTTGTTTTAGTATATTAACGTTACTCACAAACTGACGCAATTCGTGTTAATTCCGTCAGTTATACGGGCTCTTTTAAAAAAGAATATGCTATGTATGTTAATACAACTCATATTCCAACAAACGAGCATCAATATTGGCGTTGTAAAATTCTATTTTTCGGTTCGATTTTAATCCTATATGTTTTGAGGCTTCTATGTTCCCTGTAAATATATAACCGGTATATCCTTTAGCTTGTTGCTTTAAAAAATCGCCTATGCTTTTATACAGAGGAATTAATTGCTCACTATTACCTAATCGTTCACCGTATTCAGGATTAATATAAATTACCCCATTGGGGGTAGAAGGTAAGGGAGTATCTTTAAAATCGCAAACATGCCATTCAATACCATTTTCCACTTCGGCATATTGCGCGTTTATTTTAGCTTGTTCAATTGCTTCAACTCTAATATCGCTTGCAATAATGGTAAGTTTTTTATCTATTACCTGATCTCGCAATTTTTTTCTAAGGTTTATATAATCCTGTGGATTAAAACCCACAAAATGTTTAAATGAGTAGTTATTTCTAAATAATCCCGGAGCTTGGTTAGTTGCTATTAAATAAGCTTCTATGGCTAATGTGCCACTACCACACATGGGATTAACAAATGGGCCTTTTTGATTCCATTTTCCGGCCAATATGGTAGCGCTTGCTAAAGCCTCAAGCATAGGTGCTTTTCCTGGTATTTGTCTGTAGCTATGTTTGGTTAATGTTTCACCCGATGTGTCTATAAAAATTTCGGCTTGTTCGTTTATCCAATGTAAGTGCACAACTGCTTTATCTAAATCCGGACCTGAATTAGGACGTGTTCCGGTTTTTTTTCGTATTTTATCTACTATGGCATCTTTTACTTTAACATTTGCAAATAGGTTATTTTGGATACTGGGATTATTAACATAAGAGGTAACGGAAACATATCCATCCGGAACTAAAATTTCTTCCCAAGGAAGCTCTGTTATTTTTTTATATAATTCATCCGAATTTGATGCTTTAAAGCGCTCTAATGAAAATAATACCTGACTGGCACAACGCAAGTTTAAATTTAACACCATACAGTCTGTCATGCTACCTTGTAGTGTTAGCCCTGTAGCGAATATATTTTCTGCATTGTAGCCTAAGCGTTTTAATTCAATATGAACAAAAGGCGATAATCTTTTTTGACACGTTATTACGATTGTACTTTGCTTAGAAAAAATATTCATAACGTACTTAATACAAAGTTTTCGATAATACCGGGGTACATTTTATTTTCGGCATTTTTAACTTTTTCTTGAAGAGACTCAGCGGTTTCGTTAGCCAGTATGGGTATCATGTGTTGAAAAATAATATCGCCTTTGTCGTACTCTTCATTTACTTTGTGTACGGTAAATCCAGAATTTTTATCGCCACTATTTATTACAGCTCTGTGAACATGTATCCCATACATACCTTTTCCTCCAAATTTTGGCAGTAAAGATGGATGAATATTAATAATTCTATTTGTATAATGTTTTAGCAAATTTTCAGATATTTTCCATAAGAAACCTGCTAAAATAATATGACTAACCTTGTGTGATTTTAAAAATTGTATGAGAGACTCTTTTGAAAGCTCATCTTTAGAATGTAGATAAAATACATTTTGAATAGCATCATTTTTCCAGCTTAAGTTATTGCTAACTAAACAGGCTATTTTTATAGTTGGGTGGCTTTTAAAATATTCTGAAATTTTTAGCGCATTTGATCCTTGTCCCGATATAAATATTGCCAAATTATACATGGTATTTACTTCCATTGAATAGTTTCTATTATTTTCTCAATATCTTTTTGTAAATATTGTATTACGGGTTTCAACGAATCTTCGTTGGGAGCATGATTAAAATATATGGAACCTCTTAAAAAATTTTTATTCATATCGCTCACATGAAACTGTAAAGGAGTAGCGGCATCTCCCGATAAAATATAAACCATAGCAAATTTATTGAGCAGGCTGTCGGTAAAACTTTTTTCTCGAATGGCACTAGCTTTAATGGTGTGGTTGTAAACTAATGTTCTTGATTCTTCTATATACGTTTGTATATCATCTTTTTTTCCTGGTTTATAACTTATATAAATTGTGGCATTATAGCTCGGATAAATAATAATTATCCAGCAGGGTTCGGACTGTTTTTGCTCAGAGGGTTTAATAATGGTATTTGAATTTACTAAAAAACTATATGCACAGGAGGTATCGAATGGAATGTAATTGGCTTGCGGTACATTGACTCTAGGATATATTTTAGGTTTAGGAGTATACGTAGTTTCTTCGCAAGAAGAATAAATGAATAGTATACATACATAAGATATTAAACGATACGTATGGATTGGATTAATAAAACACGAGAAATTCATGTATTTGGTAAAGTTACTTTTATTTGCTTAATTTTTCGTTTATCGGCAGACTCGATTAAAAAGTGATAGTTGTAAAAAGTGATTTTTTCGTTTTTTTGTGGAATTTTACCGGTTATTTCTAAAATAAATCCGGCCAATGTTTCTGCTGTTCCTTTTTGTTTTTCGAAGGGTTGTGGGTCGATTTGTAATATCTTATAAAAGTCTGTTAATAACACTCTAGCCTCAAACACGTAATTTTTTTCATCAATTTTTGTGTAGTTAATATCTTCATCATCATACTCATCGGTAATGTCGCCTACAATTTCCTCTAGGATATCTTCTAAGGTAACAATACCAGATGTTCCTCCATACTCATCAACTACAACAGCCATATGAATTTTTTTATCTTGAAATTCTTTTAGTAAGTCGTCAATTTTTTTGTTTTCGGGAACAAAAAAAGCCGGACGTAATATTGTTTGCCATTTAAAATGTGGGTTGTTAATGTGAGGTAACAAGTCCTTAATGTTTATAATTCCTTCAATTTTATCGAAAGTTTCTTTATAAACAGGGATACGAGAATAACCATGTTCATTAATTAAACGGAGTAATTCGTCAAAGTCGGTTTCTATGTCTATAGCTACCGCGTACATTCGGGGCTTCATAATTTGGCTTACCTCCAATGTGCCAAATTTAACAATGCCTTGCAGGATTTTTTTATCGTCTTCATTTTGTATGCTTTCTGAGGTAAGCTCTAATGCATGCGAAAGTTCATTTACAGATATCCCTTTATTTTTATTTTCAAAAAATGTATCTAAAAAATTTGTGGATGAAATAAGAATTGAACTAAGTGGGGAAAATAATTTTTGACAATACATCATAAAAGGACTCACATATTCAGCTACTTTTAATGGATTAGTATTGGCGAATATTTTAGGTAATATTTCGCCAAAAAGCAATAATATGGTAGTTACCAATACTACTTGAATAATAAAGTAAAGCGTTGGGTTATCACTTGTTATAAATAGACTAATTAAGTAGGTTGATAAAATAACAATAGAGATATTCACTAAATTATTGCCTATTAAAATTGTGGCCAATAGTTTTTTGGGCCTGTCTAACAACTCTAGAATATATTGGTGAGATTTTTTAGTGCTTTCATTCAGTCGTTTTTTTTGTTCTGGAGATAATGAAAATAATGCGACTTCAGAAGCCGAGATAACAGCTGAAAAACAAAGCAGAATAAATACCAATAACAGTAAAGGCAAGTTTTCTACCTGCAACCAAATTAACACATTAATAATACTCGGATAAGGATCTGCTGAATCACCTTCGGGCATAACGTATTAAATATTAAAATGGTAAATCATCATCCATTGGAGTATCCAATGCCTGTGATACAGAATCAGAGTTTGCTGAAACACTCGATGCTGAGGGTGCTTTAACTTCATTATAACTGGAGTTTACACCAGGTTGCGAATACCCCGTGTCTTTTGCTCCTCCCAACATGGTCATAGTATCGGCAACAATTTCGGTAGTATATCTTTTGTTTCCGGTTTGATCTTCCCATGAACGGGTTCTTAACTTACCTTCAATATATACTTGATTACCTTTTTTAAGATATTTCTCAGCTACTTCGGCTAAACCTCTCCATAACACGATATTATGCCATTCAGTTTGAGTCACTTTTTCACCGTTTTTATTATATTTTTCAGAAGTTGCTAAGGTAAAATTTGCTACGGGTACTCCACCTTCTAAGTAACGTACTTCGGGATCCTTGCCTAAATTTCCAATTAAAATAACTTTATTAACGCTCATATTTTTTTAAAGAATAGTAAAAGTACAAAGAAAAAATGAAATTTTAAAAATTAAGCTTCCCTAATTAATTATGTTAACTTGATTTTTTAACTAAGTGATGATTTTGTTATTTTTAAATATGTTTTATCCAATCATCAGTTCTTGCAATGATGGCTTTATTTTTGGTTATAATAATTGGCCTTTCTATTAAAACAGGATTTTCATGAAGTATAACACACCATTCGTCATTGGTATACTCTTGTTGAGCAAATTTTTCTTTATAAATGGTTTCTTTTTTTCTAATAAAAGGCGCCATATTATTAAATTCTGAAAGGAAAAGAATATTTTTTAGTTCCTGTACTGATGGGGGATTTTTTAAATACTCTACAATTTTAATTGAAAAGTTTTTGTTTTGTAATAATTTTAGAGCATTACGGCTTTTCCCACAGCGAGGATTATGGTATATAGTAACATTTTCAGGCATTGTACTCCATTAAGTATGCCTTAATAAAATCATTTATTTCACCGTTTAGAACAGCATCTACATTACTGGTTTGATAGTCGGTTCGATGATCTTTTACCCTTCGGTCGTCTAACACATAACTTCTAATTTGTGAACCCCACTCAATTTTCTTTTTTCCGGCTTCAATTTCAGCTTGCTTTTCTTGTTTTTTACGAAGTTCCAACTCGTATAATTGAGATTTTAGCATTTGCATAGCAAGCTCTCTGTTTGCCAACTGAGATCGCTCTACTTGACAAACCACTACAATACCCGTAGGTTTATGGGTAAGTTGTACTTTCGTTTCAACTTTGTTTACATTTTGTCCTCCGGCACCACCACTTCTGGAGGTTTGAATTTCTATTTCGGAAGGATGAATATTTATTTCAATAGAATCGTCCACCAAGGGGTATACATATACCGAAACAAAGGAGGTCATACGTTTACCTTGTGCGTTAAAAGGACTTACACGAACCAATCGGTGTACACCATTTTCACCTTTTAAATATCCAAAAGCGTAATCGCCAGTAAATTCCAACGTAACGGTTTTAATACCAGCAACATCCCCGTCTTGTAAATCTAATTCTTTAACCTTAAATCCATTTTTTTCACCCCACATAATGTACATACGCATAAGCATAGAAGCCCAATCACAACTTTCGGTACCTCCTGCTCCGGCTGTAATTTGCAATAAAGCCCCAAATTTATCTTCTTCGGCACCCAACATATTTTTAAATTCCACTTCTTCAAAAACATGCACAATGGAATCGTATGCTTGTTGAATTTCTTCTTCCGATACATCCCCGGCTTTGTAAAAATCAAAAAGTACTTCTATATCATCCAATTCTTTGCTAAGAGTATCGTATTGTTGAACCCAGTTCTTTTTTTCTCGAATACTTTTTACGATAGATTCTGCTTTTTTAGCATCATCCCAAAAATTGGGAGCCAAGGTTTTTTGTTCTTCGTCTAAATATTGTTCACGTAGAGCATCTACGTCAAAGATGCCTCCTTAGCGCATCCAGGCGTTCACGAAGCGTTTTAATATGTTCTGAGGTTACCATAGTAGCGCAAATATAATACATTTAATCATAATTTATCGGTTCGATGTTTTTATGACCAAAAACATATATGTTGGCCGATTTATTAACTGGTAAAATATGTAATCCTGTTAACTGGCCAAAAGCCGGTAAAATACATTGATTTTTTATAATATACATGCAAGGTAACGTTAAAGTTTGTTTTCCTTGTCCCCGTATTTTTACACCCGGATGCAAATGACCGCATATATTATTATATACCTTATCAATGCTAGGTTCGTGAGTAAATAATACAGATTCATCTAAATATTCTGTTGTAGTAAAAATGTTTAATTTTTCGAATAATGTTATTGGTAAAACATCATGATTTCCCAAAATAAGTTTATAGTTTATCTTAGGATATGTTTTAATTAATTTCTCAAAATCATCCCATTCTGAATTAAATGCACTATGAAATAAATCACCCAAAAAAATAATTTCCTTTGGTTCCAAAACATTAATAAGATGCGTTAAACGAATTATGTCCCGATCTTTAGCGTTAGGATGAAGTGAAATGCCGTTTTTCCGAAAGTGTGTTACTTTTCCTAAGTGAATATCGCTAATAACTAATTGTTTTTTTTTAATTCTAAATAAAGCTTTTTCAGGTAACAATACACTTGGCTCGTTAAATAAATTAATTTTTAGCATAAGAAGATAATATTTTTTGAATTCGGGTATCTAAATCCTCAGTACTTAATCTTTCTCTTAATCGATCTACCATAATGGGAAATGAAAATGGAGTGTATCGGCTAATATTTTTAAAAATTATGTTTTTTTTAGATATTTGATGAAGTACTTTTTGTAATCGGGTAATTTCCATTTGTTGAAATAATACTTCTTCCTTTGCTTGTTTAGTAAGTAAGTTGTGTGGGTCGTATTCGGTAAAAACTTTATAAAAAAGTTGTGCCGAACCTTGCAAGTGTTTGTTTGTAATATTTTTTCCCGGGTAACCTTGAAACACTAATCCCGAAATGGTAGAAATATCTCTGAATTTACGTTGACACATTTCTGTAAGATGAATGCTTTGTTCTAAATCGTGAAATAGATTTTTGGGACTAAATATTTCAAGATTATTATGTATAAAATGCGAAAAGGGCACATCACTGAGTAATTCAAATCCATAGTCATTCATGGCCATAGAAAATGTGATGGGTGTGAGTTTTGAAATTCTATAGGCCAATACACATGCTAAACCCTCGTGTATAAACCTGCCTTCAAATGGATAAATAAATAGGTGATATCCTTCTTTATCTTTATATTCTTCTATAAGCAAATCTTGTTCTGCTGGCCAATAAGAGTATTGTTTTTGTAAAAGTAATAAGGGCTGTAAAAAAGTGCATTCAGGAGTTAAACAATCCTGTTGCTCTATTTTTTTTAATACGGTTTTAATGCTTTCAGAAAGATTAGAAGACAAGGGAATCCTTCCTCCCATCCAGGCTGGTACTATTCCGGCTTTTTTGGAAGTGTTTTTAACCAATACTTCTTGAATATGTATGTTTTGAATTTCTAAATTCCTGCCTGAAAACCAAAAGCAATCTCCTTTATTTAATTTAGATATAAACCACTCTTCAATAAATCCTATTTTTTTTCCGTTTATATACTTAACCTGCATCATTGAGTCACTCACAATGGTTCCTATGCTTAGTTTATGTCGTATGATTTGACGTTTATTTTTTACTAAATACTTACCGTTTTCAAATTCCACTTTTTTAAATTCATCATAAACATTTAGACTTTTACCACCTTCTACAATAAACTGCAAACACCAATTAAACTCTTCTAGGGTTATGCTTTCGAAACAATGAGTTTTTTTAATTTCTAAAAATAGTTCTTGAGCACAAAAACCATCTGAAACGGCAAGCGTTATCAAATATTGTATAAGTACATCAAAACATCTTACAAGAGGTACTTTATGTTCAATGTACTTGTTTTCTATAGCATCTTTTAAAGCAACAGCTTCTATAATTTCGAGGGAGTGAGTAGGTACAAAATAAATGGTACTTTCTGAGTTAGGACTATGTCCGCTTCTTCCGGCACGTTGCATAAAACGCGCAATCCCCTTTGGAGAACCTATTTGAACAATAGCATCTACCGAAGGGAAGTCAACCCCTAAATCTAAGCTAGAGGTGCAAATAACAACTTTTAAATTTCTGGTTTTTAACTGATTTTCTACCCAGTGTCTTGTTTCTAAATCTAAAGAACTGTGATGTAGAGCTACTTGGCCAACTAAATCAGGATATTCGGTAACTATTTTTTGATACCAAATTTCTGCTTGAGAACGGGTATTGGTAAATATAAGAGTGGTAGAATATTTAATAATTACACCCATAACATTTTGTAACATTTTTATTCCTAAGTGCCCAGCCCAGCTATATGTGTTAATAGAATTTGGTAATAATGTATGTAGAGATATTTTTTTATCCAGATTAGATTTAATGATACAATTGTTTTCGAAGTTTTTTAATAATACGTGTGCTGCTTGTTCTAAATTCCCAATAGTTGCCGAAATACACCATAATTTACATTTTTTTGCTGTATTTTTTATTCTCAGAATTGCTAATTCAGTTTGCACTCCCCTTTTGGTTCCTAATAACTCATGCCACTCATCTACAATAATATATTCTAGGGATTCAAAAAAATTTTCATAGTTTTTTTGAGTCAACATAATGTGTAAACTTTCGGGAGTGGTTATAAGTGCATGGGGTGAATTTTTGTAAATATTTTTTCGATCTTGCATTGGAGTATCTCCTGTTTTTAAAGCAACAGTATAGGATAAAGCTAAGTCGATAGAAACTTGTTGGGTAGCGATTAGTATTTCTTTCGACAATGCACGTAAAGGAGTAATATATAAAGTATGTAATCCTTTTTTGGGACTGGGATTAAAATAATAATTTTCTAACACTCCGAACCAAATAGCCAGGGTTTTTCCCGATCCTGTAGGGGCATTTAAAAAACCGCTTTTTTCTTGTTTAAAGGCGCTCCATGTATCAAGCTGAAAACCAAAAGGTTTCCATTTTTTTTGTGTAAACCATCTATTTTGCAACGAGTTATTACGCATGGGGTATTAGTGCCATTAAATCTTGCAACGTATTAGCATCGGAAGTTTTTTTATCTTTTCTCCAGCGCAAAATTCTAGGAAATCGAACCGCAATGCCACTTTTATGGCGAGTTGATATTTGAATGCTTTCAAATCCAATTTCAAAAACGAACTCAGGTTTAACCTTTTTTACTGGTCCAAAGGATTCTATACTGTTTTTTTTAATCCATGCATCTAATTCTTTTATCTCCTGATTGGTTAAACCACTATAGGCCTTGGCAAAGGTTACAAGTTCTTGGTTATTCCATATGCCAAATGTGTAATCAGAAAAAAGTGTTGCTCTTTTTCCGTGTCCTTTTTGAGCGTATGTTAATACAGCATCTATAGTATAAGGATCGACTTTCCATTTCCACCAAATTCCTTTTTTTCTTCCCGATTCATAAGGACTATCTTTTTGTTTAATCATGAGTCCTTCATATCCTTTTTCTTTCGAATTTTCTCGAATATCCTTAACTTCTTCCCACGTTTGTAATTCAAGAACTTTTGAAGATTTCAAAATTGGATGATGTTGAATGACTTCGTGTAATATTTTTTTTCTTTCATATAATGGTTTTTGTCTAATATCAACTCCATTTAATTCTAAAATATCATAACAAATTAAGACTACCGGAATTTGAGATAACATTTTTTTTGAAATGGTTTTTCTTCCCAACCTTTTTTGTAAAAAAGTAAAAGGCAATATTCTATCCTCTTTATAAGCAACAATTTCTCCATCTAAAACAATACCTTTTGGAAAATATGACAGTATGTTTTTAAATTCCGGAAATGAATTCGTTACTAATTCTTCCCCTCTACTCCATAGGAATACTTCATGGTTTCTAACAATTAACTGACCTCTTATGCCGTCCATTTTATATTCTATAATCCAGTTTTTTATGTTTTCAAGATTTTGGGGTAATATATCTAGAGCATGAGCTAAACAAAAAGGATAAGGTTTAGAATTTGAATATTTTGTAATGTCAGAAAATAATAAATCTTCTAATCCTAATGTAGTTTCATGCCAATTGCCCATACAACGATGGATGACTTCATTTTCTGGAATTTTAAATGCGCTTGCCAATGATTTATAAATAATTTTTTCAGAAACTCCTACTCTAAACCCTCCGGTTATAATTTTATTAAAAACCAGTAATTCATGTTTAGTAGCACAATCCCAATAATTTAAAATTTCTGCTTTTTTTTCTTCTTCGCTTCTTTTAAGTAGTTCCATATACCTTTCCATCCATTGAGATAAGGAAGAATAGACGTGTGTTTTGAAATTATTATTTTTTGAAACAAGTAATGCAATGGTTTCTGCTAAATCTCCTACTGTTTGGTAAGATTCATTAAATAACCATTCCGGTATATCAGCTTTTTCAATAGTCCATTGTTTGAGTAATGAAGTGGAAACTAACCGTTTTGGTCGTTTACCGGTAAACAAAGCAATACACCACCAAATCTCTTTTGATTCACTGTTTTTAAAATACCGTTGTAATCTACTAATTTTTCGACTTGTTTTGGTCTCCTGTTCTAGATCTATAAAAAGCTTTGTAAATTCAATCATATCTCTGCTTCAGGTAAGTCTAAAGATTCTCCAGTAAAAAGTGTATCTAATTCCATGGCATTTAATAATAATTTTTCTTTTATCCATCGGCTTAATACCGATTTATAGCCATGGGTAATATAAATATTTTCTGCTTTGGTCGAAATTATGGCATCTTGTAATCCATTCCAATCGGCATGGTCGCTTAATACAAATCCCATATCAACATTTTTTCTTTTTTTGGCTCCTCTAATACTCATCCAGCCACTAAAAAATGCCGTTTTATATGGTTCAAATCTTTTTAACCATGGGTTTCCTAAAACAGAAGGAGGAGCAATAATAATTGAGTTTTTTATAACACCTTTTTTCATAGAATCTGAAAAAACCTGATACCTATTATTACTTAAACCTAAGGCTTCATTAGCGTTAAATACTGAGCGATGTAAAATAACGGGCACTTCCTGAGGAATTATAGAAAGAATTTGTTGAGCTTTTCCTAAGCTGTACCCTAATAATACTGAGTTATACCCATTATTTATATTTTGTTGTAACCATGTATGGAGTTCTTTTTCAATATGGTCAATTTGAGGGAATCTGTATACAGGGAGTCCAAAGGTTGATTCAGTAATAAAATGATGACAATAAATTGCTTCAAAAGGGGTATTTATTCGGTCATTGTTTAACTTATAATCTCCGGAAACCACCCATATTTCCCCTTTATACTCTAAACGAATTTGAGAAGACCCCTGAATATGTCCGGCAGGATGGAGTGAAATGTGTACTCCATTTATATGTATTGGTTCAGAATAGGAAACCGTTTGAATTGAAATATTTTGACCTAAACGATGTTTTAATATCCCTTCAGATTGTTGATGAGCAAGGTAATATTTATGGCCATATTTAGCATGATCGCTATGAGCATGAGTAATAATTGCTTTATTTACGGGCCTCCAGGGATCGATATAGACATCAGCTTGAGGACAATAAATACCGTTTTCAGAAAATTCTAATAACATGTATTGTATAACACCTTTAATTTATTAAAGTTTAGATAATATATCACTTAATGCCCCTTTATTTAAAAATAGTTATGTTAATATCAGTTCCTTGTCTATGATTTTCGGATAAGGGATATTTTGATTCAAGAAATTGATAAACACTGTTGTTTGGATCAACTACTTTTCGATGTGAATCAATATATATTACCTTATCTATGTTTTCAAAAGAAATATTATCTAAATCACGAATAGTATATACTGGAATAATATGTTCAGATAATAAATTATTTATAGTTTTTTTATAATCTTTGAAATAACTTGGATTATAGTAATAACAAAAATCTATGCTTTTATAAGCCGCACAAATTATTGTTAATGTATTAGGTGTTTTTTGCGTTTGTACCATCTCTGCAGTAGATTTCCAGTTTTCAGAAATTCGTTGCGTTGGATCAAAATGATATATATTCCACCCAATAAAAGGTATTATAAATAGTACTTTTAAAAAATTTGGTAAACATAATTTTGATATAAAATATCCTGTGCTAATTATAACCCCAAATGAAGAAAATAAAACATATTTTAATTGAAATATTGGAGTAAACTTAGCGGTTATAAAACAGGATATTACAGGAAATATAAACAAAATACATCCAAATAAATATTTTTCCCATGGTATGGTTGTGATATTTTGTATCTTATCTTTTATAAGATAAAATATGCATGAAATAATTAGTATAAACATATATACATTTTGTAACACATAATCTTCACATAATTTAAGGAATACAAATTGTAAATCTTGAAATGTAGGTTCTTGTAACCAGAATCGTTTTGTAGTAGGTAAGTTGTTTATAACAACTCCAACGTATGGCAAGTAAAATAATGCCGTGATGAAATAGGAAATACATATATATTTTAATAAGGATCTATCTCTCAATATAAAAAAGACAGAAGCTAATAGTTGACTAATAATAAAAAATATAGTTATGTAATGAGTGAAAAGTAGGGAAAGATTAACTAGACTTAATATCACTATATTTTTTATCTTTTTTTGGTGAATTAGATTAAAAAAATAGTAGCTTGATACTATTGTTAGTAATAACACTAAAGGATAAGCTCTTACTTCAAATGCATAATCGAAATGAACATCAGAGAAAAAAAAAGTAATGCTCGTAAAAAATGCTGTTAAGCGATTAAAATATTGCTTCGAAAAAATATATAAAGCTACAAAGGTTAATATACTAAATATAGACGATAAAACTTTTACTTGAAATGCCCCAATTCCAAATAATTTAATCCAACCATGAAGAATAATAAAATACAAGGGAGGATTCCGGTCGGTTGAAAGTACTTTAATTAGTTCGTTTAATGATTTTTGAGCATGAAAAATACTAAATGCATCATCCCCAAATATGATATGATTTTGAATTAAATAAACCTTGTAATATATTGAAATACATAGAAAAAGAAACAGAAAAAAAGCATCGAAATATTTGTTTAAAATACGTTCGATGCTTACATACATTTTTATATAAAATCAGGTAGTATTAATTTTATAGTTTACTGCTTACCATTTCGTTAACACCCTGGGTTCTTTTTTGAAATACGTATCTTCCTTTTTGGAAATTTTCAACAGGCCATCCTAACCAGGCAACAAAGTTTCCGTTAGCGTCTCGATAATTGTATAATGCTTGAGTTTCATTATCAAATTCCCAAATCATAATATCTCCTTCATTTGCGGTTGGTTCAAAAGCATCTAAATCCTGATTTGGAAATTCTACTTTTACACCAACAAAGCGGTGGTAAATTACCTGTTGAAAATATGCATTGCCAACACCTAAAATCTCTAATATATCTTTTAAACCTCCTGCCGCTGCTGTTGCCTGTAATTTTGCTTCAACGGTAAACCGTTCTTGTATTCCTCCATCTAAAAAAAACTCTCCAGTATTAAATCTGAAATTAGCATAATCAAACACTTGTTTAATTTTTGCAGATACTTCAATCCATTTTGACGGCCCATATACTATTCTAGTAAACATCGGTCCTTGAGTTCCAACCATTCCGTTATCGTCCGTTAATTGGAGAGCCGTAATAGGAAATGAAACCTCGGTTAATATATCGTTTCCATTTTCATCATATGCTTCCACTAACTCCCAATTTCCTTGCATTAAAATTTTTGTAGCAGTTGGTTCTTTTTTACACGATTGGGCAAAAAGCAAAATACTTATGGATGAAAATAACCAAATTTTTTGTTTAAGAAGATTTTTCATAGTCATTTATTTAGTTTCAAAGGTAGAAAAAATTGTGCCAAATCTAAGTATCGGTTTTAGCAGAGTTATTTAATAAGTTTTGTAATTGTTGGTATTCTTTTTTGGTAAGTTTACGCCAAGTTCCAAGAGGAATATCTAATGTAATATTCATAATTCGAGTACGTTTTAATTTTATTACTTCATACCCTAAATATTCGCACATCCTTCTAATTTGACGGTTTAAGCCCTGAGTTAAAACTATTGTAAAAGTAAATCTCCCAGTCTTCTCTACGTTGCATTTTTTAGTGATAGTATCTAATATCGGTACACCACTGCTCATCTGATGCAAAAAATCATCATCAATAGGTTTATTTACGGTTACTTCATATTCTTTTTCGTGGTTGTTTCTGGACCGAAGTATTTTATTTACAATATCTCCATCGTTGGTGAGTAAAATTAATCCTTCACTCATTTTATCTAATCTGCCTATTGGGAAAATTCGAGTTGGATAATTTATAAAATCTATGATGTTGTTTTTCTCTCTTCGCGTATCGGTAGTACAAACAATTCCAATAGGTTTATTAAAAGCTAAATATTCAAATTCAGTATGGTTTTGTGAAATATTTTTACCATCCACCGTTATGATATCATGATCTTGTACTTTACTTCCCAGTTCTGCTGACACACCATTTATTTGAACTCGACCATCAATAATTAATTGATCTGCCATTCTACGAGAACAGTAGCCGACTTCACTAAGATATTTATTTATACGCTTGATAATTTTAATCTATATTACGAATGTATAAGATTTTTAGTTGAAAGGAAAATATTTATATTTACCTCATGAAAGCGCTTCAACATATTGGTGAGTACTTTGTGCTAGTTTCAAGGGTCTTCCAAAAACCTGAAAACACTAAGGTTTATAGAAATAGAGTGCTTAAAGAGATTGTAACCATGGGTATACAATCCCTTCCTTTAGTTTTAATTATTTCCTTTTTTATGGGAGCTGTAGTAGTAATTCAAACAGCAACTAATATAGATAGTGCATATATTCCAAAATACCTTATTGGATTTACCGCTAGACAATCTCTTGTTTTAGAGTTCTCAACGACCGTTTTGGGATTAATATTAATTGGTAAATTAGGTTCTAATATTGCAACAGAGATAGGAACTATGCGTATTACAGAGCAAATTGATGCGTTAGAAATAATGGGGATAAACTCCTCTTCCTATTTAATTGTGCCAAAAGTATTGGCATTACTTATTGTTAATCCAATTCTTACTAGCTTTTGTATGTTTGTAGGAATAGTTTCTGGCATGATTGCCGGATCGTTAACCGATTTATGTAACACAACCCAATTTTTATATGGTATTAAATATTCTTTCGATCCATTTAGTTTGGTGTATGCTTTTACAAAATCCGTATTTTTTGGCTTTATTATAGCTACTATACCGGCCTATTTTGGTTATTATGTAAAAGGAGGAGCCATTGACGTAGGAAAAGCGAGTACCAATGCTGTAGTATACACCAGTATTGTAATGTTAATTATAAACTATGTATTAACGCAAGTAATGTTGTTATAACCAAATATGATTCAAGTAAATAATATATCAAAAAAATTTGGAGATGCAGAGGTGTTAAAAGATATTTCATTAACTCTTGAAACAGGAAAAACCAATTTAATCATTGGTGCAAGTGGCTCTGGAAAAACAACTATTACAAAATGTATTGTAGGATTAATTGAACCCGATAGCGGCCAAATTTTATATGATGGAATAGACTTTTTATCGGCCTCATTTTACGAAAAAAAAGAAATTAGAAAAAAAATCGGTTTTTTATTTCAGGGAGCCGCTTTATTTGATTCATTAACTGTTTTTGAAAATGTAATGTTTCCTTTGCAAATGTTAACAAAACTAAGCGTACAGGAAATCACTAAAAGAGTTGAATTTTGTTTAGATAGAGTAAATTTAAGTCATGCAGCTAGTTTATTCCCTTCTGATTTATCCGGAGGCATGAAAAAAAGAGTTGGAATAGCTCGTGCTATTGCCAATAACCCAAAGTATCTGTTTTGTGATGAACCTAACTCTGGATTAGATCCGCAAACCTCAGTTGTAATTGATGAACTGATAAAAGAAATTACTCAAGAATTTAATATGACCACAATTGTTATTACACACGATATGAATTCAGTTATGAGTATTGGAGATAATGTTTTTTTTATTTACAAAGGCTTAAATCGTTGGCACGGTTCAAAGGATGAGATATTAAAAACCGATATTCAGGAGTTGAAAGATTTTATTTTTGCTTCTAGTTTTTTTAAAAAAATGGTAGCTAATTGACCATTGTTTTTTAGCGTATCTTATTTTATGTAGCAATCAAAATAATCTAACTTTTGAATGAATTAATATATTAAATATATTATTAATTTTGCCCATCTGATTTTAACAATATTAATAAAACTGCATGATTAAGAAAAAAGCCTTAATTACAGGTATAACAGGACAGGATGGGGCATATTTAGCTGAATTACTACTTCAAAAAGGATATGAAGTTCATGGTATTAAAAGAAGGAGCTCCCTTTTTAATACGCAAAGAATTGATCACTTATACAGAGATCCACATGAAGAGAACTTAACTTTTAAGTTGCATTATGGTGACATGACTGACTCTACAAATTTAATTAGAATTATTCAAGAAGTACAACCCGATGAAATTTACAATTTAGCAGCACAGTCACATGTTAAAGTATCTTTTGAAACACCTGAGTATACTGCTAATGCAGATGCGTTAGGTACATTAAGAATGTTAGAAGCTTTGAGAATATTAAAATTAGAAAAGAAAACTAAATTTTACCAAGCATCTACTTCTGAGTTATATGGATTAGTTCAAGAAGTTCCTCAAAATGAAAATACACCGTTTTATCCAAGAAGTCCATACGCAGTAGCCAAATTGTATGGTTACTGGATTGTTAAAAACTACCGAGAGGCTTACCAAATGTATGCTTGTAATGGTATATTATTTAATCACGAAAGTCCCTTAAGAGGCGAAACCTTTTCTACCCGTAAAATTACTAGAGCTGTAGCTAAAATAAGCTTGGGTTTACAAAATAAATTATTTGTCGGAAATGTTGATGCGCAAAGAGATTGGGGACATGCTAAGGATTATGTGGAGGGTATGTGGAGAATGTTGCAACAAAACTCTCCGGATGATTATGTATTAGCTACCGGAGTAACTACAAGTGTTCGAGATTTTATTTCTAAAGCTTTTTTAAGAGTTGGTATAGAAATACTTTGGAAAGGAAAAGGCTTAGATGAAAAAGGAGTCAATGCTAAAACAAGTGCTGTGTTAGTTGAAATTGACCCAACATACTTTAGGCCTACCGAAGTGGATTTATTAATAGGAGACGCATCTAAAGCCAAAAATGAGTTAGGCTGGAAACCTGTATACAATCTAGATATGCTAATTGATGAAATGGTAGATGCGGATGTAAAGCTGTTTCAAAAAGATAAAGATTTAATGGATAAAGGGCATACTATTTTTCATTTTAATGAATAATCAGGATAAAATATATGTAGCGGGACATAGGGGAATGGTGGGTTCTGCAATCGTTCGAAAATTAATTCAAAAAGGATTTTCAAACATAGTTACCAAATCATCTGCTGAATTAGATTTACGCAATCAACAGCAAGTTATGAATTTTTTTGAATCAGAAAAACCCGACTATGTTTTTTTAGCTGCCGCTAAAGTAGGAGGAATACACGCAAATAATACTTATAGAGCAAATTTTATATACGATAATTTACTCATTGAATGCAATGTAATTCATGCTTCACATCTTCATCAAGTAAAAAAGCTGCTTTTTTTAGGCTCATCCTGTATTTACCCTAAAAACTGCCCTCAACCCATTAAAGAAGAATACTTATTATCGGGATATTTAGAAAAAACCAACGAACCATATGCCATTGCAAAAATTGCAGGATTAAAATTATGTGAATCATATGGTGCCCAATATAACAACAATTTTATATCTGCTATGCCGACCAATTTATATGGTCCAAATGACAATTACGATATTCAAAACTCACATGTTTTACCGGCTTTGATTAGAAAATTTCATGAAGCAAAAGAAAAGAAAGAATCGTATGTTGAAGTTTGGGGTACCGGTAAACCCATGCGAGAGTTTTTACATGTGGATGATTTAGCAGATGCCTGTTTTTTCTTAATGCAAGAATATAATAGTTCTGAAATAATTAATGTTGGCTGGGGAAAGGATATTTCTATTCATGATTTAGCTATGTTAATTAAAGAAATAATTGGATTTGATGGAGAACTTCGTTTTAATACATCAAAGCCTGACGGAACTTTCAGAAAAGTATTAGATACTCAAAAAATAAACTCATTAGGTTGGTATCCAAAAATTACTTTAAAAGAAGGAATTGAACGTGTGTACGAAAACTTTTTACATGAAGTGGTTAATGTAACATGAGGTTAATATTTATCTTTTTATTTCTTCCACTTACTATATTTCCTCAATTTACTCATGATTTTTTCACAAATAAGATTTTAAACACACGGTTAGCCTATTCTTTAGATACTATTAATATACAAGATAAAGGATTGTGGAAGTATATTACCCATAAAAATGTATTGCATATACGAGATAGTTTTGTTAATATACAAGTTAATCCTATCTTAAATGGATCTATATTCTTTTCAAATAATGATACTTCAAATCTATATAGAAATACTAGAGGTTTTTATGTAACGGGAAATATACTTGATAAAATTCATTTTGAAACATTTTTTACAGAAAATCAAATTTTTGCCCCAGAATATCAATCACAGTATATAAGCACATATGGTATATATCCAGGGCAAGGGAGAGTAAAAAACTTTAAAACTTATGGGTTTGATTTTGCCCAATCTCAAGCTAATATATTCATTAAAATAACAAAACGTTGGCTGTTTGGCTTAGGAAATGGCAAACACTTTATTGGAAGTGGATACAGAAGTATGCTTTTATCAGATGTTTCATTTAATTTTCCATATCTATATAATAAAGTAAATTTTACCAACAAAATCTCTTATTCAGTTCAACAATATTGGCTTCAAAATTTAGTCAGATTAAGTGCATATAATACCTCAGAACCATCTTTTCAAAGAAAATATATGTCAAATTACTTGTTTAATGTTGAGATTTCTAAATTCTTTAATACGTATATTTACAATGCTCATATTTCAGGTAATTTAGATTCAGTATACAGAAACACTCAACCTAATTTACTTTTTTACCAACCTTTACCCTTTATTAATCAAATGATTGATAGGAGTAGTTATTCATACTCTGGACTGGGTTTATCATTCTCGATAAAAAAATTTAAACTGTATTCTCAATTAGCTTCAGATAAAAATAAAAACTATGCTACTCAATGGGGTGTAAAACATGTGTTAAAATCAATTAAAAATTTTCAGTCTGAAATACTTTTAGAACATAACACAGCCATGCCCAATATGTATCATGATGTGTATGGAACTAGAACAAATATGGTTCATTACAATCAAAGTATTATTCATCCCTTAAATAATGGCTTTAAAGAATATATTGCTAAAGGAAGTTTTTTAATGTTAAAACGGATAGGATTAAATATTCAATATATGTACGCAGGGTTTTACATCGACTCATTAGGAGTTTCTTCTAAAGAAAAAATATTTAATGTAAATCATCAAAATTTAAACACCTCTTACATCTATAGTAATGAACATAATCATGTTCAATTTTTAAATGTAAACATCTATTATTTGTTAAATAACATATATAATTTAGCCTTTTTTACAGAGTTTACTCAAAGAATGGAACAAAACATATATAATAACCGTAAAACAAATGTATTTTACACCATTGGAATTAAAACATATTTACATAAAGAATATTTTGATTTTTAATAAAATTACTCAATTTTGCACGTCATGATTACTCATTTTATAGAAGAATCAATTATACTAGGCTTTTTATCAGCTTTTATTATTGTGTTATTTGCTACACCATCGGTAATTAAAGTTTCTTTTTTAAAAAATTTAGTGGATGTTCCGGATGATGAAAGAAAATTTCACACTAATAATATTCCAACGTTAGGGGGTATATTAATTTTTGCAGCCACTATATTTACTTGTTTATTATGGTTTCCTACGGAGGTGTTGCAAGAAAAAAAACAATTATTAGAGGCAATTAATGAAGCTAGAATTATATTATCGTGTTTAATTATATTGTTTTTTGTTGGAGTAAAAGATGATATCATTGGAACTGCTCCAGTAAAAAAACTATTAGCGCATTTAGCCGTTGCTTTTATTTTGGTTTTAATGGGAGACATTAGAATTACGAGTTTTAAAGGTATTTTTGGAATTTATGAAATACCATATTGGACAAGTATTTTGTTATCGGTTTTTACCTATACCGTTATTGTAAACGGTTTTAATTTAATAGATGGAATAGATGGATTAGCTGGAGGAGTTGGACTTATATCGAGTTTAGCTTTTGGTGTTTGGTTTTATTTTGCCGAAAATCCACTTATGAGTTTATTGGCTTTTTCTTTGGGCGGATCTTTGCTTGGTTTTTTAATGTTTAATTTTTCTCCCGCTAAAATATTTATGGGAGACTCTGGCTCATTGTCTATTGGGTTAATTATTTCTGTTTTAGCTATCCAACTCATTGAGCAGGATGTAAAAACACTGCCTTCTTGGCTTATCTATACATCTAAGCCCGTTTTTGTATTATCTTGTTTAGCTTACCCATTGGTAGATACACTTAGGGTTTTTATTTTTAGAGCAGTTAAAGGCCGCTCTCCTTTTAGTGCCGATCGAAATCATATTCACCACCGCCTTTTAGATATAGGATTAAATCATACTTGGGCGTCTTTGGTTATTTATATGTATAGTATAACGATAATTGTCGCTTCTGTATTTATTAACTTTAATCCTAGTGTAAATTTAGCTATTATGTTTTCCCTAGCTATTATTCTTTCTCAAATTCCATTTTATTTTAAATCAAAAAATAAAATTAAACTCAATGTGGTTAAAACAATTCACGAAATTCCAGCTCCCATACAAAAAATTACGTTAAATTAATGTTTAAAAGAATATTCATTTTTTTATCGTATAGTTTTTTTTTAAATATTTATTCACAGGAATTTAAGAGTATTTCAAATTTTTCAAGGATTATTGAGCAAGGAAATTTTATTGATGATACCACAAAGTCTTATTTTATTCCTCATTTTGGTGTTAGCATAGGACAAGAAAATACGTTTAAAAAAGTACTGTCCGAAAATTTTATTGGGTTCTCCTATAAAAAAAAAATAAGCCATAGGTTTTCTGTTATATCAGATGTTTTTTTACTGGCAAGCTCAGTTCCAACCTTTACAGATACTTTTATTGATAGAAATAAGGTAATTCCTGGGTTTTCCAGTTTTTATGTTAAAAGAAATCAATTTTACTTTTTTCCTAATATAAGTTTTTTAGCTCAATATAAAGCATTACCTATTATAAATATGTATGCAGGATTTGGGAAAAATTTTTTAGGAAACGGATATAGGTCATTGCTTCTTTCAGATTATTCTCCCAATGCTTTTTTTATAAAATTTGACACAAAAATTAATCGTTCAATTCAATACGAAAATTTGTTTTCTAGATATATTAATTCTAATACATATTTCAATCCATTGCATACAAAAATTAAATATGTTGCTTCTCATAGTGTTAAAATAGATGTTTTAAAGAAGTTGCACATTACATTATGGGAATCTGTTGTTTGGGGAGCAAAAGATACATTAAACAATAGAGCTACTGATATTCATTATCTAAATCCAATAATATTTTATCGCCCGGTAGAATATTCTATAGGATCAAGCGATAATATGCTTATAGGTACAGACGTTTCATTGGATTTATTCAAGGGAGCAAATGTATATGCACAATTACTATTAGATGAGTTTTATTTATCGCAAATTCGCGCAAAAAATGGTTGGTGGGCAAATAAATATGGTGTACAATTTGGTGCTAAATATACTTTTAATTTAGGTAAAATAAACGGTCTCATGTTGGCTGAACATAATAGAGTAAGTCCATATACATATTCTCACTTACGCAATATTGAGTCTTATTCTCACTTAGGCCAACCTTTAGCACATCCACTAGGAGCAAATTTTTCAGAAAATATGGTTAGTCTATTACTTGGAAATTCTAAACAAATATTTAAAATTACCGCATTACATATAATGCAAGGTTTAGATAGTAGTAATGTAAATTTAGGTTACAATATTTTAGCTTCGTATAATAATAGAAAAGAGTACGGGAATTTTTTATTGCAAGGTACCCTTTTCGAATTATTTAGAATGGATGTTGAATATTATATCCGGTTATCATCAAAACGTAATTTCATGGCTTCATTTCAGTTGAGTTATAGATCCTTGCAATACCATCAACAAAATATTAATCATGTATTTTTTAACATAGGCCTTAGAACAGCGTTGTTAAAATCTTACAATCAACATTTATAAAAAAAAAAAAATTAACATAATATATGTATATACATTAAATGTTTTTACATATATTTGTATTATGAAATTAGAAGATGAAATAAAGCAAAAAAAATTCGCCAGTATTTCTCAAAAAGGGATAGTAAACATCATTTACACTGCAAATTGGCTTATGGATAAACATAGCCAATTATTAAAACCATATAAAATTTCTCCTCAACAATACAATATATTAAGAATTCTAAGAGGTCAGCAAAATAATCCGGTAACAATACAAATCATTACTGAACGTATGTTAGATAAAATGTCTAATGCCTCTAGATTGGTTGAGAAACTGCGTTTAAAAAAATTAGTTTCTCGTGAGATTTCTTTGAAAGACAGAAGGCAGGTTGAGGTATTAATTACCAAAGATGGCTTAAACTTATTGGATGAAATGGATTTAAAAATGGCACAATTTCATAAATCATTTGAAAATATTGACCCTAGTTTATGGGAAAGTATAAATAATACACTAGATAATATACGAGAAACAAACTTTTAAATTTTTTAACTATGAACACTAAAACAATTAAATCAGCCATAGCATTGGCTACAACAGCAGGGGTAATGTCATTTACTGCAAATCAAGGAGAAACAACGTATACCTTACAAGAAAAGTCAAGCTCACTAGAATGGTTTGCCGAAAAAGTTACTGGAAAACATAATGGTACAGTACTCTTAAAAAGTGGCTTTTTAACGCTAAAAGATGATCAAATTACCAAGGGAGAATTTGTAATAGACATGACTACCATAAATACTACCGATTTAGAAGGTGAGTATAAAGAGCAGTTAGATGGTCATTTAAAATCGGCTGATTTTTTTGATGTTCAAAATCATAAAACTGCTAAAATTTTGATTAAAAAATCTAGTAAAAACTCAGATGGTACGCATAAAATTACAGCAGATTTAAGTATAAAAAACATCACCCATGAAATTACATTTAATGCAAAAGTAACAAATGGCCCTAATTCAAACCTTAATGCGTTGGCCGATATTACTATTGATAGAACCAAATGGAATATTCGTTATGGTTCGGGTAGCTTTTTTGATAATTTAGGGGATAAAATGATATATGACGAAATAAAATTTAAAGTACAGGTTTCAGCCTTAAAAAAACAGGCGTAATATTCAAATTAAAAAATAACCAGAATGGTGCAAAATGAATTTTTTGCACCATTTTTTTTAATCTTCAACTACTTCCCTAACTTCAGGCATCATTCGAGCGAAAAGTTGCTGTATGCCCGATTTTAAAGTAACAGATGATGAAGGACAACCATTACATGATCCTTTCATAGATACTTTTAATACACCCTCATTAAACGATTTAAAAACGATGTTTCCACCATCTTGAGCAACGGCCGGCTTAACATATTCCTCTAAAATATCCATTATTTTTTGCTCAGTTTCATTTTGTGCTACCACTTCATCATACAATTCTTCTGACTCAATTTTATGTTGACTTTGATGGTCAAATATTTCAGGATTTTCAATTGTAAATAACGAATTATTTTTTCTTAAATAGTCTTGAATGTATTCTCTGAGCTCTAGGGTAATATCATCCCATTCAACCAAATCATTTTTAGTTACCGAAATAAAGTTATCCGATACAAATATGGATTGGACAAACGGGAAATTAAATAGTCGCTCCAACAGAGGGGAATTTTTAACATCATCCGGATCCTTAAACTCGAAGGAGCTGTTCGCTTGTACTAAATAAACATCGGCAACAAACTTCATAGTTTTGGGGTTGGGAGTTATTTCTGCGTAAATATTTACGGGATTCATAATTACATTTTATTTATGGCAAAATTACAGAACATTTATTAAAGAGCTTTATTTTATGCTTAAATAAATTTATTACTGATAATCAAATATGTGAATATTATGTTAATGTCAGTATATATTAATCAATAATGTAACCTAGTTAGTTTTTTACCGTATA
>CAZEIM010000003.1:0-2216 GCA_964512145.1 uncultured Flavobacteriales bacterium
GCTAATGCAATGGTCGTTAAATCAAATGGAACGGTAGTTATATTTTATAGACAAAGTGGACAAAATAAATGGACACAGTCTGCAGACGGTGGTAATACATGGACAAGTCCGGGAACGCTTTATACGCCAGCTGCAAACGGACTAACAACAATATCTGCAGACATTGACCAAAGCGACAATATCTATATCACATGGAAATCTGGGGACTTTTCCTTAGGATTTGCAAAATATAATGGCGTTTCTTGGGTGACAACCAACACCATTAATACAACAACTCAGACAGCAGCCGATACTGTTCAATTCTCTCAAATAACAGTAGACAGAAAAAACAGAATTCACCTGATGTGGCAACAAGGAAATCATCAGAACTATAGTTCAGGAATTAAATCAACTTGTTGGTACGCTCGTTCCAATGATAATGGGAACAATTTTAACATTTCTCAAATTTCTGACAATTCATTAGCAAACTATCATGCAGCCTTTCCTGTTGCTGATTTTGGCGGAACAAACAGTGACACACTTATGATTGCTTGGCGAGAAAATGTGAATGGTTGTGGAAGTTCAATGCCATCCATGTGCTCATCGAATGGCTGGAATTGGGATGTAAAAGCTCGAATTACATACGATGGCGGGACAACATGGAATCCAGTTTTTATTCTTGAAGGAAGTGGCATAAATAATTCTGACGATGACCAATGGGATCCTAATCTAATAGTTGACAAAAATGGTATCATTCATGCATTTTACCACGTTTATCATAACGTTACGATGCCTGACTATAATGCTAATATTATTTATAAATATTCATTAAATGGCGGCAATACGTGGAGTATGCCTATTCAAATTTCAACGACAAATGTTAGAAGCCATTTAATCAAAACAGCCTATGACTTTTCTAATAATTATGTTTGGTGTATTTGGAAAGATGAAATGGATTTTGGGAACATTACAAACAACCCACAAGCAGACCTTAAAGCAGTTTACATTCAAAATACAGGAACTCCATTTATTGGTTCTCAAGAATTTATTACTGACCACGGTAGCTCCGAAGTTGCGTTCCATAATTTCAAAGTTGGAGATGATGGGATTATGCGTGCTACCTATAACATATCAAAAATACAAGGGAAAGGCGACACAATACTTTACACTCAAAGGAGTGCATTGACTCTTGGAATAGAGGATAACGAAATGGCTGAAAGATTTATAGTTTATCCTAACCCAACGACAGATCAAATAAATATTGTACTCAATGGAAATAGGATAAATGAGAAATTTGTAATAAAAATATATAATGCACAAGGAAAATTAATTGAAGAACGAAAGAATAATTCAACTCCAATTCAGCTAAATACATCAGGTGTTTATTTTGTAGAAATAAGTAACGGTAAAAGTAGGCTACTTCATAAAGTAATTCGACAATAGCACGACCTGCTAACACGGGTTTTGCGTCAGGCGGGGTGACGTGTGAACTTGGAGCATTGTGCTTCTATTCGAATGCAGTGCTGGTTGACAGTTTTGTGCTCCGAAACCCGCCCGAACGCAAAGCCCAAAACCGTTAGCGGTCAGGCAATAAAACGACCCGAGAAACAAATCGGGTTATTTTTAAAATATTGTATTTTAGCATTTGCTTAAATAAACAAGTTGACTATCTTTGTGTTTATGGAAAACAATTCTTGCATAAGACAACAAGCGGACATTAAACAAATCAACCGTTGTAAAGACCGAGTTGCAGAACTCAACGGCTCGTTTGACTACTTATCGAACGGACTTGAATTGGCGGGTAACAACGTCAGACTGAAAATCCTGTTCCTGCTTTATGAAGAGAAACAACTTTGCGTTTGCGACCTGAGTGATGTTCTTGGAATGACCATTTCGGCAGTTTCTCAACACCTGCGAAAACTCAAAGACCGAAAACTCATTGAAACAGAAAGGCAAGCACAGACCATTTTCTATTCGCTGACAAACGAATACAAAAACTTGCTTGAACCGTTTTTCATAATACTTGACGAAAACAAAATTTTGGAGACAATATGAAAAAGGACAATAAACTAATCGGAGCAGGAATTTTAACGGCATTCGCTGCTTCTCTATGCTGTATTACACCAGTTTTGGCACTAATTGCAGGAACAAGCGGACTTGCTGCCTCTTTTTCGTGGCTTGAACCTTTCCGACCGTATTTAATTGGTTTGACAATTTTGGTTCTTGGTTTTGCTTGG
>CAZEIM010000003.1:2305-22239 GCA_964512145.1 uncultured Flavobacteriales bacterium
GTAAAAAGTTTTTAGGAATTGTTACAGCATTCGCAATTGTAATGCTTGCCTTTCCTTACTATGCACATATTTTCTACCCTAAGACAGAAAAACAAGTAATAGTAGTTGACAAATCAAATTTACAGACCGTTGAGTTTACTATCAGCGGAATGACTTGTGCAGGATGCGAAGAACACGTAAACCACGAAGTGAACAAACTTTCAGGAATAATCAAATCAACTGCTTCATACGAGAATGGAAACGCAATCGTTGAATTTGACAACTCAAAAACTAACATAGCCGAAATCGAAACAGCAATTAACGGAACAGGATATTCAGTAAGAGACAAAAAGGAAAAATAAAATGGAAATAAAATTGCAATCAACAATCACTTGCCCCAACTGCGGACACAAAAAAGAAGAAACAATGCCGACAGATGCTTGCCAATACTTTTACGAGTGCGAAAACTGCAAAACTGTACTGAAACCACAACAAGGAGACTGCTGTGTTTATTGCAGTTATGGGAGCGAGAAATGTCCACCAATTCAACAAGACGAGAAATGTTGCTGACCGAAGAAAAAAAGCCCGAACCGCTAACAATGTATATACAAAATAGGCGAAATAGCAGTAAATTCAACGGTTGTAGCTCGCTTCAACTTCATCTCGGTTTGATAAGTTTGAAGCCCGCAATCGCCTACTTTGCATATACTAAACGTTATGTAAAATTCATTTAGAGCAATGTACAGGAAAATAATCTTAGTGATAATATTTGCTCTCGTTTATTTTTTCTCAAAATCGGAGACTTATAGCTTAAGTTTTACACCTAATGGAAAGACCATTAAAATTAGCTCTGAGAAATTCATTTTTATAACAGACTCAACTTCTTTTTATAAAACCGTAGATTTTTTGATAGCTGATTTTCAAAATTCTGATTCAATAGTTTTTAAAGAGTTAATTTCAAAAAACTTGGATTTGAATAATTTAGATACAATTATTTGCAGGTACATTTTACCCTCAAAAAAAGAAAAATTGGCTAGAGGGGATTTTGATGATTTTATGGACCAAATAGTCATTCAAATGATTAAGGACAATCGCATTCAGATTTTTGATGTAGCAAATTACAAAACGGTTTTGGAGGTAGTTACTAAAAGGGGGATTTATGAAGAAACGCTCAAAGGCATTGAGTTTGAAGAATTTTATTCTAGTAGAATAAATAATAAGAATTATATTGGACGTGCTTATGCCTATGAAAATATTTTTGGCACTAAATGAAATGCGATTTCTAAATAATATAATAGTTATTTTTACAGTTTCCTTTCTTTCTTCCAAAACCCTTGTCTCTCAAAATATCTCAAAAAAACAAGCTAAATTAATTGTAAGACAAGATTCAACAATAGAATCTATTGATAAAATAAGGCTTATAGAAACTGATTCTATTAAATATTGGCTTGTTACTGAAAAAGTTGATTTAAAAAAAGAAAGAAAAGAATTAACTTGGGGATATTACAGAATTTGTGCTTTATTACTTAAAATTGATTATAAAACAGGTAAAATAATTGATAGAGATCTAAAAATTTTAGAGTCTGGGCACATTTGTTGTGGACCTTAAGCGTATGAACTTTACCTAACATGGTGTTACAAATAATACTGTGAGTCTTTAAACTTCGGTATTTCATTGTAACGCAAACTTCCAAAAGTTTTTCATTTTTAGGAAAATATATTTCAAACTTATTGTTCAGTTTGCTAATTGTGCTTAAATTAGCTGCAGATGCTTTTAGGTAAAAGCATCATTTGTTACACCCGATACGTTAGAAATGACGGTTACTTACTTCGACAAACAAGAAAATAAATTGCTGATTGAACCAATACCCAAACCCCGATAAAATACTTTAAACTCTCACAAAGTATAATGTATTCCAACATTATGTACTACCCCGAAATTTTTTTCATAATTTTAGCGTCAATCCACTCATATAATTGTTGAGGTAAAAAATTCCGCCAAGGCATTTCGTTAAATACTCCTCCCATAATAAAATACTTATCAATGCCTGTATTTATAAATTCACGACATACATGTTCTCTAAAATTAATCATTATTACCCATCCCGAATCCTGAATTTCGTCAAACCATTCCTCATAATAACAATCGTCTCCCGAGTGATAGTTTAATACGTTTTCACCAATTAATATAAATTTTTCTATTCCTCTGTTTTGTAAAACATCAACAACATCTCTTTTAAAGGTCATAATGTCGTTTTGTATACAATCATTCCACTCACCCATCAACTCTATAATAGCAAAATTTTCTTCGTAGTCGGTATACAAAATTTTAATAAATAAGCTGGCAGAACCAATATCATCCCACTGTGGATGTATATAATATCCATATATATCGTGGGTAAATTCAAATTCGCTATATTCTCTACCATAAAATGGTGAGTACACATCGTTTTCAGAGGTGTACATACTTCGCCAATTATAAAAGGGCTCTATGGTGTGCATCGCTTAAAAATAAAATACTAAAACAATACAAAATTACATAGAATTTATTGACCTATAGATTTGTTTTATTAACTTTCCATATAAAGCACATTTTTAACATGTTTACATTCGATATTAATAATTTAAATTCTGAATTAAAGTTAGGACTCGAAAAGTTATTAAGCAAGATTAAACATGAGGATTTACTAACACTTATAAATAGCGTTAAAGAGATTTCTCTGAATAAAGGAGATATTTACTTTAAAGAGGGGCAGAATTTTGGAAAAATAGCCTATGTTACTAAAGGGATTGTAAGATCGGTGTATCAAAAAAATGCAGAAGAAATAACCGGAGGTTTTTTTACAGAAGGATCCATTGTTTGTGCTCATACATCTTTACTACATAAAAAGCCTAGTAACTATTCTGTAATAGCTATTGAAGAAACAAAATTAGTAGAAATTGACAATGCATTTTTAGGCGAATTATACAATAAGGACGCAGGATTTTCTGAGTGGGGGAGAGAAATAATAAACAGAGAATTTGGAAACGTTATTGAAAGAATGGAAAGTCATATTTTAGACACACCTGAAGAAAGATATATAAAACTTTTAACTACCAATAGGGAAATATTTTTACGTGTACCTCAAAAATATATAGCTTCATATTTAGGCATAACCGCAGTTTCATTAAGCAGAATAAGATCTAGGGTTTTAAAAAAATCTTAACAATTGTAAATGTTTACTTATAAATACAATCATACGTTTGTATTTATAATTCGTAAGCTTCATGCATAATAACAATTTTATCTTAATTGATTCGGCTCGTGAGGTAAGAAAAGAAGATTCGTTGGATTTAAAAACAGTAGATGAATATATTAAATCTGTTTTACCTGATTTAAAAGGAAATCTATCAATAAAACAATATACAGGAGGAGCCTCGAATCTAACGTATGAACTTAGCTATGCAAACAAGAAACTGATTTTACGAAAGCCCCCTAAAGGAGTAGTTGTAAAAAGTGCCCATGATATGGGAAGGGAATATTCCGTGATGGAATCGCTTAAGCCATATTATCCTACAGTTCCGAAAGTAATAAGTTTTTGCAATGATTCTAGGATTATTGGTTCAGATTTTTTTATAATGGAAAAAATTGAAGGAATTATACCAAGAGCAAATTTTCCAAAAGGCTTATTAAAAAATGAGCAAGAAACTAAAATATTATGCACAAATGTTTTAGATAAGCTTATTGAATTACATTCCATTGATATTAAGACTTCCGGGCTAGATAAATTTGGGAAAGGAGTGGGCTATTGTTCAAGACAAATTGAAGGATGGAGTGAACGGTACAGAAAAGCCAAAACATGGAATACCCCTACGTTTACGTGTGTTATGGACTGGCTTAAATCTAATATCCCAAAAACAGAAAAATTATGTTTTATACACAACGATTTTAGATTTGATAATGTTGTTTTAGACCCTCAAAATCCAACAAGAGTAATAGGAATATTAGATTGGGAAATGGCTACAGTAGGTGATCCATTAATGGATTTAGGAAATTCATTGGCATACTGGGTACAGGAAAACGATCACTTTTTTTATAAAATGTTCAGGCGACAACCAACACATGTTCCAGGGATGTTGAGCAGAAATCAAGTGATAGAATACTATCAAAAAAATACTGGAATAACATTTGAAAATTTTATTTTTTATGAAATTTACGGCTTATTTAGATTGGCGGTAATTATTCAGCAGATATACTTTAGGTATTACCATAAAAAAACCAATAACAGAGCTTTTAAAAATTTCTGGATGGCTTCTAACTACTTGTTTTTTAGATGCAAAAGAAGAATAAAGGAAGAAATGGCTAAAAGTTAAGATTATTTTTTTGAGCTTTTTTTATTAAGTAGCCCCGACAGGAATCGAACCTGTATCAAAAGTTTAGGAAACTTCTATTCTATCCATTGAACTACGGGGCCAAACATTTATAAAATATAATTACACTTTTAAACAAAGGTATATTTTTCATCAATAATTTTATAGTTTCCATGAATTGGACATACTTTTGTATTTATGAAAATTGCGGTAAACACCCGTTTGTTAATATATAATAAATTAGAAGGCATCGGTTGGTTTACTTACGAAACATTAAAAATAATTACTCGCCAACATCCGGAGGTTGAATTTATTTTTTTATTCGACAGGCCTTTTGATAAACGTTTTATCTTTTCTGATAACATTACTCCGGTAGTCTTATCGCCACAAGCTCGTCATCCAATTTTATTTTATGCTTGGTTTGAATTTTCTGTATCAAGGGCTTTAAAAAAATATAAACCGGATGTATTTTTATCTCCCGATGGATATCTTTCATTGAATACTAACACGAAACAACTGGCAGTAATACACGATATTAATTTTTATCACTATCCTCAAGATGTACCTTTTTTAGTGCGTAAATACTATAATTATTTTTTTCCAAAGTTTGCTCATAAAGCAAGTAGAATTGCCACTGTATCTGAATTTTCAAAAAACGATATCGCCTTACAATATAATATATCTACTCAGCTTATTGACGTAGTGTATAATGGAGTAAATCCAATATTTTCACCCGTAGATAAAGAAACTAAGGAGCATGTTGTACATACATATACTTTTGGATGTTCATATTTTATATATGTCGGATCCATACATCCCAGAAAAAATATCTCTAGGTTATTATTGGCATTTGATTTATTTAAAACCAACACCAATTCAACCGTTAAATTGGTTTTAGTGGGGGAAAAATATTATTGGCCTAAAAATATGCAACAGGTCTTTAATTCTTTGAAACACTCAAGTGATATAATTTTTACGGGCAGATTAAATACACTAGAACTTAAAAAGTTATTAGCATCGGCACTTGCTTTAGTGTATGTGCCTTATTTTGAAGGTTTTGGGATTCCACTTTTAGAAGCCATGCGATGTGAAACACCTGTAATTACAAGCAATGTTACATCCTTACCCGAAGTAGCTAGAGATGCCGCAAAATACGTAAACCCTTTTTCTATCGATGATATTGCAAATGCAATGATAGAAATGTATAGTAATGAATCTTTGCGTTTAGAATTAATTCATAAAGGTAAAATAAGGCAAGAAGCTTTTAGTTGGAATAAAACAGCCGAGTTATTATGGCATAGCATACAAAAAACCATGTAATTAATATGTTAAAAAGTTTTTACGATACAACTAAAATAGAAGCCGGATGTGATGAAGCCGGTAGAGGATGTTTAGCCGGCCCAGTGGTAGCTGCAGCCGTTATTTTTCCAAAAAAATATAAAAACAATATGCTCAACGATTCAAAGAAGTTAAGCAAAAAACAACGAGAAAATATATTAGCGGTTATTAAACAAGATGCAATAAGTTGGTCAATTGCCAGTGTTGAGCACGATGAAATAGATAAAATTAATATTTTACATGCGTCCTTTTTAGCTATGAGTAAAGCGGTTCAATCTCTTTCATTACAACCCGAATTATTACTTATTGATGGAAACAGATTTTCTTCTTCACTCAATATACCCTATACTTGTATTGTTAAGGGTGATTCAACGTATTTATCTATTGCTGCGGCTTCTGTTTTAGCTAAAACATATCGAGATGAACTTATGCAAAACCTACATCAAAAATTCCCGTACTATTCTTGGAATAAAAACATGGGCTATCCTACCTTAGAACACAGAAAGGCGATTGAGCAATATGGCATCAGTCCATTTCATCGTAAAACATTTCAATTACTAAAAAAACAACTAGAATTCAACTTTTAATATGGAAAAAATTAAAAAAGGGAAGATTGAAGTTATTTGCGGATCTATGTTTTCAGGGAAAACAGAAGAGCTAATTAGAAGATTAAGAAGAGGGGTAATTGCCAAACAAAAAGTAGTCATTTTTAAACCATCGGTAGATAATAGATACGATGAGCAAAAGGTGGTTTCTCATGATCAAAACTCGGTGTCATCTATTCCGGTGAAATCATCAAACGAAATTCTTCAAAAAGTGTTAGATGCAGATATTGTTGGATTAGACGAGGCTCAATTTTTTGATATAGAAATTGTTGAGGTTTCAAAAAAATTAGCATGTATGGGTAAACGCGTAATTGTGGCAGGTTTAGATATGGATTTTTTAGGCAACCCTTTTGGGCCCATGCCTTATTTATTAGCTATTGCTGACAGCATAAAAAAAGTACATGCTATATGTGTTTCGTGTGGAGATTTAGCATTGTTTTCTAATAGAATACATCCCACCCAAGATATAATATTGTTGGGTGAAAAAAACACATATGAGCCTTTGTGTAGAACCTGTTACCATAAAGCTGTAAATAAAACAATGAAAGATTAAATATATTTTGATAATACGTTATAAAAAACAAGGTTATTACTTCTATTCTTAAACGCATTATAACAAACTAATATATTCATTTTATGTTTTATTATTTTTATCTTCGAAAAAAAATATAATATGCATTTAAAAGTATTATTCATCGGAATTTGTATTTTGTTTTTTTCTGCTTGTATTACATCAGACCAAAGCAATAAACCATCTTCTTTAGAAAATAATGATGTTTCAGAAGAAATGTTACAACCTGCTAACTCGTATAAAATTTCTCCTACGAAAGAAAGTATAAATATCATTTTAAGATCTATTCCTTCACCCCTCGATTTTGCCCACGATTTAAAAGGATCTGATTTAGATAAAACTTTTATTTCTAAGCCTCATAAAGCAGATGATTTTGTGAGTTCAGCGGATATGGCTATTGCTTTGGGTATGTACTCGGTTGATTTAAGTTATATTAATATTTTTAAAGAAACTTCCTTATCATCAGAGTATTACTCTACTATCATGGAGTTAGCTCGAAAATTATATGTTGAACAGTTTTTTAATGCAACTACTGTAGAGGAGTTAAAGAAAAATGAAAAAAATACGGAACGTCTTATTGAAATCGTTAGAAATAGTTATAACAACATTAATGATTACCTAAAAACTCACGAAAAACAAGATCTTAGTTATTTAATTTTATATGGAAGTTGGGTAGAATCAGTAAATATTACTTTAAAACATTATAATCAAGGATTAAAAAATGTACACGATAAAATTGGGTATCAAAAAATTACTATTCAAAAGTTAATCAATGTATTTAACACTTTACCAAATCAACCCAACGTAAATGAAGTAAAAAAAGATTTAGAAAGTCTTTCAATGTTATTTCAAACAGTTGATATTGTTTATGAGCCTGTGGTATTAAACGATTCAGGTGAAGTTATTTTAAATACAAATAATGATGCGGTATTACAAGAACCAACCATAAAAATGGATGATAACACAATACAACAAATTACTAGTGTTTTTCAGGCATTAAAAAATAAATATCAACATAAATAATCCACGTATGATAAGAATATTTTTTATAAATATATTAATAAGCACCTTTACTACATTTGCTTTTTCTCAAGCACAAAAACCCTTATCCGAAGAAAAAATTCAACAAGCTAAGGAAGTGGGTATAGCCAATTATTGGGAGGGGAATTTTTCGGTAAGTATTCAAAAACTGTCTTTATATATTAAATATAAAACAGAAGACGATGAGGCTTATTTTTATAGAGGCTTGTGTCGGGCTAGTTTAAGTAGTTATTCTACCGCCTTAAAAGATTTTGAAAAGGCTATGGAAATAAATGATAAAAATCCCGATTATATTTTTAAAAAAGGAGAAGCATTATATTACTTAAAAAAATGGGAAGATGCTGAGTTGGCTTTTGGGTTAGCTTTAGAAAAGGCTAAGGAAAATAACGAAACAGATAATATTGGAGTTATTCATTATCACCGAGCTGTTGCTAATCTTGAATTAGGCAATAGAGATGCCGCTTGTTCAGATTTAGCCAGTGCAGCTAAGCTTAAAATTTTAGAAGCCAAAGAATTAAGCAGAAAATACTGTAAAGACCAAAAATAGATTTTTTGATTAGCCTTTATTTTTTTGTTACGATTTTATCATTTATTTAAACTAATACATGCATTCCTTATTACAACAAGCTGTAATGATAATTTTACTAAGAATATTTCCAAAGCGAATACACTGATATTTATCATCTATTACTATTGACTTCTCTCATTCATTAACAGTATTTAACTTATTTCCTTTGCTCAAATGGAGATAATATATTTATTAATATTCGTAAGCTTTTTGGTAGCTGTATTTTTTCTTTTTGCTTTTATATGGGCAATTAAAAACAGACAGTACGAAGATGATCAGTCACCAGCTGTTCGAATACTAATAGATAGAAATTCCACAACTTCATCCAGTCATTCAACATTAAAATAAATATTATGCAACTTGAAAAATTTGAATATGATAATTCTATAGTACGGAACTTTTTAGTAGCTACAGTTATTTGGGGTTTAGTTGGGATGTTATTAGGAATAATTGTTGCTTTACAATTGGTTTTTCCGGGATTAAATTTAGCCGAGTTTTTAACGTTTGGTCGTGTGCGGCCGGTACATACGAATGCTATTATTTTTGCCTTTGTAGGGAATGGCATTTTTGCCGGAGTATATTATTCCTTACAAAGGCTACTTAAAGCAAGAATGTGGAGTGATGCTTTAAGTAAGGTAAATTTTTGGGGTTGGCAGTTAATTATTGTGTCGGCTGCCTTAACGTTATTAACCGGACATACTACTGGAAAAGAATATGCAGAGTTAGAGTGGCCTATAGATATAGCTATAGCCTTGGTATGGGTAGCATTTGGTGTAAATATGTTTATGACAATTTTAAACCGTAGAGAGCGACACTTATACGTAGCTATATGGTTTTACATTGCAACCTTTGTAACAGTAGCCATGTTACACATTGTTAATTCTATTGAGTTACCCATAAGTTTCTTAAAAAGTTATTCGTGGTATGCAGGTGTTCAAGATGCTTTAGTTCAATGGTGGTATGGACATAATGCGGTAGCATTCTTTTTAACCACTCCGTATTTAGGTTTAATGTATTATTTTGTTCCTAAGGCTGCTAACAGACCGGTTTATTCTTATAAGTTATCTATTATACATTTTTGGGCGTTAATATTTATATAC
Organism: uncultured Flavobacteriales bacterium; assembly: GCA_964512145.1. Lineage (GTDB taxonomy): Bacteria > Bacteroidota > Bacteroidia > Flavobacteriales_G > JALEGO01 > CAYOHR01. The sequence goes on from CAZEIM010000003.1 coordinate 11,858, forward strand.
ATTTGGGCAGGTCCTCACCATTTATTGTATTCTGCTCTTCCTGATTGGGCTCAAACCTTAGGAGTTGTTTTCTCTGTAATGCTTATTGCTCCATCCTGGGGGGGCATGCTAAATGGTTTACTTACGTTGCGTGGCGCTTGGGATAAAGTTCGTGACGATGTGGTGTTGAAATTTATGGTGGTAGCTTTAACGGCTTATGGTATGGCTACCTTTGAGGGTCCATTAATGTCTTTAAAAAATGTAAACGCTATTGCACACTTTAGCGACTGGGTGGTAGGCCACGTACACATTGGTGGTTTAGGTTGGAATGGGTTTTTTACTTTCGGCATGTTGTATTGGTTGGTACCTAAATTATTTAATACCAAAATATACTCTATGAAATTAGCTAATTGGCATTTTTGGATAGGGACTATAGGTATTTTAGTATATGCTACACCCATGTATTTTGCTGGGTTTACTCAATCGTTAATGTGGAAAGAGTTTACGGCAGAAGGGGTTTTAAAATATCCTAATTTTTTAGAGACCGTTCTTCAAATTAAGTGGGCATATATGGCAAGAGCTTTAGGAGGAGTTTTATATTTAGTTGGAGCTATAATTATGGCGGTAAATTTAGTAAAAACAGCTAAGGCAGGTGTTTTTCAACCTACAGAGTCGGCAGAAGCATATGCTTTAGAGAAAGATGTTACAGTTTCTAATCATGGATATTGGCACAGAACCATTGAAAGAAGGCCGGTGCAAATGTTAGTACTGTCATTGGTTGTAGTGGCAATTGGGGGTATAATAGAATTTATGCCTACTTTTTTAATTAAGTCAAATATTCCTACCATTACATCCGTTAAGCCTTACACTCCATTAGAGTTACAAGGCAGGGATATTTATATACGAGAAGGATGTTACACGTGTCATTCGCAAATGATTAGGCCATTCCGTTCCGAAACAGCACGATACGGAGAATATTCTAAAGCAGGTGAATATGTATATGATCACCCGTTTCAGTGGGGGTCTAAAAGAAATGGGCCTGATTTACACAGGGAAGGAGGCGTTCGTCCCGATTCATGGCATTATTTCCATATGTACGATCCAACTACTACATCGCCAAACTCTATTATGCCTGCCTATCCTTGGATGTTGGAAAATGAGTTGGATACATCAACAACTCTAGCAAAAATTAAAGCCATGCAAACATTAGGTGTTCCATATCCTGAAGGGTACGAATTTGAAGCCAATAAAGATTTGATAAAACAAGCAAATGAAATTGTAGGGAGGTTAAAAGAAGAAAAAAATATAGACGCAAAACCTACCAAAGAAATTGTTGCTATTATAGCGTATTTACAGCGATTGGGTACTGATATTAAAAAAGTTGAACCTGCTTCAAATTAATTTATGTTAAAGTTTATCAAACATCATTTAGATACTATTGGGGGCATTGAAATTTTCCCTCTTATATCTTTCGTTATTTTCTTTTTGTTTTTTGTTATCATGTTTATTTGGGTTATTAAAGCAGATAAACAAAGAATTACTGAAATTAAAAATATACCAATAAACGATTCATTATGAAATTATTTAAAAAAGCATATTTATTGTTTGCGTTGGCTTTTATACTGCCTATTGTTTCTATAGCGCAACAGAACTCTGATCAATCGGTAGCAGAATCGGTATTCGGAGAACACAAAACTCCTTTGTTTTTAGTGCTGAGTATCATGTTGTTTGTGTGGTTGGTAGTGATTAGTTTTTTAGGAAATGCCATAAAAAATTTAAGTTCTCAAAAAACAATATGGAAGGATTTTTTTTCAGGTAAATATCAGTCGATAATACTCGTGTTAGTTGGTGTTTTTTCTACAAATACTAGCTTCGCTGCATCAACCGGAACATCTTCATTTGATGACTTTTTAAATGTATCTGATGAACTTATTTGGATATTAATTACTCTAAACGTTTTATTGGCTTTTTCTGCTTGGTGGTTAACCGTAGTTTTAAATAAATTAATAAAAACGTTAAAAAATGAAAAAGTTGCTGAAACACAAGATATTTTAGAAGTTTGGACAGAAAAGCTTACGCTGGCCAAACCCATCGAAAAGGAAGAAGAAATTCTTATGAATCATGAATACGATGGTATTCGAGAGTTAGATAATGTATTACCGCCTTGGTGGTTATATATGTTTTATGCTACTATTGTGTTTGCTGTTCTTTATATTCCATATTATCATTTTGGATTTGGAGGAAAATCTCAAGCTCAAGAGTATATAGATGAGGTGCAGGAAGCCAATATTCAGGTTGAAAATTATTTAAAAAAACTATCCAACTTAGTAGATGAAAATAATGCTACTATGTTGCTTGATGTAGCTTCTTTAGAAAAAGGCAAAAAAATATACATTGAATTTTGTGCAGCTTGTCATGGACAATTAGGAGAGGGTGGCATAGGTCCAAATATGACTGATGTTTACTGGTTACATGGAGGCGATATTAAAAATGTTTTTAAAACAGTAAAATATGGAGTGCCCGCTAAAGGTATGCAACCATGGAAGGATCAATTAACACCTTCACAAATACACGAAGTGAGCAGTTATATTTTAAGTTTGCAGGGAACGAATCCGCCTAATGCAAAAGCACCTCAAGGAGAAATGTTTGTAAAAACCGATTCTACTAATACATTTAGCACAGATACTCTTCTTACTCAAAATCCTGATTCAATCAGCATTGTAAATCCTTAATATGTCAGAAGATGTCTCAAAATATATTCAGGATGACTCGTTTCGAGATAGTATTTCTACGGTAAATAAAGAGGGTAAAAGAGTTTGGATTTTTCCTAAAAAACCATTTGGTAAATTTTACAATTTTCGTACGTGGTTAAGTTATTTTTTATTATTGTTTTTATTCAGCGGACCATTTATAAAAATAAATGGAGAGCCGTTGTTAATGCTCAATATTTTAGAAAGAAAATTTGTGATACTTGGTCAAATTTTTTGGCCACAAGATTTTCATTTATTTGCCTTGAGTTTTATAATTGGGGTAGTTTTTATTGTAGTTTTTACCATAGCATTTGGACGTTTATTTTGCGGATGGGTTTGCCCTCAAACCATATTTATGGAGATGCTTTTTCGTAAAATTGAGTACTGGATTGACGGAGATTACAACGAACAAAAAAGATTAGATAATTCCCCCTGGACTGCAGAAAAATGGAAAAAAAGACTAGCCAAGTGGAGTATATTTTATGCGATTTCATTTTTAATATCTAATGTATTTTTAGCGTATATTATTGGGAGCGATGCTTTGTTAGAAATTATTACTGATCCACCCAGTAAACACATCAGCGGTTTAGTAGCCATTGTTGCTTTTTCAGGAGTTTTCTTTTTTGTTTTTCATTGGTTGCGTGAACAAGTTTGTACTACCGTTTGTCCGTATGGACGATTACAAGGTGTATTATTAGATAAAAACTCTATAGTAGTAGCATATGATTACTTGCGGGGTGAAAAACGCGGAAAACTTTTAAAACAAGAAGACAGAAAAACTATCGGAAAAGGGGATTGTATCGATTGTAAACTTTGTGTGCATGTATGTCCCACAGGAATTGACATTAGAAACGGGACTCAATTGGAGTGTACTAACTGTACGGCTTGTATTGATGCTTGTGATCATATTATGGAAAAGGTTGGATTTGAAAAGGGTTTAATACGTTATGCCAGTGAAAATGAAATTGCCAATAAGCAAAAATTTGCATTTACTTTTCGTATTGTGGCATCAAGTATTGTGTTAGGTATTTTGTTGGTTTTGTTTAGTGTGTTGTTATTTACTAGAACTACTATAGAGACAACTGTATTGCGAACACCGGGTATGCTTTATCAAGAGCATGAAGATGGTAAAATTTCTAATTTATATAATTTTAAATTAGTGAATAAAAGTAATGAAGATATGGATATTGAGTTAAAATTAATGGATGATCAAGGAAGTATAAAATTAGTAGGTAAAAATATCCATTTACCTAAACAAGGTTTATCGGAAGGGGGTTTTTTTATTTATTATCCTTCAGAGCGTGTACGTAGTATGAAAAATAAAATTAAAATTGGAGTGTATGCCAACGGAAAATTATTAGAAACTATAAATACTACCTTTGTAGGAAAAATATGAACTGGGGAAAAGGAATAGCAATATTTATGGCATGTTTTATTGCTTTTATAAGTGTTTTAGTATATAAAACCTCTCAGCAAGATATTGCCTTAGAATACGATGATTATTATCAGCGAGAGTTAGCGTTTAACGAAACACAACAACAATTACAAAACACCATTTCTGAAAACAAGAACATGAAAATTAACATTACAAACGATAGTTTATGGGTTTATTTTCCAAATAGCACTTTTTCAAACGGAACGATATGGTTATATAGAGCCTCTGATTCAAAACTGGATAAACAATATAAAAACGTTAAACAATTGTTTGTTATACCTTTGCATGTATTAAAGTCAGGATTATACGAAGTGCGTAGTGAATGGACTCAAAACAATATTACGTATCAAGATAAACAATCTGTATTTATACCCTAATGGAATACGCAGTTGCCATTATATTAGGATTAACCGGTAGCTTCCATTGTTTGGGTATGTGTGGTCCATTATTGTTAGCCACTCCATTTAAAAAACAGGATGAAAAATCTTTACTTGTTTGGTATCCGGTGTTATATCACATTGGAAGAATTTTAAGTTATGCTATACTGGGGGTTTTACTTGGTATGGTAGGCGGATCATTTAAATTGGTTGGCTTACAACAGTATTTTACGATTGGTATTGCCCTTATTATGTTAATGTATGTGCTCGATACCTATATTTTTAAAACAAGAGTAATATTTAAGTTTCTTCATCTTCCTTCGTTTAAAATGAATCCCTGGATAAAAAGAGCGTTTACTATAAAAAATTTTGCATTAAGCAGGTTTACCTTGGGAATATTAAATGGTTTTTTACCTTGTGGGTTAGTTTTTATGGCTATGGGAGGGGCTTTGGTACAAAAAAATTGGATGTTTTCGCTGTTGTTTATGGTTTTATTTGGAATAGGCACTACGCCTTTGCTGTTGGCTCTAATATTTAGTAAAAATTTTATAGCCCAAAAATATATGCCAACCATTCATAAATTAATACCCTATGTTTCTCTTTTAATCGCAGTATTATTTCTTTTAAGAGGCTTAAATTTAGGCATTCCATACCTAAGTCCTAAATTTTCAGAAAATATACAAAAGGTAAAGTGTCATTAGTAAATTCCTCGTATTTTTGAAGCACATAATTTTAAAATATGCACGTAGAATTTAACGAGGCCACTTATATAAAAATTATTGAAGAAATAATTCCTTTTCATGCTTTTTTGGGTTTAAAAGTAAAGGAAATTAAACCAGGATATGCCAAAATACACGTTCCTTTTCAATCTATATTAGTAGGCGATCCACGAATTGAAAGATGGCATGGTGGTATGTTATGTGTTATTTTAGACGCAGTAGGAGGTGCTGCTGGAATTGGTTATTTAGACAGTCCAAGCGATAAAATATCCACTATTGATATACGGGTTGATTTTTTAAAAAGCTCCAAAGGAGAGGATATTATAGCCGAAGGCACAGTTATTCGCAAAGGCTTAAATACCATACATTCTAAGATGATAGCGTATCATGCGTCTAATCCAAACCATATTATAGCCGAAGGAATAGCGGTTTTGGATATTAAGCATAAGCATAACAAACCTGAAAAATAATTTATTATTACCTATTCAATACTATTTAGTCAATTATTTTAATCAGATATATTAAAATATTATCTGCATATATATAATTTTGGCTTAAAATTTGGAATACTGGAATATATGAAAAACGTACTTTATTTATTAATCGTATTATTTATCGCCTCATGTAGTGCAAAAAAAGACTTTGTGAGTGGCAGATACGATTTGGCTATACAAAAAAGTGTAAAAAAATTACGAAAAAAGCCATCAAATATGAAGCATATGGATATTTTGCAACAAGCTTTTACCATTGCTCAACAGCGAGATTTAGACAGGATACAATATTTAAAAAAGGAAGGAGCTCCAGAAAATTGGGATGAAGTATTTGTAACGTACTCAAAAATTGATCAACGGCAAAGGTTAGTAAAAACACTATCGCAAATACCTATGGGTATTAAATTAATTAATGTAGATGATGAAATGATAACAGCTAAAAAAAATGCGGCCGAATTTTTATATGCAAACTCAGAACGGTTACTAAAAAATAATAACCGAACAGATGCCAGAAAAGCATTTTATCAACTGCAAAAGGTAAAAAGTTATTTTACCAATTATAGAGATGTAGATAATTTATTAACCCAAGCAAAACATTTAGGAACAACCTATGTGTTCTTTAAAATGGAAAATGTTAGCCGAATATTAATTCCACAAGATTTTGAGCGAGAATTATTGAAGATGAGCTTAACAGGTTTAAATAGAGAGTGGACACAATACCATACCACCGCTTTAAAAGATTTAAATTACGATTATCAAATTTTATATAAAATTACTATGATTGATGTTTCACCTGAAATGGTAAAAGAAACTCAATATACTGATAAAATGTCTATAGAAGATGGTTGGGAATACGTATTGGATTCAAGAGGAAATGTTATGAAAGATTCCTTAGGGAATGATATTAAGGTGAAAAAATATAAAGAAATAACGTGCAATGTTATTCAAACAGAGCAACGAAAAACAGCAAGAATTTCGGGTGTTTTAGAGTTTCATGATTTAAACTCAAGGCAACTTTTAAAAAGCGACCCTGTAACAGCAGATGCTATATTTGAAAACATTGGAGCAGTAGCCGTTGGCGATAATAGAGCGCTTTCGGCTGCATCTAAAGAGAAAATAAAAAACAGACCAGTGCCATTTCCACCTACACCCGATTTAATTATGATGGGTTCAAACACTGTAAAATCAATGATATCTGATATCATTAATAGACACAGAGGTTTGTTAAATTGATTTTGATCTCTTTTTATTTAGTTTCAATAGGCATTTTTTGACTTTTCCAAGCAGAAATACCTCCTTTTAAATCGTATACCTGAGTAAAACCCTGTAATACTAATTCATTAGCGGCATCGCTACTTCGACCTCCTGAATGGCAGTATACAAATACGGGTTTAGTTTTATCTAACACAGAAACCTTATTTATAAAATCAGACTCTAATACATCGATATTTAAAGCACCTGCAATATACCCACCCTCAAACTCTTCATCAGTTCTAACATCTAATATTTGTGGGTTAGTAGTTTCCTGTAGTTTTATGTTAAATTCTGTAGTCGAAAGTATCTGTTTTTTATTTCCTTGTGTTTGACTATTACAAGAAACAGAAAATAAAAATAACCAAGAAAAAGAGATATAAATTATATTGTTCATTTTACTACTATTTAATTTAAATTTTCAATAATATTTTGTAATTGTTGTGCTGAAACAACTCCGGATTGTCGCCATTTTATTTCTCCATTTTTAAATAAAATTAACGTAGGCACTCCTTGTATTTTATAAAATCCGGCTACTTGTGGATTTTTATCCACATCTACTTTTAGAACCGTAGCCTTATTTCCAATATTTTGTTTTAATTCTTCCAAAATTGGCTTCATGGCTTTACAAGGCCCACACCATTCGGCAAAAAAATCTACCAATACAGGTTTTTCTGATTGAATTAACTCTGAAAACGTTGCCATAACGAATATTTATTTTGTTACTTTACCAATAGCACAACTCACAAAAGATTTAGCATTTGCAGTTAGCTTCGAAATTCCTTCTAATGTTCCTTTTTCTGGGTATCCCATGGAAGATAATTTTTCTTTTACTTTTAGTATTTCTAATTCTTCTTGAGCATCTATTTCTACTAAATCTTTATCTACATCAACATGAACTCCTAATACATTTGGGATTTTTTGTATTGCCTGTGTTATACTATGCGCACAACCCGAGCATTTTAAATTATCAATTTCTATCGTATATTTCATATATTATTTATTTAAATAAGCATTGTACATCCAAACTAATTTTTCCTGCTCCCGAATGTAATCACTCATGAGCGCGTTGGTTCCTTCATCGGAAGATTTTTCCGATACTTTTAAAATAGCTCTTTGTTTAATTAGTAATGTTTCAAACGATTGTAAAATACTTTCTATCGCTTTTTTGCCATCGGAAATATTTTTAGCCGATTTAATGGTAGAATTTTTAGTATAATCATCAAACGTATGTAATGGAGCGCCTCCTAATGTTAATATACGTTCAGCTACTTCATCAATTTTTAATATAAGATTATTATATAATTCTTCAAATTTTAAATGTAACTCAAAAAACTTTTCACCTTTTATGTTCCAATGAAATCCTCTGCTATTTTGATAGAACACCATATAATTTGCTAATAAATCATTTAATCCTTCTATTAATTCGGCACATTGTTTTTTATTTAAACCTATTTTATTCATATTCATTTAATTTATTAAATATAATAAAAATACGTACTATCCTTGTATTTTATTATTTAAACCATACCATCCCCCTCCATTGTATACTTGAGAATATCCGTTGGAGGTTAAAATACCTTTTGCAGAAGCACTACGCATACCCGATGCACAACATGTGATAACAGGTTTATCTTTTTTTATTTTAGATAATTGCGAGGATAACTGATTTAAAGGGATGTTTATAGAGCCTTTAATGTGTCCGCTTTGATATTCTTGTTTAGTTCTTACGTCTACAATAATAGCACCCGATTGAATTAAAGATTTATAATCAACTGAAGGTCCAATACCTAATATTTTTTTTAATGTGTTTATCATATGGGTTCTTTTTTAAAAATTTCAATAAATAGTTCTTTGTTTTTTCTGGGTTCTATCGAATTTTTACATTGTTCAAAATGCTTAAATGTAAAATAATTCAAAAAAATTTGTTCGTATTCTTCTTTATTTCCACCAAATGGGGGGCCTGGTTTCTCAAAATTTGTATTAAATAATACTCCGGCTAATACTCCTTGGGGGGATAATAATTCATACATTTTCTGCGCATATTTATTTCTTAATGAAGGATGAATAGCACAAAAAAATGTTTGTTCTAAAATTAAATCGTAAGTACCAATATGGTCGAAAAAATTTTGCTCTAATATTCGTATTGAAGTATTTTCAAACTTTTTCTTTAGTTTCTCAACTAAATGTTTAGAAACATCTAACAATGTGATGTTTTTAAATCCTTTATTTAATAAATATTCTGCTTCATATGCATTGCCACATCCGGGAATTAATACATGAATGCCTTTGTTTTTTAATGAATCAATATAATTTTTTAATGGTGTAGATACAAAAGAAACATCCCAACCAATATCTAAATTTATATATCGGTTATCCCAATAATGAGGAGATAAGTCTATTGTATCTTTAGTTTGCATGATTTTAAATCTGCTGAAGTTTAAAATTTACTTCCATCCAACCACCACCATTTTCACATGGGATGCCTAAACTGTTTAAATAATTCATAGCCTGCCCACTTCTATTTCCACTGGCACAACATAAAATAATTGGTTGAGCCATTTTTTTTATTTCTTCAACTCTGTTAGGCACTTCTTGTAATGGAATGTTAATACTTCCTTTTACATGTCCTCCGGAAAATTCACCCGGGGTTCTTACATCAATAATTGTTTTCATAATGTATTAAATTTATTTGGTAAAACTGTTAAACAAAAATATTCCCATAAACGCACCATATAATGTGCTATTTAATGGATTAGAAGTGATTGAACAACTTCCTGAGTTACATCCAACAAAGTGATAATAGGCATAACCGGCAATAGAACCGATCATTACTCCTAATATACTTAGCTTATATTTTTTTATGTGTTGTATCATATTCTAATAGTTTAATTTACTTATAACATAGTAGTAGGACAAACATAATCTGTAACTTTAAACTCACCAGAATTTTTTATGGCTTTAAAACCTCCGTCAACATTTATTAAATTTGAATATCCACGAGCTTTTAGTATAGATATAAATATCATAGATCTATACCCTCCGGCACAATGCACATAATATGTTTTATTTTTATCTACTTTTAACATGCTTTCATTTACGTAATCTAAAGGAGCGTTTATAGCTTCTTCAATATGTTCAGAATCAAATTCACTTTTTTTGCGTACATCTAAAATGTTAATAGCATGATTTTGTTTATGAGCTTTTGAAAAATCTGATACGTGTATATTTTCAACATAATCCAAATCATACCCTTCATTTACCCATGTAGAAATTCCACCAGATAAGTATCCAATCGTATTATCATATCCAACTCTTGCTAAACGGGTAATTACTTCTTCTTCTCTGCCAGGGTCGGTAACCAGAAGAATGGGTTGTTT
>CAZEIM010000003.1:22249-34501 GCA_964512145.1 uncultured Flavobacteriales bacterium
AGGTATAATGGTTCCTACCCATACTGCAAAACTACCATCAATACCAATGTTTATGGAATTGGGAATAAATCCTTTTGCAAAAACTTCAGGAGAACGAGTGTCTAATACCAATGCTCCAGTTTCATTTGCTACTAAGTCAAATTCTTTAGCACTTAATGCGGTTTTTCCTTTACTTAAAACACTATCTATACTATCGTACCCTTGTATATTCATTAATACATTTTTAGGAAAATAGGATGGGGGGGGAGTTAAACCAGTAAGAAGCTGTTTAATGAAAGTCTCTTTAGATAAATTAGGATTTAAAGCATAATTTGTTTTTTTCTGATTTCCTAATGTGTCGGATGTTTCTTTACTCATATTTTTTCCGCAAGCACTTCCTGCACCATGAGCAGGATAAACAATTACATCATCCGGTAAAGGCAATATTTTATTATGTAAACTTTCATATAAATGGGAAGCTAATTTTTCTTGTGTTAAATCTGCTACAACATGTTGTGCTAAATCAGGTCTACCTACATCACCAATAAATAAAGTATCACCAGTAAATATTGCCTTCTCTTTTCCTTGTTCATCTATTAATAAAAAGCAAGTGCTTTCCATAGTATGACCTGGAGTATGAATTACTTTAATAGAAACATCTCCTAACTTAAATATTTCTCCATCTTTAGCTATATGTGCATTAAATCCAACTTTAGTAGTTGTAGGGCCATATATTATAGTTGCACCACTTTTTTGAGCCAAATCGATATGTCCTGAAACAAAATCAGCATGAAAATGCGTTTCGAATATATATTTAATTCGGGCATTATTTTTATTAGCCATATCTATATAAGGTTGTACCTCTCGTAAAGGGTCAACAATTGCTACTTCTCCCTTACTTTCAATATAATAAGCACCTTGTGCTAAACATCCTGTATAAATTTGTTCTACTATCATAACATATTTTTTACTAAGTTCTAAAATAATTACGCAACATTCAGTGACCAATGTTACATTAATGAAAAAACATCCATTTGTTTCATACTATTTCTAGTTTAAATATAAGATTTAATGAAAAAACAAGAAATAAAAATGAAATTTTTATTAAAGAGTGGAGGAGTTATTTTGTGCAAATTTATTTCTTGTATAGAGAATGTACGAATAAAACAATTTGAATTTTCTTGCTATTTAATATTGCAGTGTTTAAACATCAACGTCTAAAATAATTTCTTTGGCCATTTTCATGGGTTCGCTGATATACTTTTTTTCCATGTAGGATAAAATTTTTTCTAATAACTCTTTAGAGTTCACATCCATTTGCTGTAAGTCTTTAGCAAACACTTCATTGACTGCTTTATTGCGAATGTTTTTCACCTTTTCAGGTACGGTTTTCATAGCTAGTTCAATCTTACGTTCTTTTAACAATATCTTATAGTCTTCTAGGTTTTTCTCAATTATTTTTTCACAGGCATCTAATTGTTTTTCACGTTCTTTTAAATTTTTGCTAGCAAGTTCTCGCAACATTTCTAAACCAATTAACGTGATGCCACATTCTTTTGCTACAGCTCTATCTATGTCAAATGGTAATGCCAAGTCAATAATTGTTTTATTACCCGTTTCACCATTTATTAAAGTAGTAAGCAATTCTTTATCTAAGATGCTACTAGCCGCACCAGTACAAGTTATTAATACATCAAACCCTTCTGGAAATTCCGAAAGTGTTGAAAGTGGGAAAGCATTATACCCTAGTTCATCACCCAGCTTTTTTGCCTTATCGAATGTTCTGTTAAAAAGAGTAATTTTTTTGTATCCATTCTTTTTTAAAATTTTCGCAAAAGATGTGTTGGTTTGTCCTGTTCCAACCATAACAATCCTACTGTCTTTGCTAATATTTTTATTGGATAACATTTTTTGAAAGGCTAACGAAACTACAGAAACCGGCTTTTTAGCAATGGAGGTATCTGTAAATACTTGTTTTGCAGTTTCAATGGTTTTTTTGATATTTATCCTAATGGTTTCACCCGTTAATGAATATTTATCACAATACTCAAATGCATTTCTAACTTGAGTAATAATTTCCCTTTCTCCAATTACCATAGAATCTAAAGATGAAGTCACTCTGAATAAATGTCTAGTCGCCTCAATTCCTGAGTAAACATGGGTTTTTTGTGCAAATTCTTGGAGTGAAACATTTTTATCAGAAAGAAATATGTTTAAGAACTTATTTAAATCTTCCTCATCTATTAGTTTTTTAGCGGAAGTAAAAATTACTTCAATGCGATTACATGTGCCCAAATACATTAACTCATGCCATTGCATGATATTTTTAATGGCATTTAGTTTCTCTTCTAGTTCTTCAGGAGCAATATATAACTTACTTAACTCATCAGGCGTAAAAACCTTATGTGTTAAAGAATATATATGCAAATCTTTTATCATGATAATAATCCTATACAAAATAAAGGTTGAAATGTCATAGAAATGTCATAAGAGTTAATTTAGAATCATTCTAATTTAATCGAGTGTTATTGTACATAAGTTATTCGATAAATATTAAAAAGTTCATGTATATTTGTTTTATTCAAAAACCCATAGTATATGCTAGAATCTTATAGTAATTTATTAGTTAAAATAGAGCAAAATATTTTACAAATAACCATTAACAGACCTCAAAAATTAAATGCTTTAAATATACAAACACTATCTGAACTTAATGCTTGCTTGGAAAAATATAAAAACGACACAGATGTTTGGGGACTCATTATAACAGGAGCAGAAGCTAAAGCATTTGTGGCAGGGGCTGATATTTCTGAGTTTGCATCTTTTTCGGTAGAAGAAGGAAAAAGATTAGCATCTAATGGACATGATATATTTAACTTTATTGAAAATTATCCTAAACCGGTTATTGCAGCCGTAAATGGCTTTGCATTAGGAGGAGGGTGTGAATTAGCTATGGCCTGTCATTTAAGAATTGCCTCAGAAAATGCAAAGTTTGGACAGCCAGAAGTAAACCTGGGCATTATTCCCGGATATGGAGGAACTCAAAGGTTGATACAGCTTATTGGCAAAACAAAGGCCACAGAGTTGCTTATGACAGCTGATATATTGTCTGCACAAGAGGCATTAGAGCTAGGGTTGGTAAATCATGTTACAACTCAAAGCAATTTAATTACAAAATGTAAAGAAATTTTAGATAAAATATTTCAAAAATCTCCTGCAGCCATTTCTAAAATTATTGAATGTGTGAATGCATATTATCATAAAGATATAGATGGGTTTGCATATGAAATTGAAGCTTTTGCCAGTTGTTGCTCAACGCAAGAGTTTAAAGAAGGTACATCTGCATTTTTAGAAAGAAGGCCTGCTGAGTTTAGAAAAAATAAACAAACCGTTTAAAGTACTTAAGCTATTGTGTCTGGTGTAAAAAAACTTTTTGGCCAAACAGCCATATATGGTTTAAACACCTTAGCACGTTTTTTAAATTATCTTTTAGTACCTCTTCATACTTCGGTCTTTACACCAGATCAATATGGGATTATATCAGAATTATATGCATATGTAGCATTTTTAGTAGTCTTGCTTACCTACGGAATGGAAACCACCTATTTTAGGTTAGCTTCCGACCCAAAATATTCTGAGAAAAAAAGCTTTGGGACTATATTTTTGATGGTTTCTGCAACCTCTTCATTATTTATTGTACTCTCGTACCTTTTTAGTCAACCTATTGCAACTGCACTTAAGTACCCAAATAACAGTGAGTTTATTATTTGGTTATCTATTATAGTATCTGTAGATGCTATATCTTCTATTCCTCTAGTAAAACTTAGAAGAGAAAATAAATTATGGCAATTTAATTTAATCAACATTTTTACAATTCTAATAAATATTTTGTTTAATGTATTTTTTTTAATGTATGTTGTGCCCGGACACCAAGCGGGAAAATCTAATTGGTTTATAGAAACTTTTTACGATGCTGATTGGGGGGTTAGTTATGTTTTTATTGCAAACTTAGTAGCCAGTTTATTAAAATTTTTAATACTTAGTATCCTCAACGTAAAGAAGATATATTTTGATTTGCACATTTTTAAAAAAGCAATTCATTATGGCTTACCTCTATTAATTGTAGGTTTAGCAGGTATGGTAAATGAAACAATAGATAGAATTTTATTAAAAAGTATGTTATATAATTCTTACGGGGAATTAAAAACACAAACCATTGTGGGTATTTATGGGGCTTGTTATAAATTGTCAATAATTATAACACTATTTGTACAAGCCTTCAGATATGCTGCCGAACCTTTCTTTTTTAGTATTAAATCTGAACATAATAAAGAGGATGTTTTTGTTCAAATTATGAATTTTTTTGTGATTTTTTGCGCCTTCATTTTTTTAACGGTGATGCTTTTTATTGATTACGCAAAAATGTTTATACCTAATAAAGAATACTGGGAGGGATTAAAAATAGTGCCCATTTTATTGTACGCCAATATTTTCTTGGGTATATATTATAATTTATCCAGCTGGTATAAATTAACCGATAAAACAAAACAAGGTGCATATATTGCTATTATGGGGGCAATTATTACCATAGTATTAAATATTATTTTAATACCACATTTCACATATGTAGGGGCTGCATGGACAACGTTCATTTGTTATTTTTTAATGATGATGGTGTCTTATTTTATGGGACAAAAACACTTTTTTATTCCTTATAACAAGCGAAAAATTCTATTGTATTTAATTGTACCTTATGTTTTATATATGGTTAAAATTGGATACATAACATATTTTTCAAATTCAGGTACTATTTTTGTAAATGTTATATTGTTAAGTTCATTTTTACTCATGGTCATTAAAACGGAAAAAATTACTTTAAATGAAATTTTAAAGAAAAAAAATAATCCTATGGTATAAATGGTTTTTGTAAATTTGAAAAATTACTATGAAAATAAAAGTTATTAATAAATCAAATAATTCACTCCCAGAATACCAAACATCAGGATCAGCAGGATTAGATATACTTGCTAATAATGATCATCCAATAACTATAAAACCTTTAGAAAGGGTGTTAGTAAAAACAGGCTTATTTCTTGAAATCCCCCAAGGATATGAAGCACAAGTTAGGCCTAGAAGTGGTTTGGCTTTAAAAAACGGAATTACCGTATTAAACTCACCAGGCACTATTGATTCTGACTATAGAGGAGAGGTAGGAGTAATATTAATTAACTTATCCAACGAACTCTTTACCATTCAGCAAGGAGATAGAGTTGCCCAACTTGTTTTTAATAAAGTGGAAAATATTTTTTGGGAGGAGGTTTTGGAAATTGAAGAGAGCATTCGAGGGCAAGGGGGCTTTGGACATACAGGAAAAAAATAAAATGAATATGAGGTTATTTTTTACATATGTGTTGTTGTTTACTTTTAGCCCTATTATTTTATTTTCTCAAACAACGTTAAAGGCAAAAAAAGACAGCTGTTTGGTGGAAGTTACAGTTTCTGATATTAAAGATAAACCAATTATACTTGCCGATTTAATTGTGATTACAAACCCACAAAAAGATGTTGTTAAAGTTAAAACCGACCGAAAGGGCAAAGCATATTTTTTACTACCTCAAAAAGGACGTCAAAACTTTGAGTTTAAAATTGATTACAGGGGGGATAAGCATGAGTTTGATCGGTTATTTAAAATTCCGCAAGATGGGGATTATTATGAGTTGGAAGTAAAATTAAAATACGAGCCTAAACATATTGTGTTGGCGGAGGTTCAGTTTGAAACCAATAAATCGGATATTCTTGCAAGTGCACACCAAGAGTTATTAGATGTGGTAGAATTAATGAATTTAAAAACAGCCATGGAAATAGAAGTACTAGGACACACAGATAGTATTGGAGATAAAGATAAAAATATTAAATTATCTTTAGATCGAGCCAATGCTGTAAAAAACTATTTGGTTGAGCAAGGAGTAAGCAGTAGTAGAATAAAAACCTCGGGTCATGGACCGCTAATTCCAATTGCAGATAATTCAACCGCGGAAGGGAGAGCGATTAACAGGCGAATTGAAATTAAAGTAATTAAAGAATAAATGAACGTTATTATTCCTATGGCAGGGCTTGGAAAGCGAATGCGCCCTCATACACTTACTACTCCAAAACCTTTATTGCCCGTTGCTGGATTTACTATTGTTGAGCGATTAATACAGGCTATTCATGAACAAGTTCCTTCAAAAATCAATGAAATTGCATTTGTAATTGGAAATTTTGGACCGGAAGTTGAAACAATGTTATTGAATACGGCTAAAAAATTTGGCGCTGAGGGTAAAATATTTTTTCAACATACCGCATTAGGAACAGCTCATGCTATACATTGTGCTAAACTAAGTTTAAAAGATGAGGTAATAGTTGCCTTTGCAGATACGCTTTTTGAAGGTTCATTTAACTTAGATACAAAGGCCGATGCTACCGTATGGGTAAAGTCTATTAATGACCCGTCAAATTTTGGGGTAGTTGTAGTTGATGAAAATAATAATATTTCAAGTTTTGTAGAAAAACCTAAACATTTCATATCAAACCTTGCTATTATTGGTATTTATCACTTTAAAGATGGAGAAAATTTATGCCAAGAGATTGAATATTTAATCAATAACAATATCATGAAATCAAATGAATACCAGCTTACCGATGTTTTAGAAAACATGAAAAACAAAGGGAAGGTATTAAAAGCCGGTCAGGTATCCGAGTGGTTGGATTTTGGTAATAAAAATATTTTTATCGATTCAGTTCAAAAAATACTTCACAAAAATCAACCTAAAACGACTAGAAACTATCAAAATACTACAATTATCCATCCTTGTTATATAGCGGATGATGTAGAAATTATAGATTCAGTTATTGGCCCGAATGTTTCTATAGAATCGGGATGTAAAATCGAACATTCTACTATAAAAAATAGTGTTATTTATAAAAACACTCAAATAATCAATGCCCATATTATTGAATCAATGATAGGAAATAATGTGTATATTAGAGATACTAAAACTTTAAAAGAATATAATATTGGAGACTATACAACTATCGACATCAAATAATATTAAACCGCTGGTTTTAATCTTTAGTATTTTATTCTTTTGGTCATGTACTTCAACCAAAAAAATCACTAAAAGCTCAAAAGCTACAATCCAACACGAAGAAAAAGACATTTTATCTGAAAAACAACGTATGGCATTAAATGCATACTTTGTTGATGCAAATAAAGAGAAAATTTTAGGAAACACTGAAAAAGCGATTTATTTATTTGAAGAATGTTTAAAAATTGATAAAAATAACGATGCCAGTTATTATGAGTTAAGTAAACTGTACTCGGATATTCAAAATCCTAAATTGTTTAATTATGATAAAGCATTATTATATGCAGAGAAATCAAGCTCATTAAAAGGGGATAATATTTGGTATAATTTGCAATTGGCTTATTTATACGAAATAAATAAAAAGTTAGATGAAGCAGCTAAAATATATAAAAAATTAATAAAAATTTCACCTTATAATATCGATTACTATTCAAAAATAGGACAAATTTATGAAGACAATAAAAAATATAAGGAGGCTATAGAGACTTATGATGATATTGAGAAATTTATGGGTATAAATGATTATACCTCGTTTAAAAAAAGTGATTTATATTTAAGGATAAAACAAGGAGATAAAGCTGCGGAAGAATTAGAAAATTTGATTAAAAAATTCCCTTATGAAGCTGATTATTACCAAAAATTAGCCGAGTGTTATTTAAAACAACAAAAAGAAGAAGATGCTTTAAAAGTTTATGAACGACTTAAACAAATGGATGTTAGTGATCCTAACATCCATTTGTTTTTAGCCAGTTATTACGAAAACAAAGGACAAACTGAGAAATCTTTTCTTGAACTAAAAGAAGCATTTAAAAATACATCACTAGATATTGATAAAAAAATTCAAATTTTATTAAATTATTTTGTGGCATTAGATTATAAACAAGAGTATAAGCCACAAGCTTTTGAGTTATTGAATATATTATTAAGCACACATCCCGAAGAAGCTAAGGCTTACTCAATGGCTGGAGATTTTTATATGAAAGAGCAAAAGTTGGAGGAGGCAAAAAAGTATTTTACAAAGGCATTAGAATTTGATAAAACAAAATACCCTATATGGAATCAGTTATTTTTTATTTATGCCGAGTTAAAAGCATACGATGATTTGGTAAAAATCACCCAAGATGCAATAGAATACTTTCCTAATCAATCTTTAATATATTATTTTAATGGTTTTGCAAATATTCAAATTAAGCAATACGATAATGCTATTAACTCTTTAAATACAGGAAAAGACATAACCTTTGATAATACAGATCTTTTAATTCAAATTTATGCATTATTAGGGGATGCTTATAACAGTAAAAAAGATTATACTAATTCAGATTTATCCTATCAAGAGGCATTAAAACTTGACACTAATAATACCCATGTATTAAATAACTACGCCTATTATTTATCGGTTCGAAAAGCTAATTTATTGGAGGCAAAAAAAATGTCGAAAAAAACATTGGATTTTGAACCAAACTCTTCTACTTTTTTAGACACATATGCATGGATATTATATCAGCTAGAAGATTATGAGGAGGCACTTATTTGGATGGAAAAAGCACTTGCATCTCAAGAAGAAAACTCAAGCGGAACGATTGTAGAACATTATGGAGATATTTTATTTAAATTAGGGCGAAAAGAGGAAGCTTTTATCCAATGGAATAAAGCTAAAAATTTAGGAGGGGCATCTGAATTTATAGATCAAAAGATAAATTCAAAACTATTAGTAGAATAGTTTGAAAAATGGAGTCTTTATATTATTATAAAGACTGATAAAAATTAAGGGCTATCCAATATCGGTTATTTGTAATATTCTGATTAGATGGCCCATTTACTCGATAATCTAATCCAAGTTCAATTTTACTTTTGGGATTCACAACATATCCCATAAAACTCAAAAAACGAATTTCTAAGGAATAATTACCGGTTTGTAATGCATGTAAATTTTCATGGCTTATTTTTACAAACAATTCTTTTGGATCTAATGATTCCCCTTTTAAAGGTTTTTCAAGGGTAATTCTATACCTGAATCGTAAAATTAAGGGATTATTTTTTTCAAAGGTTTGGTCGGAAGATATTCTGTGTCCAATTAAAAAATAGGGATATCTACTTAAGATATTGATTTGTTGAAATAATCGATGTGTCATGTTGTTGTCTTCAATACGCAATAAATACCCTAGTGCTGCTGATGTATTTATACTTACTTTTTTTGCTCCGGCAATACTAACATCGGTTAGCGCGTAATTATAATTCAATTTTTCTTGAAAAAGAAGTTGTCTCGACTCTATTTTGGAGTTTAATGACCAATCTTGAGGAAGTTTTTTGTTCAAATTTAACGAAGGAAGAAATCCGGTAATATGAGTATTGTTTTGCGTAAAACAAATGATAGGAGTAAAAAGTAATAATATAAACCATCGTTTCATTCTAGTACTCTATATTATCGGTAAATTTTGTTTTTATGAGCTTATTACTTATGTACTCCCCATTTTCAGAAAATAAATACTCCAATAGCACATAGACTCCATTGTTTTTTGTCGATATTATTATTTCATATTGAGTTATAATGCCTTGAGAATTTTTTGTATTTACATAATATTCAAAAACACGATATTGGTCACCGGAGTATTGTACTTGAAATTTTTGAATGGAATATTTGGGGTGCATTAAACTAAAATATTCATGAATCTTTTTTTGAGTAGGCAAAGGAATTTCATTAATATTACTAGTAACTTCAAGATCCTCAAAAACTCCATCCTTTGAAAACTCTATGCTTAATAATTTTTTGTGATATTTTGTTTTTGCTTCGTAAGAGGTATCTAGTAATCCTACTTCTTTATACCATTTTATTTTATGATTTGCAAATACCGAATCAATAAAATGAACTGACATAGAAGGAGCCTCATTTTTTTTAATTCTAAATTCTCTTTCATATTTTTCATTTTGTGAAAAGCAAATACCAATAGAAAAAATAAGAAGCATACCTATTGTTATAAAATATCTCATGGCTTATTTATATAATACTTAACAAAGGTATCGAAAATTGAAAAATAGTTTCTTTAAGTTTTATGATCCTATATCGCTTTACTGAATATACTCCCTGAATTTGCATTTACATAATAAGTATCAAATACCGAACAAATATTTCGTAAATATTTTTTTCCTAAATCGGTAATTTCTAAATAATCCTTGGTAAATTTAAGCAGCCCATCATTTTGGAAATCGGAAAGTAAAAGTTTATAATTCTCCCATTCTTCTTTATCTATATCTAAACTATCAATATTCCAAATGCGTTCACACATAATATGTTGAATGATTTTTCTCATTTTTATATCGTTGGCATTTAATATATGCCCTTTTTCTATGGCTAAAATTCCGTTGTTTATATTTTGTATATATTGCTCTACTGTTTTACTGTTTTGAGCAAAGCTAAAATATGAGTCACTGATAGAACTAACTCCTAATCCCACCAACAAAAGGCTGTTACTGGTAGTGTATCCCATAAAATTCCTGTTTAAAATATTGTTGAGTTTTGCCTTATACAAAGTATCGTTTGGTTTAGCAAAATGATCCATTCCAATTTTATGATACCCACTTTGTAATAACATAGATTCTCCAAGTTCTTGTAATGCCCATTTTGATGTAGCATCGGGTAAATGTTGTTCTGTAAATTTTCGTTGACTTTTTTTTACCCAAGGAACATGCGCATAGCTATAAAATGCAATTCGATCCGGAGACAAGCGTAAGACTTTCTGAAAAGTATCTTTTAATCGTTTAGAGGTTTGAAATGGCAATCCGTATATTAAATCGAAATTAACCGATTTGTAGCCTAAATTTCGAGCATTTTCTACTATTTTTTCAACATTTTCATAGGTTTGAAAGCGGTTTATAGCTTCTTGTACTTCTGGGCTAAAATCTTGAATGCCAATACTTACTCTACTAAATCCTAAATTTTCTAAAACTAATAAATGTTCAAAACTGGTATTGTTTGGATGACCTTCAAAACTAAACTCAGCATCAGCATGAATTTTTGCATTTTTTAAGATCCCCTCAATTAATTGGTTTAAGTTTTTAGGAGAAAAAAACGTAGGCGTACCTCCTCCTAAATGTATTTCACGTATTATGGGAGTGGTTTCGAATATTTGTAAATACAGTTCCCATTCTTTTAAGATGGTTTCAATATAGGGTAATTCAACTTGATGATTTTTTGTAATTCTTGTATTGCATCCACAATATGTACATAAACTTTCGCAAAAGGGTAAGTGAATATATATACTTATTCCTTCTTCAGCGTTTTTCTCATTAAAAATATGCTGAACATCCTTTTTCCAGTGTTCAATGTTTAAATTATTTGCCCAATATGGAACAGTTGGATACGAGGTGTATCTTGGGACGGCTGTATTATATTTTTCAATAAACATAAAAAAGCCCAATATAATAATATTGGGCACATTTAATTAATATAAATCTTTAATTACATCCAAGCCGAAATATACCTGAGGTATTCTTTTTTCATCGACTTCCATAATCTTTCAAACTGAACCATTTCGTCTAATAATGATTTATCTCTTTCCATTCGAATATGGTCAACGGCTGTTGTATGATTTTTCACATAATCGTTTAATTCATCTTCACCAACATGTATTTTATGCAATAAAGTGTCAATCACATTTTTTTGTACAATAAATTGATTTTGAAAATGTTCAGCTTGTGCTAACATGTCTTTTGAAGTATTTTTAGACACCACTTCCTCCAACCTTTTCTTAAAAAAATTCATTTCTTCCACATAAAATTCTAAATCACTTTTCCAGTGATTAAAGTCGGAATGTAAATCTGTATAATACGTTTTTTCTGTTGTAGTATTCATATATTAATGTTTAATTGTTTTTAATTCTTCAGCCATTTCTTCTGCTTTATTTAATGTCCATTGATCTGTTGATGTAGTTTGCAACCAAGCATCACCATATTTTCTAAAGACCTGAATATATACCCCAAAATCTTGCTCCATAATTTGCTCTAATTTTGCAATGGTAATATCTCCATCAAACTCAAAATACCCGGCTTCAGGTTTAGATAATACATTACGCATGAGGGTTTCATCAGACCACAATAACTCATTAGAAGTGGGTTTGCCCACCTCATGTTTCTTTTTATAAAACTC
>CAZEIM010000003.1:34523-43694 GCA_964512145.1 uncultured Flavobacteriales bacterium
ATTCGAATAATTTTTTCACTTCACCTACGGTTATCCTTGTGTCAAATTTTATAATCATGTTTTAATGTATTTGAGTTTACAAAGTGCTAAATTAACCATTTATATTTCAATAAATTTTGAGTAAGGTCAATATTACTTCTGATTTATATCATGTGTGAAAATAATGGTATCAATGTACTTTTATCTTACGTATGCGTGAAATAGAAATAAGAGATATAAATATAGAAGTAACAAAAAGTATAAAATCTCAAGGTGATTTATCTCTGTGTTATCATTGTGGTCAAGAAAATCCTAAATCGCCTGTACAATACGATGAAAAAGAATTTTGTTGTCAGGGTTGTAAAAACGTGTACAGTTTACTAAAAGATGCCAACTTATGTAATTATTATGAGTTGCAGGAGCATCCCGGTATAAAAGTAGATAATAAGTCGCTCGATAAATTTGATTTTTTAGATGAAAAAGAAATTGCTGAAAAAATTATAGCTTTTAAAGACACAGAAACTACTCGAGTGAGTTTTTTTATTCCTCAAATTCATTGTGCATCGTGTATTTGGTTGTTAGAAAAGTTACCTGATTATGAAGCTTCTATTAAAGAGTTAAGGGTTGATTTTATCCAAAAAAGAATACACATAACATTTAATCACACACAAAAATCTTTGCGAAAAATTGTGGAATTAATAACATATTTAGGATACGAACCACTTATTAATTTACAAAGCTCAGAAAAGGCAAAAGAATCTAGTTCTAAATACAATACACAATTATTTAAAAGAATAGGTGTAGCAGGATTTTTTGCAGGAAATATTATGATTAGTTCCTTGCCCGAATATTTTGAGGATATTACATTTTTTTCTTCTGAATTTCGAGTGTTTTTTGGGTACCTTAACATTGTATTTTCAATTCCGGTTGTTTTCTATAGCGCTTGGGGGTATATTTCTGGAGCATGGCAGGCTTTAAAATATAAGACAACCACATTGGATGTTCCTATAGCACTGGGAATATTATCGGTATTTATTGGGAGTGTTATTCAGGTAATCTTTTTTAATAAAGCTGGTTATTTCGATTCTTTAACCGGACTTGTTTTTTTATTATTAATAGGAAAGTGGTTACAAGAAAAAACATACGAATCTTTTTCCTACGACAGAGATTATACCTCTTATTTTCCACTTTCGGCACGTTTAATTAAACCATCAGGACATGAAAAAAATATTGTTTTAGAACAAATTAAACCAAACGATATATTATCTATAAAAAATTTAGAACTTATACCTGCTGATGGCATACTAATACAAGGAAAGGCCTCCATTGATTATAGTTTTGTTACAGGAGAATCAATTCCGGTTCCCGCAGCTGAAGGGGAAAAAGTTTTTGCCGGGGGAAGATTACACGGAACAGGAAACATAAAGGTAACTAAAGAAGTAAGTCAAAGTCATTTTGTAAGCTTATGGAATCAAGAAGTATTTCAAAAAAATCATACATCAGAAAATCAACTTTCGAAGTGGGTTGTTGTGATTAGTAAATACTTTACGCTAGGAACTATATTTTTAACGCTATTAACCGGAATTATATGGCTATTCATCGATTCTAGTAAGGTGTTTTTTATTTGTGTTTCCGTACTTTTAGTTGCTTGCCCATGTGCATTAGCTTTGGCTATGCCTTTTGGACTATATAATACCATGAGATGGTTTGGAAAAAAGGGGCTATATTTAAAAAATCAACAAGTTGTAGAGCGATTAAAAAATGTAGATACTATTGTTTTCGATAAAACCGGAACACTAACCGAACATGATTTTAATGAAATTAACTATATAGGAAAAGAATTAAGTTTGGAAGAAAAAAACTGGTTAGCTCATATTTTTAGTACATCAAACCATCCACTTAGCAATGCTTTAAGTAAATATTTGTCCGAGTATAAAACTTCTGAAATTGTTTTTACTAATTTAACAGAGATACCAGGAAAGGGAGTTGTTGGGTCATTTAATAATATAGATATTAAAGTGGGATCCGATTTATTGGTCCTTGGATCAAAGCATACGTATTCAAAGAAAAACACATCACAAGTTCATGTTTCTATAAATAATGAATATATCGGTTGTTTTTATTTAATGAATCCATTGCGTGAAGGAGTTCAAAAAGCTATTAAGATACTTCAAAATGAGTACGAGGTACATATTTTATCGGGCGATAAAAAACAAAACACTTCATTATTTGACAGCTGGTTTAATAATCCTTCTAATATAGTATTTGAAGCCCAACCCGAAGATAAAATGTTTTATATTCAAAAGCTTCAAAATGAAGGTAAAAATGTGCTTATGATTGGAGATGGATTAAATGATTCCGGAGCTTTAGCATCTGCATATGTTGGTATGGCTGTAACAGAAAATAAACATATGTTTACTCCTGCTTGCGATATAATAGGGGAGGTTAAAAATATTCAGCATCTCCGTAATTTTTTAAACGCCTCTAAAAGCACTTTAAATATTGTTAAAGAAAGCTACGCACTATCTTTTATTTATAATTTTATAGGAATAGCTTTTGCTGTTTCCGGGAACTTATCTCCATTATTAGCAGCTGTTTTAATGCCATTAAGTTCAATAACGGTTATCATATATTCTACCATTCGAACCAATGCAGCTGTAAAACGCTTTTTGCATGAATTCTAATTAATTTAATATTAAGCATATCTTAAACATCCCGTAACATTCTGTTAATATTCAACCTGCACTTTTGCATCAATAAAAGTAAACTAATATTAACATGAAAAACAAACTTAAATTTTTAGCTTTATTTGTTTTTACAGGAATCATCGTATTTACATCTTGTAAAAAGAAAGAAGGTTGTATGGATCCTTTAGCGTCAAACTATGATGTAGATGCTAAAAAAGATGATGGTTCTTGTACTTATCCCCCTGCTGACATAGAGCTTAGTGGTGATTTA
The DNA here is from genome assembly GCA_964512145.1 of uncultured Flavobacteriales bacterium. Classification (GTDB taxonomy): domain Bacteria; phylum Bacteroidota; class Bacteroidia; order Flavobacteriales_G; family JALEGO01; genus CAYOHR01. The sequence continues at coordinate 37,461 of CAZEIM010000003.1, forward strand.
AATACGCAAACTTTAACCAAAGACAAAAAATATTTAATAAAAGGACAAGTATTTGTTCGTTCAGGTAAAGTACTTACTATCGAGGCCGGAACCGTTATTTACGGAGATAAAAAAACAAAAGGAGTATTAGTAATTGATAGAGGTGGAAAGATTGAAGCTAACGGAACCGCTTCACAACCTATTGTATTTACTTCAAATCAAGAAGCAGGTATTAGAGATAGAGGCGACTGGGGTGGATTAGTTATTTTAGGTAATGCAAATACTAATCAAACCAATCCGGCTATTGAAGGTATTACACCGGTAGTTAATTTTGGAACCACTAATAACACAGCAAATGATAATGAAAGCTCAGGAACTTTAAAATATGTTCGTGTAGAATTTGCAGGAATAGAGTTAACTCCAAATAATGAAACCAACTCTATTACTTTAGGGGGCGTTGGAAGAGGTACTGTAATCGAAAATTGTATGGTTTCTTTTGGTGGAGATGATGGTTACGAATGGTTTGGGGGTACAGTAAATGCAAAAAATTTAGTTTCTTTTGCTACTTGGGATGATGATTTTGATGTTGATTATGGATTTTCAGGCAACGTTCAATTTGCTTTGGCTGTACGATATCCTTCATATGCCGATCAATCTCAATCCAATGGTTTTGAGTGCGATAATGGTCCGGATGATACAGATTTACAACCATACACTACTGGTACTTTTTCGAATGTTACGGTTGTTGGTCCTATTAAACAAGGTACTTCTGTAAGTAATGGTAACTATGCTCATGCCATCGACTTAAGAAGAAGAACATCCGTTTCTATTACAAACTCTGTATTTGCAGGTTTTCCAAGAGGTATCCGAATGAATCAACAATCGGTATTTAATCAATACGATGGAGCTACTCCAAATGGAATTTTAGCCAACAATATTTTATTAACTCCATCTTCTAATGCAGTTTCAGTTGGGTCAGGTATGACTGCTACAACTAGCGATGTAGAGAATTACTGGAATACAAATAATATACTGGTTAAGTCATCTATGAGTGATTCATTGTATACGGTACATGGTTTAAAATCTGATTGGTTTTTTGCCTCTGGAGTTTTAGCGAATGCTTATTCAACAAGTCCTGATTTTACTGTAACTTCAGGAACCGCATCAACAGGAGCAGATTTTACTTTACCTAAGTTTTCCGAAACAAATAGAGCAGGATTTTTTACTACCGTTTCTCATAGAGGAGCATTTGGTTCAACCAACTGGACTTCTGGATGGGCTGAGTTTGATCCAGTAGATAAAACATATTAATAAATATACATAAAATTAAGTTAAGGTCTGTCAATTGCTTGACAGACCTTTTTGTGGTTTAAAAACATGAAATTTTTCAAACAAATATATTTAATACTAATCCTTAACATAGCTTGTTCTAATTCTGACAATCAATTGCAACAGTTAAGTGAAACTCAAATTATTGAGTTTAAACAAAAACTCATACGTTATATAGGAAAATTACCTACCGAAGTATCTAATGAAGGTAAATTTCATTCAAGTTTTGATGAGTATTATGCCCAAGAAATGACTAAGTATGAATTGAACAAGTATTTTAAAGATAAAGATGGAAAGATTTATTTTTTATTTACCAAAATCGCACCAAGTGTAAAATTAAAAAAAGTTGCATTAGGAGGTTATGTAGTGTTTGATAACCAAGGAAATATCCAAGAGTTGGAGGAGGTTTTTAGAACATGGAAACATGAGCCTGAGAAAATTAAAGAATTATCAGATATGCTATTTGATAAAATGATACATAACCAAGATTTAAGCCCTTATTTTCCTCAAAACTCCGGAAGAGAAGAAATAATAGAATTTCCAAACGAATATGTGTATTACGATAAACAACAAAAAATGTGGATATCAACCATTCCTAATCCTTTAGAGGATTATTATAAAGCTAAACAAGAACGTATTGATCAAGTATTAACAAATAAAGACACAAATCCTTAATTCGTATGAAAAAAATTGTATTCTTTTTCTCAATCATTGTTTCCGGGCTTATGCTACATGCTCAAACCGGAGTAATAAAAGGAACCATAGTTGATGCAACAACCAAAGAAGCCCTAATTGGAGCTGCTGTTTATATTCAAGGCACCACACAGGGAACTTCAGCTGATATTTATGGAACATTTAAAATAGAAAAAGCACCTGTTGGTCAACAAACGTTGGTTATTTCATTTATTGGGTATAAAAAGAAAGAAATAAAAATACAAGTGGATGCTATTAAAGAAATTTCGCTTTCGGTAGAATTGGAAATGGATGCAGAAATGTTAGACGTAATTGTAATTTCTGATGAAAGAAAAACGAATACTGAAAATGCAGTTTTAATGGAAATTAAAGAAGCAAAATCAGTTGTTTCAGGTATTTCAAGAGAACAAATTGCTCGATCACAAGATAAAAATGCAGCACAAGTTATGCAGCGTATTCCCGGTATTAATATTGTAGATAACAGGTTTGTTATGATACGCGGAGTAAATTCACGATATAACAGTGTATTGATTAATAATGTTGTTGCCCCTAGTACTGAGGTTGATAGAAGAACCTTTTCATTCGATTTAATTTCAAGTGGTACATTAGATAGAATGTTAGTTTTTAAAAGTGCCTCTCCCGATTATCCTGGAGACTTTGCAGGAGGGGTAATTAAACTTTTTACGATACACGATGTAGAGGAAGATTTTTTTACTTTTAAGGTAGATATGGGATACCGACCTGGTACTACCTTACAACCTTATTTTCAAAGTGAAGGTTCTGCAACTGATTTTTTAGGATTTGACCAATCATTTAGACCATTACCGGATAATTTTTTATCTACTGCAGCTTTAAGAAATGAAAATGCAATTTCAGAAGTCCGAAAAAATCAAGCACTCCTATTATCTAATAATTTTAATCCTACACAATATACCGCTACACCCGATTATGGATTTGGATTTAATTGTGGAAAAATTATGAATGTAGCCGGAAAAAGATTAACATCATTTACCTCGGTTAACTATTCTAATAGCTATCAATATTTTTCAAGAGATTTTCACCGATATTTTGCATGGGAAGATTTAGAAACTCCCATTACGGAAAGATTTAGTTTTGTGGATGATACGTATCAAAAAGAAAATAAAGTGAATATTATGACAAACTGGAATTTAGTATTAAATGCCAGAAATAGAATTAAGTTTTCTAATTTGTTTAATCAAATTGGAGAAAATGAAACTATTATTAGAAATGGTTATGATTTTATTCAACGTCCGGGTGATGAATTAAGGAATTACTTACTTGGATACAAAAGTAGAACCATTTATTCAGGACAATTAGAAGGTATTCACGATTTGGATGAGGAACAAAAAAACCAATTATCTTGGGTAATAGGAGCAAATTATTTAGGGGAATCTGAGCCGGATTTACGAAGATTTAGAACTTTTAAAAAAGAAGGGGCTGAAAATTATACCATGCAATTGCCTCCTTCTTCAAATTTATTTGAAACAGGTAGATATTATGGAAATTTAGGAGAATATACAGCGAGTCACGGCCTTTCATTTACCAGAGATTTAACCAATGGCAGCGCTAACAAAAAAAATATAAAAATTGGATACTATACCGATTATAGAGATCGTGATTTTAGTTCAAGATATTTTTCTTATTTATATCCAGGATTTAACGATCCAACAGAAGGAGAGAGACTAAGAAATTTAAGTTTGGAAGAAATTTTTTCTCCAGAAAATATTAAAACAAGAAATGGTTTTATTTTAGAAGAAGGCACTAGACCAATCGATTCTTATACAGCTAATAATTGGCTGAGTGCAGCATATATATCTTCGGACGTAAGTTTAGGTAAGGTAAATGTTAGTGGAGGCATAAGAGCAGAGTATAACATACAACAATTAAATGCTAGGGATGATTTTAGCACTATTGAAATAAATAATCCTATTTTTTCTTGGCTTCCATCTATTAACGTTGGCTATAATACAAGCAAAAGAACCTTGTTAAGAGCCAGTTTTGGTCGCACTGTAAACAGACCTGAATTTAGAGAATTAGCCCCGTTTTTGTTCTATGATTATAAATTAGAAGCGGGCAGAGTAGGTAATCCAAACTTAAAAACAGCTGAAATAGACAATTACGATATGCGTTTTGAGTTTTATCCCAGAATTGGCGAAACAATTAGTATTGGTGGATTTTACAAAAGTTTCATAAACCCCATTGAAGATAGAACTGTAATTACAACCGAACAACCATCTTTTACGTACATAAATGCAGATTATGCATATAATTACGGGGTTGAGATTGAAATAAGAAAATCTCTGAAAGATTTAACTGCGTCTTCCTTTATAAATAAATTTTCCGTTAATGCCAATGCCTCGTATATAGTTTCACAAGTTGATTTGGGAGAAACAGCCGTTGCTCAAGATAGAGTAAGACCTTTACAAGGTCAAGCTCCATATATCGTTAATGCAGGAATATATTACGCAAACAATAAACAAAAAATAAATGCCGGATTGTTATACAATGTGTTTGGTAAAAGTATATTTTCAGTTGGAGATTATAATTTTCCAAATATTTATGAATTAGAAAGACACAGTGTTGATTTCACTATTGGAAAAGAATTTAACTCGGGCTTACAATGTAAATTAGGGATACAAAATATATTAAATTATGCCTTTAGGTTTTACCAAGACTCAGACAGAAATGGAAACATCGATGAAAATGACAATGCAATTTTTACATTTAAAAGAGGTTCTTTATTTAATATGAGCATTCAATATACTTTTAAAAAGAAATCCTAATCAAAATATTAGGGTTGTAAGTATTTATTTTTCCATGTTGCAAATCTTTTTTCTAAAATAACATACGTTAAATAGGCAAATACATACGAAATTATTAAAGAAAGGAAAATCCATACAAATAAATTCACGAATGTTATTTCAGTTTCTGTTTTTAATAAAATTGCTTTTACCATAATAATCGAAAACATATGCAATAAATACAACGCATATGTATACTTTGATGTTTTTGTAAGAAATATAAAGGAACTGATTTTATAAAATGAAAATTTCGCGAAATTTTGCTCTAATATAACATACGAAAAAAATAAAGCATATATAATATTAACAAAGGGTTTACTATATTGATAAGATATTTGTAAAGTTTGAAATATAGATTTGTGGGAAAACACAAAAAAAATAAACAATATATACAGAATAGCGTGTATATATTTTGGCCAAGAATTTAAAACAAGAAGTAGTTTTTTGTTTTGGTAATAACTTAATCCAGCCATTAACCCTCCAAAACTTAAATAGTTAAGAGCCGTTAATGTATGGTACTGACGGTGAATATGTGTTGAAGTTAATGTAAATAGGAAGGAACTTATGATAAACACGAAACAAAATAAATACAACCATTTTTTTTTATGAGCAAAATACAATATTAAAGGCCATAGCAAATAATATTGTTCTTCAATACAAACCGACCAGTGAACGCCTAATATCGGACTAGGATACCCGTTTAAAATAATGTCAAAATTGGCTAAAAAAAGTATATAGTTTAAAGGTACAGAAGCTGTCTCAGCTATTGTAATATCAAACATGTTAAGAAGTTTTGGGAAAACTAAAAATGCTAATATTAAACTTACATAATACACCGGCCAAATTCTAAAAACTCTGCGGCCATAAAATTTTAAAATATGTATCTTGCCTTTATTTTCTTTTTCTTGTATTAATAAATACGTAATTAAAAAACCACTCAATACAAAAAAAAATGAAACTCCAATATGACCTGCCTGCTCATTTAATGTAATTATTTTAAATAAGTAAGAATATAATGTGTTTTGTGAAATTGCATTTGGCACAAAATATAAAAAAGCATGGTAAAAAAATACCATAATAAAGGCTACACTTCTCAGTCCGTCTAAATTTTTAAAATATTTTCCTGTATTTTCTTTCACACTTTATTTAGCTACAATATTACTATATATTCAGTAAGTTGAGCTTAAAATAGTCATTTGTTTAATAAAATTTAAAAAATTTTAAACAAAATATTTCTTTGCCTGTTTATCATTAAACTTAAAATTAAAATAACGTATGAAAAAATTACTTTTTGCTTTTGCTATTGCCGGATTTGGCAATATGTATTCTCAAACTGCGAGAGTTCAAGTTATTCACAATTGCGCTGATGCAGCAGCATCCAGCGTAGATGTTTGGATTAACTCAGGACCTA
>CAZEIM010000003.1:43794-85777 GCA_964512145.1 uncultured Flavobacteriales bacterium
GATCAAAATATGTTTTAACAGCAAGCGGTATAGTTAGTCCAACCGGATATTCACCATCTCCAGCTTTTAATTTAGAGGTATATCCTTTAGGTCAAGAGTTAGCTACTGATCCATTAAACACGGATGTTTTAGTTTTTCACGGCTCAACCGATGCACCTACAGTAGATGTGGTAGCTCCATTTGTAGGAACTTTAATAGATGATTTAGGTTATGCAGAATATTCAAACGGTTATTTAAATTTACCTACAAGCGATTACAGCATTCAAATAAGAAATGAATCAGGTACCGATGTGGTAGCACAATATTCAGCTCCACTTCAAACCTTGGGTTTAAACGGACAAGCATTAGTAGTAGTAGCCTCCGGATTTTTAGACCCTGCAAACAACAGCGGTGGAGAAAGTTTTGGATTATGGGTAGCGTTACCTAGTGGTGGTAATTTAGTTGAGTTACCTGCTACATCTATAACTACAGCGCGAATTCAAGCTATACATAATTGCGCTGATGCAGCAGCATCCAGCGTAGATGTTTGGATTAACTCAGGACCTACCGGATTGGTAAAATTAATCGATAATTTTGCATTTAGAACTGCCAGTCCATTTGTAGATGCTCCTGCAGGAACTCCACTAAGAGTGGTTATTTGTCCTCCATCTAGTACTGATACTAGTTCAGCTATTATAGGTTTCGATTATAATTTAGCCGGAGGATCAAAATATGTTTTAACAGCAAGCGGTATAGTTAGTCCAACCGGATATTCACCTTCTCCTGCTTTTACATTAGAAGTATTTGCTTCTGCTAGAGAAATTGCTACAAACTCTTCTAATACTGATGTTTTAGTATTTCATGGATCAACGGATGCTCCTACTGTTGATGTAGTTGCAGTAGGCGCAGGAACAATTGTAGACAATTTATCCTATCCACAGTATAATGCAACAGGATATTTAGAATTACCAACTTCTGATTATCAATTAAATATAACCGATGAATTGGGAACAACCATTGTTGCTAGTTACCAAGCTCCTTTGTCTACCTTAGGCTTGTCGGGCGAAGCATTAGTAGTAGTAGCTTCTGGATTTTTAAATCCTGCCAATAATAGTGGGGGAGAAAGCTTTGGATTATGGGTGGCTTTACCTAGTGGTGGTAATTTAATTGAACTACCATCCGTAACGACCAACGTTTCTGAATTAATAGAATTAGGTAATGTAGAAATATTTCCTAATCCTTTTAAGGATATAATTACAGTTAATGGATTAGAAAGTAATGGATTATTTACATTGTACGATATTTCAGGTAAAAAAATACTAGAAGTTTGGTTAAACGATATGAATCAAATTTCAACTGAAAATATTATGGAAGGTTCATATATTTATGAAATTCAATTGGATAATAAATTATTTTCAGGAAAATTAATAAAATAATTTTTTAATGAGATTATTAAAAGGGGGGCTTTAGCCCCCTTTTTAATTTAACTAAGCTTACAACATCTTTTTAATAGAATTCATGGTTAAATTCAATTCTTCGGGAGTTAGTTTTAATTTTGGACGTTCAAAATTTATATCTGCTACACTATTTAGTGGCACTAAGTGAATATGAGTATGCGGAACTTCTAATCCAATGACTGCAATACCAATCCGTTCGCACGGAATAGCTTTTTCTATTGCTTTAGCAATTTTTTTTGAATACACATGAAGTTTAGCAAGTAAATCGTTTTCTATATTAAAAATATAATCAATTTCTGCTTTTGGAACTACCAATGTGTGACCTTTAACTAAAGGAAATACATCTAAAAAGGCAATAAATTCATCCGTTTCATGAATAATATAGCCCGGAATTTCTTTTTGAATAATTTTTGTAAATATAGAAGACATTTACAAGGATATTTCTAGAATTTCAAGTTTCATAATACCATTGGGAACTTTTACTTCCGCTATTTCGCCTACAGATTTTCCTAAAATACCTTTACCAATTGGCGACTCAATAGATATTTTTTTTTTTTTTTTGTTCTTTTCGTTTTCAGCAACTTTTGTTTTTTCTATTTTTTGATTATTAGCTGTATTTTTTAATTTAACTTTAGTTAAAATAAATGCCTTCGAAGTATCAATTTGTGATTCATCTAAAAGTCTAGCATTTGCAACCATTTCTTTTAGTTTTGCTATTTTGGCTTCCAATAATCCTTGAGCCTCTTTAGCAGCATCATATTCAGCATTTTCAGATAAATCTCCTTTATCTCTTGCTTCAGCAATTTGTTTAGAAATAGAAGGTCGTTCGAATGCTTCTAATTGGTGAAGTTCTTTTTTTAACTTATTCAACCCTTCTTCTGTTAAATATGTAATTTGGCTCATAGAGTATATATTAAAAAAAGAACCCTCACAAATAGGAGGGTTCTTGAATGCAAATATAGAAAAAAATTATAAATGTATACGAATACCTATGCTATGGGTGCCAGCAAAAGATACAGTTGGCCTATAAGAATAGTCTATTCCCATAAACGATACGTTTTTGTTTAGAGGTAAATTTAAGGATAACCCCGCAGAAGGTCCAGTAAATGCGTTTGTAAAATCTCTTGAGTTTTCTGTATTCAAAATTTTTCCTCCTTGCTCAAGTGAATATCCTGCTCGTACTTTTAAAAATCTTTTAAAGCTATATTCTAAGCCCAACATCATTTGATCATTTCCAAACGCATTGGATAAAAAGTTACCTGATACACTTAAAATATGAGAAGCTTTAGTTAACTTAACCGTATCTTCTTTAGTTCTAAAATGAAAATCATACGTTGCACCTATATTTAAAATAGCAGGTAATTCATAACCTTGTGAGCGTTGCTCCAAGGTGTATTCGATATCGTTAAATATTACACTTTCAGAGAACCCATCTCCAGAATATTGCATTTTAGGGCCTATGTTTCGTAAAGAAATTCCGAATTTAATATTTTCTTTAACTCCAGTAACATATCTAATCCCTGCATCTAAAGCCACTCCTCTTGCCGAAGCATTCGCAATTTGTTGATTAATAGATCGCACGGTAAATCCACCATATATACTATTTGAAAACGCTTTAGAATAAGAAACTCCAATATTTAAAAACAAGGGAGAAAATTTTCCTAACTCACCGCCTTCGGGCTGATCAACTGTGGTTATATCTATTCTTCCAAAAGACATAGCCATTACACTAATTCCTAATACAGAAGATTCATTTAATCGTTGACCAAAACCTAAGCTGTTTATCGTTATATCTGATCCGGATAACCAGTTGGTAGAAGAAAAAACCATTTCGGTTTTATTTAAAAATGCTAACCCTGAAACATTTAAATTCATAGCTTCTACCCCAATTACACTAGCAGTGTTGGATCCACCTAAACCCGAACTTGCAGCCCAAGGGTTAATTTTTAATTCGGTTGCTCCGGCTTCACCCACTCGGTCTTTATTTCCTGAATATAAAGCTACTGAAGAAATTAGCAAAGCATTAATAACAAGTGTTTTTCGCATAACAGTATTCATTATTTTAAATTTAGAATGCATCTAAGTCTATTGGTCTCATCATACCAAACCATTTTACCACCCTCTCTCCAATTCCCGGAGCATCTACATGTATAACATACATGCCACTGGCTACGGTAATTCTAGCTTGGTTTTTTAAATCCCATTCTAGATATGTAGTATTTGGATCATCTTTACTAAGCGTACGAACCAATACCCCTGAGGTTGTGTAAATTTTTATCTCACATGTTTTAGGTAAGTTGATGATTTTTATACGGTTATCTAACCTATCGCTTTCATATGCTGAATATGCATAGTATGGATTAGGCACCACGTTAATTAACTTTAAAGCTTCTTGAGCAGTAGGAATATCACCTCTTATGGTAGCATATTTATCAGAGTTAAATGTATAATAAGGTCTTGCAGCATTTTTAGTAAAACGAACATTATTGGTTGTGTCAGCTGTATTTGGATTAGCCGTCAAAGAAATAGTAAATGTTTCGCCTGCTGTACCTAAAAAGTATGAGCCTCTGTTGTAGTTTATCCCGTTATAGGTAATAGGACCTCTTTCTACAAAGTAATAACCAGTATTGGGTAACGGTTGATTTGTACTTACAAAATCACCTGTTACATATGCCCGGTAAGGTGTAGCTACACGCAATCTTACGGTTGTTTTAGTAGGTATTAAGCCCTCGCTTAACGATAATAACTCAAATCCTGGATTTACCAAAGGCAACGAACACCACATTCCAGATGAATAAACAGCCTGATTAGCTCTAGCTCTTATATTGGCTACAGTTGCTGTTTCCATTTCAAATAAACGCTTAAATAAAAATTCTCCATGATCGTATTTAGGGCATTGAGCATTTATATTAGAAGTAGTTGTAAAAGCATCTAATCTAGAATCACTCACAATATTATTTCTAAATACAATAATATAATGTTTACCACCCAAACGAGTATCATTGAAAGGCCCCTCTGTAATTTTAGATGTAGGATTCCAAATCATATCATCACCATTTTCCGCTTTTAACCAAGAATCCTCTCCAAAAGCAATATTTAATCGTTCACCTGTTTCTACATCAATGGCATATCCAGGGAACCAACTCATACCATAACCACCAATAAAATTGGGATCATCCGGATTATTACTTGAAGGTAAAGAAGTTAAATTTCCATAACCTGTGGTATCAAATGCTACACCATTTTTATCCACAGAAGGAGATCTACGTAAATGACCCTTATTAGCTGCTCCCACAGATACCGTATTATCTTCTTGCATTTCAATAACAGGACAACGAGTCCATTTACTTTTATCACTTGTAAATACAATATCTACACTTTGTAAAAACTCCATCCTGTTATTTACCATATTTGCATTATTCATATTGGTTCCAGCATTAGGTATAGGGCCAAATACAGCCGGTCCATGTGGAGAAATTGCTGTAAGTTTAAATGGAGCCCAAGTTCCACCTAATATAGATTCATATGTTTGTTTAGGGTCAGCCCATTGCAAATCAGGAGCACCACTAGGTTGATTTTTTGCATCGCTTAACCTTTCATCATCGGCTACTATGGTAGTACCAGATCGTATCCAATTAGTTCCTGTTGTTGTACCATCCTCATCAGGTACCCCACCTAACCATTGAGTATTTTCATCTTCAAATTCAATTTCTGCACCTATCCATGCGTTTTGGTAAAGATTTATATCCTCTGCTCCATCTTTAATTCTATCAATTTGTCTGAAATAAATAGAAAGTCCAACTTCTAATAATAATTGTTCTCCACCTAAATCAATCGTATTTTCAGAGGTGAATACTATGCTGGTATCTTTACCTAAAATATTTCCAACAAATTCTAATTCCCAATTTGCACTATTATATTCTATATTACGTAAAGAATCAATTTCAGTAAGTTTTAATGTAAAATTACCTTTTGGAACATTTAGGGGGTCAATTACCTTCACTAAAACAGGTCCGGCATTTGCTTCATAGGTGATTTCAGAAGATTCCCAAGTAGTTGAAGACATAATTTTATCCATACTCTCTTGTGTTAATCTTAAAAATGTTCCACCATTTCCTCTTCCTTCATGTCTGGTAATCTCTAAGCCATCACCATATTGAGCGTTTATAATAGTTCCGTCAAACTTTCCATCGGTTTTATGAGGAATGGCACTAAAAACTTTAACAGAAGACCCATCGGCAGCTTTACCACTTTGAATATACGGTAACTTTTGTCCACCTAATTTATTTGGATCATTGGGGTCATATTCATTATAGGGCGAATAGTTATAAGCATATGCCACCGCCATATAATATAATTCTTTATGGTTTACCAAGGTTTTATTTTCAGTAGCAAATAAATCTTCTGTTATTCTTAATGAATGAAAAATTCCGTTATCACGACCCTCTACTTTAACTCTTGGGATGGTTAATTGTAAAGCCTCATCAAATTCATAATTAACGATTCTGCTTACACCATCTTTTATATCACATTGAGCAACTAATCTAGCTAGATTTGTATTATCAATTTCTGTAATAGAAACGTCTTTATTTTTTAGCTGAAAAATTTTATACCCTTGAAAATAATATGTTTGCCATTGTTCTTTTTCCTCATCCGTTAATGTATAATATATTGGATTGCCTGTTACAGGATCGGTGCCTGTTACTATTTGATCAGGAGCAGGGTTAGAAGGGTCTTTTTGAGAATATTGCTCTTTATAGTTATTAGAAGTTACAGGATTTTTTATATATAAAATTAACTCTCTATCTAACTCTTGGAATGCTAAATCTGGAGCGAAAGGACCCTCTAATATTTTAAAGCAATTGTCAAAAGCAGCTTGTGTTTTTCTGTCGGCATTTAATAAAGCGGCCAAAGAAGCTTGAGCTCCACCCGATGTTGCTTGCGCCCATACTACACCTACTGTTATATAGTTAGAAGCACCCGGTGCTAGAGTAAATGGCCCTGCAGATTGAATAAACCTTCTATCAGCTGCTACATTACCGGCTGTAACTTCAGTCCAAGGTTCACTTTCTATTTGTCCTGTACCCCAACCTAATGGATCTGAGTTTCCTGGGAACATGAAATCAGATTGTCTGCAAGAAAAAGGAGCACCACAACCTGTTGGGTATCCTGTTCCTCCATAAACCATCTGGTTTCCATCTTTCCAAACACCTCTTAAGTAATTGTAGTAATCCGTTGCACTACTAGGGTCTGTAGTTGCTGTAACGGTATTTTGATTATTGTGATATAAAAATCTTCTCATCCCAAATCGCTCGTTATCTACCTCTCCATCACCATAACCAACTCCATTAATTGCTTCACCCGGACCAACACCAAAGGCATTATCTTCACCATCGGCATCTTGAAATGGACCTTGGAAAAAATCTACGCCTATAGCAGCTGGCTGATCTAAATATCCTAAGGCTCCGGCAGTACTTTCATCGTAATCATCCCCATTATAACAATATCCCAACCCTTTTTCTACATCACAACCCACGTAGTCATCGTTATAATTTCCTAAATCTGGATCCACCCAAAATCCAAAATATGTATTGGTTAAGGTAAACGTAGATCTGTTAATAATTTTATAGTTATAAAATGTCATATTGTTTACCTCATCGTTAGCGGCAAAAGCAAATGCTTGAGCACGTATTTCCATGCCTATAGGTTGGCCGTTTGATTCTCTATGAATATCGCCATTGTCGTTAAATACCCACCATAAATTTTGATCTCCGTATACTTGATCTAATTGATCGGTTCTACATTCCGTGTCTCCTTTAATATCGTAAGCAGGGTAATCCCCACCTTGCCAGTTATAACCCTCTACTCCATCTACATCTACATATGGTGCTAAATAAAAATCGTAATTTGGATCTTCGTTATTACCAGGCCAGTCTTGTATAGATTGCGGAACAACATAACCAGGAAAATTAGCATCGGCAGTAGTGGTTCCGTTTTCAGCATCAAATTTTTTAGCATTATTCCAAGCTACAAATTCTGATACTTCTTGTTTGTATGTTAGAAAGAATTTATCAAACTTTGAGCACATAGCACCATCAGTTTGAGCATTATCTAATCGCAAGGGACCCGTATAAAAATCAACATTACCTGCGCCTCCTCCAGATCCTTGTCTGAATCGTTGTGCTGCCACTTTTAACTGGTTACTAACGTCTACTCCACCTAACCATAAAGATCCGGCAAATAAAGCAGTTTTACCTGAACCTTTTGGAACCTCATACTTAGCTCGTTGTTGTAAATCCCACCACATGTCACCACCTGTATGTATTAATGCTCGAATGTTATTTATATCTAAATCTCTTGATGTTGCAGGGGTTAGACATCGAGAGGCTATTTTTGATGTTCTACCGGTTGATGTAGCTTTATCACCTTCATATACTCTAGCATTAGCCACCATTAAGCTTAGGGCTAACATGCATGTAATTATACTAACTCTCATATTCATAATTTTATTATTAAATTCATCAAAAATCTAAACGTATGCCTATTTTAAATCTTCTAGGTAACGTATAAAAAGCAGGGTTATTTACTTTTAAACTATATAACTCTCTAAATGAAACAGGATCAGCCGTTGAATTAATATCATTTTGGAACTGAGCTGCTGTTAAATATCCATCATCATCCGGATTACCGGTTGCTCTGTAAACACTTCTAATATTTAAGGTATTAAACAAGTTTTCTATTTGTGTGTAAATTAATAAAGGGGTAGTTTTTTTATACGTTCCATTTTCTTGTTTTCCCCACTTTAAATCAAACCCTTTATCTACGCCCATATTCACTACAAAATTCCAAGGTAATCTATTACCATTTAGTTGACCATCTAAGAATGTAGCTGTTTGTGTAAATAATGCTTCAGATGTAATGTTTTGCTGACCACTGTAAGGAGTTCCAGAGCCTAAGTTAAATATAGCATTAGCACCAGCATTTTCTAAAATTTTCCTCATAAAACCTTGAGGCCCATTATAATCAGCCCCTGATCCGTAACGATAATCTAAATTAGCAATAATGGTATGTCTTTGGTCAAAGCTTAGAGGTATTAAAGTACGTAAGTTGGGTTTACCACTTCTTGCTAATCCTAAACCAGAAGTTGAACTTGAACCAGTTCCTTCAGCAAATTGTAATGTGTAAGAAACCCTACCTCTAATATTCCCCATTCTACGTAAATCATATGAAAAGGTAAAACCTTTTACAGTACCAAAGTCTGCATTAATAAAGGTTATATATTGGTTAGGATACGCCTGTTGGTAATTAATAACTTGCAATAAGTTTCTGAACTCTCTGTAAAAAGACGTTAAGGTTAATGCTGAATAATTGTTTAATTTTTGTTTAAATCCAACTTCATAGTCTATGGTTTGCTCTAAGCCCAAATCAGGGTTATTTACTGTTCCGCTTCCTATAGCGTTTATAAAGAAATAGTCCGTAGGATCTAATCGATTAAATGAACCAGGTCTTTTCGTTAATACATCGTAGTGAGCAAAAAATAAGGCTTCATCGGATACAGGGAATGAGAAAGAAATTCTCGGCATAATAGCCGTTCTAGGTCTATAGTCTCTGAATGATGACTCTGTAATATCTTGTGGATTTGTTCTTTCTTTATCAACTAATAATGGAGAAACTTTATTGTTAGGACCTACTAAAATAGAAGCGTCTTGAATTTCAATACCACTAGCATTATACCATGTATCTCCATTCCTATAACCTACTATTGAAGTGGGGTTTTGAACGTTATCTACATATACTACATAATCAGATCCAATGTTACTTGGTATTGTGTAATCACCTAACTGAAGTCCATATTGAGATAAATCCTCTCCAGCCTTAACTGTTGGAAAAAACACATAAGGATCGTTTAGTACTTTTTGATTTGCATCGTATCTATCTACCCGAATACCAACGTTAAAAACTAAGTCGTCAAAGGCAAATTTATCTTGAATAAAACCTGCTACATAAATTGGCTGAAAAGGTGCAATAGCACGAATGTAGTTGCCATATTGGTCTCTATCGGTAAAAAACCTAGTTAACCAATCGGATGAATAATTTTTCACTTTTTTACCGGTATGGTCATATCCAAAATATGTTGCTAAAGGAGATCCACTATTTAATATTTCATCGGCACTAAACATGTCTAACGAAAAAGTTTCAGGGCTATAAGAGTCAAAATCGATCCAATCGGTTCCATCGGGATTTAATCCAAGTTTATTTCTTAAGTTAAAATCAAAAAAACTTTGTGGATCCTCTCCATTAAAGCTTCCTCCCCATGCAGAGTCCGGTGCTCCATTTAATCTATTATAATCTATTTGTGGGAATGTACCGATTTGACTAATAATCGGGTTACTTTTATCCAGTTCTAATATATGTCTATTGGTATATAATCTTCCAACAGTCCATAATCCTTGAGGGTCACCCATATTAAATTCACGATCAATTCGTTGTTCATATTCAAATCCTACGGTTATGGCATGGTTACCAATATCGGCAGAACCTATACCTGTTAATCGATACTGTTCCTGTTCATTTAAATAATAATTATTATTTACATATGCGGGTGTTCTCCACATATTATATATGTCTCTTGGGGCATCTCCATTTCTTAATCCACCTAATAAAGCAATATTGTTTAAGTTGCTCAGATTAGTTCCTGCAATGCTTTTATCGTAAATAGGATTTCCTTCTTCATCAAAGCCTTGCCAACCATATAAATCATAAAATGCTTGAGTCATTTGAGCTGCTTCCGGGTTATAGGTATAATCAGGGGTAAATGCAACTAAGGTGTCTTCAAATGTTTGGTGAATTAAACCAAATAATCCCGTTAATGAGTCTTGACCCGGGGCATAATTTCTCGTTTGGTAGGTTTTAAATGATCCATAATAACCATAAGCGAATAAATTATCTCGTAAATTTTCATCCCAACTTTTAGAAGTTGATTTTTGATAATCGGCCTGAATAGTATAATATATGTTTTTAATATTAGATGCACCTGAAGTAGAATTTGCAAAACGCTGGGTTAAACGTCCAAATATTCTATACGTATTATCTATAATTTGTGGATTATGATGCCAGTTCATTAAAGTATAATTGTATAAATTTCCCCTTGGGTTTAATTCACTTGACCCTAAGTTTCTGTATCGATCATTATTCCCTTTGTTATAGTCGAAGGTACCTCCAAATGTAAGGGTTGTGTTTTTACTTAAGTTTAAATCGAACTTAACGTTTAAATTAACCACTTGGCTTTGAACATTTAATCGAGTATTTATCTTTTCTAAGTCGTTTAATCGAATAAACTCATGATTTAAAAAAGTACCACTTCCATTAGGATTAAAACGCAATGGATTTTTATTTAAATTTTCTAACACATCGTCTTTCACTTTCCACATTCCGATGGCAGAAGGCAAAGGATCTACGGTATGGTTTGCGTTACCCGCAATAAAGAAACCTAATATAGGGTCTTTTTTATTGCCCGCACTGTCTTTTTTCCATATAAGAGGGCCTGTTGCATTAAATTCTAATAAATTGTAACCCATTGGGTCTAGGCCATACATTTTTTCTCCAATTTTGTATCCAGAAGTTAAATAATCTACCCCTCCGGAAAATTCTCTAGCGGCTCCTCTAGTTGTAATACTAATTACGGCACCCGTAACATCTCCGTATTGAGCAGGAACTCCACCCGTAACAACGGATACCTGCTCTAATGCAGCTTTCGGTAAGTTACTTGTTCCACGAACTTTTACCCCATCTATAAACACAAAGTTTGCATCATCTCTAGCTCCTCTTGAGTTTAATCCACCTTGACCATCATCTCTGGAGTAAATACCACCAACAGTTTTGGTAACATCGGTAGCACTTCTACCAGGAAGTTTGTCGATATCATCACGAGTAACGGTTTCACCTCCTGCGGTATTATCTTTATCAATTAAAGGTACTGCGTAATCAAAAACTTGTACTGTGGTTAAATCAATAGCTCCGGAAGATAATTTTAAGTCTTGAAAAGATAATTTATCTGATTTTACTATTACACCTTTTATTTGCACACTCTGAAATCCAACAAAAGATGCTTCAATGTCATAATTTCCGGGTTGTAAAGGTTTTATGGTGTACAAACCATCAAAATCTGTTTGAGTTCCGGTAATTAAATTACCCCCCATTTTTACTACAACGTTTGCAAAAGGAATTGGCTCACCTTTATCATCGGTTACTTTTCCTTTAATACCCCCTTGACCTACCTGAGCATTTACTGTGCCCACCATCAACAACAAAACCCAACAAAAACTTAAAACTTTACGCATATATGTAGTGTTTTAACATTATTTAACCTAAATTTAATACAGGGCGCAAATATACATTATTTGATTTTATATTTACTCTTTTATCAAAAATGTGTATAAATATTTTTTGTTAAAAATGACTTTTTTTAAACGGGGCGTTTGATTGTTTAAACGGTAAAAATTTAGTGTATACTGGTTTTGAGTTTATATGTCTAACAATGCTGGCCTTTGCGAAATTTCGTGGTATTTAATTACATCGCTTGCAAAATAATGTATTACCATACTTTTTCTTGTTAAATTTGGATTTACGATTGGAGTACCACCATGCAATAAATTAGCGTGCCATATTAACACATCACCTTTTTGGGCTATAAATTCCTTTTTAGTAAGATTTTTTTCTTTAATGGTCTCTTCAACTATTTTTTCATACCTATTGTAAGCAAAATGTCCCAACGTAAAATATCCACCGCCATGATTAAAATCTTTATTCATAATATATGGTAAACGATGGCTTTTAGGATAATAAAATAAAGGTCCATTTTCGGAGGTTATATCTTCAAGTGCAATCCATACGGCTATTAAATATCCCTGAGGATGAGTAGTCATATGAATAGAATCAGAATGAGCTTTTTGTTCACTTCCTTTTAAAAAATTAATGGTTTGAAAAGGAATTACTTCTTTACCCAATATAAATGATAATATTTTTAATAGTGTTTTATCATAGCAAACATTTTTAATTAATGGAGATTTTTTTATTACAAACATTAATTTATTGCCATATTTAAATTGTATAACCTTTTGTTTTAATAAGGCATCTATTTCTGCATTAATTTTATCGCAATATTCAGGCGAAATAAATTGTTTAAAAATTAAATACCCATCCTGATACCATTGCTTAATATGAATTTGCTCCAAAGGCATAATGGAGGCTTCTTGCAACATATTTGAAGCTTTATTTACTCCTTCCTCAGTATCAAGCCATGGAGTTTCTGTTTTTTCATTTTGAAAATCGGAACTTTGTATACTCCAAAACAAAGGCTTACGAAGCCCATATTGTTTGTAAGGATGTTTATTGTGCTTTAATTTTTTTTGGTTTAAAAAATTATACAGTATGTAGCTTGCTTTATAATCAGAAAAATCTATCCACCATTTCATGGGTTCATTTTTTTTATCCAATCGTAAAAAGATCCTTCTTTAATTTTTTCATGATTCTCATCTTCTGTTTTAGAAGGCTTTTCTTCTTCATTTTTTGATGACGAGGATTCTTGAATAACTTGAGTTTCAATGTATTCGGGTATTCTAAACTTGATTAATGCTTCGTTTATCTTTTCTAATAAGGCATGGTTTTCTCTGTCTTGTGCCAATAATTCAAAAATTTGTTTGTCTTTAACAGCCAGTTGCTTTTCTAAACTTTCAATGTATTTATGTAATACTTCAACCTCTTTGCTTTCTTGTTTTTTACTTATACCTAGCTCATTTTTTTTATCCGATTGTTTTTCGTCTTCATTATTATCATGGGATGTAATATCATACTTTTTTTCGAGTAAGCGAATGTCAATTAAATACTGATATCCTCCATTCGGTAATTTCTTTTTCTTGATATATTCCGACTTTTTTTTAGACGTAAGAGTTTTTTTAATAAACCTTCGAAGGGTGCTCTCGCTTTTACCTGAATATATTTTAGCTTCTTCTAACGTTAAAAATGACATGCTTCAAAAGTACACATTCGAGTTATATCCTCAAAAAAATAGTCAAAATAATATGTAATAGGTATTTATGATTTAATACATATGTAATAATGCCACAAAATAATGCCTACACTTACCGATAAATTAAACGAATGTTTTGTGCCAAATTGAGGGATTTCTATGCTTGAATGACACTGATTTATAATAGATTGATCTACTCCTTGAACTTCATTTCCAAAAACAAGCGCGTATTTTTGATGGTTATTAAATAATGTATGCTCTAATAATTGACTGTTTTTTGTTTGTTCAACGGCATAAATTGTATATTGTTGAGATATTAATTGTTGAATAGCGTCTGACGTATGTTGAAAGTATTGCCATGATACACTTTCGGTAGCTCCTAATGCTGTTTTTTGAATTTCACGATGAGGAGGGGTTCCGGTAATTCCACATAAAAAAATCTGTTCAATACAAAATGCATCA
This sequence comes from uncultured Flavobacteriales bacterium, assembly GCA_964512145.1. Taxonomy (GTDB): domain Bacteria; phylum Bacteroidota; class Bacteroidia; order Flavobacteriales_G; family JALEGO01; genus CAYOHR01. The sequence goes on from CAZEIM010000003.1 coordinate 57,721, forward strand.
GAAGTTCTAAATACCGAACCTACGTTATGCAAACTTCGAACATTATCTAATACTAATATAACAGGGTTTTTAGTACTATTTTTAAATTCTTGAATACTCAGTCTTTCTAGGTTTTCTGTACTTAGTTTCTCCCTAATAAGCATTCGTATTTAGTTTTTTAATAGTTTAATTTCTTCGTGGGTATCTTTATTTTGCATATTTAGTAAGTATACCCCTTTAGGCAATTGTTCCATATAAATAATTTGCTTATTTCCAGATATTATCCCTTCTTGTACTTTTTGACCAATACTATTGCTTAATGTATAAATTAAATTATCGGAGTTGTTCTCAGATTCAATTGTAACATGATTGTTTGTAGGATTTGGATATACATTAATTCCTTGTATGTTTGATTGATAACATTTAGTGGAAACAATATTTGAAAACGAATGATTACCGTCTGTATCAACTTGTTTTAATCGATAATAATTGTATGACATGGAGGGGAAAACATCGGTAAACTCATAATCTATAGCCGTATTGCTGTTAATAGCACCTTCAATAATTCCAATACTTTTCCAGTGCTTAGTATCAGAACTTTTTTCAACTTCAAAGTATTGATTATTTATTTCTACAGCCGTAGTCCATTTAATTTGGGTATTTTTATTGTTGTTACATGCAGCAGAAAATTTAGCTAATTCAATAGGTAATGGGTTTGCGCTAGTGCTAGAGGATAGGGTAAAGGGACTAAAACTACTTACCGGATTAGATGTTACTGAACCTTCATTAACATCTCCGGATGTATTAGCATTACCTACATCTTCCCATGCAGAACCATTCCAGTGTGCAACTCTCATATCGGATAAATTGGTAACCCCACAACTTCTAGAATCCCAAGTTAATGTAACCGAAACATTACTTGTGCCTGCAGTTCTGTTTATATTCCAGTATTCGCAATTACTGATATGGTCTAAGCCACTTCCAACACAATTTCCCGCATATGTTAGGGAAGGGTTAAAGCTATTGTAGTTTGCCTCAAAAGCATCGGTAACATTGCTTGGGGCGGAAATACGTATAGAAGCATAATGATTTTCATCCCCTATGGGGAAAAGGAACTGATCATCTCCAATTTTTTCTAAGGAGCCCACTACATATTTTGTATCGCTTGCACCGGATACAGTAGCGTCATCCTTTAAAATTATTTTATTTATGCTAGAATTTTCGTTACTAGTATACACCTTACCTAAGGTAAAACTTAAATCGTTTGAAATGGTAAGATTTCCTTCTAAATATACTCCCAAAGGATTGTTAATAATTAAACGATCTAAGGTATTATTGATAAAAGTACCAGTAGGAATATACTGTTCTTGTGAAGTCCCTGTAAATTCAATTTGTGCCAAACCACTGGCTTCTGCATTAATTTTTGTTACGGAACTTAATTTTATTTCACCACCTATTGCTAATTTTGAATTAGCATTTAATACAATATTGTTTGTAGCCATATTTTGAGTACTAATAACATTTTTGGCAATAAAGGTTTGCCCCATAGCTAACTCGCAGTTTCTAACAGCAGCCGGGTGAAAAATTAAATTTTCTCCATTATTCGGCACTAATGAGTTGTACCAGTTTCCGGTATTAGCAAATGCGGTGCTTACGTTACCTGTCCAATAATTTCCATCTATGGCACCCATACGAGGAGGAGTCCTTCTAATACTGCCATAAAAATCTTGTAAATAGGCTACATCTGAAACTCCGGTTAAATTATTAGTACAAATTAATCCCATAGGGTTTTCTTCGGATATATTATAAAACCCCGGGTTAGTATTTAAACTATTGGCATCTTGCCCGGTACTAGCCTGCCAGGTAGCTAATGTAGCGGTTGCTATACTATTAAAAATCCCTAAAATACCACCGCCAATACCATTAGGAGCGTAATAATTATTATAATTAATGGTTAAATTGGTTGCATTGGGTAAAGAAATAGCAAAGTGATTACCGGTACCCGTAGTACGACCTCTTGAATTACTAAATATGTTGTTTTGTAAATTTACCGCCTGGTTGGTATTTGGGGTAATAATGGCGTATGTATTATCACTTCCTACACTTACTGTACCTGATACCGAAATAGTGTTAAACACAACTTTATTTGCAATACTGGGGTTGTAATAATATATACCATATATGCTTATGTCGTTGTCCAAACCATTGCCTATGTTAACTATATTATTTGAAATAGCGGTCGCGCCTGATGCTAAAATACCATATAAAGATGCGTTATTGTTCGTAGAGTGTACCCTTAAATGGCGAATAAAATTTCGGTCGATGCTAGCCGTATTTGGAGTTACCGCATTAACAAATACACCACAAATAGTATTACCCGGGTTTGAGGTGTTTTCATTGGATATGTTAGAGATAACATTATCATATATTCTTGAAATAGCTCCATTTGGAGGTGACGCATAAATACCATAATCATACCCTGCATTGTTTTTGGAAAATGAATCGGCTATTCGGTTGTTATACACCAAACCTGAGTTAATTTGTATTCCGATTATTGCATTATTTATCCCTACCCCATTGTTACGAAAATTATCAATTTCATTATATGATACTTGAATATTATTGCTATTCTTAGAACTCGTAATACCATAAATTTGGTTGTTAGCACTTGTACTTTCGGTGTTGAATAATATTCCCGACAAACTACCTCCTATGGTATTTCTGTAAATTTTAAGGGCAATGTTATTATCTTCGGTGTGGATTGCCCTGAAACCTAAATTGTATGAGCTGTTTAAGTTACAAAGAAATGAACCAATAAAATTATCTTCAATAAAAATTGAATCGGGTTCAGAAAGGAAGTTGCCCAAATAGATTCCTACAATGCGTTCAATACTATTAAGATTATAGGTAATAGAACCCCCAGAATTAGCTAAGCCAATGGTGTTTTGCAATATATAGGTTTTATTTAAATACCAGGATGCCTTTATACCGTAAAATGATGCCCCCGATAAGGTAAGGTTTTGTATGGTATTGTTTTTTATTATCGTGGTTCCGCTACTTGACATACCATCAATATTAATCCCTACAAATTCACAAGTAGTTCCTGTACCGGTATACGATAAAGCACTGCCTCCGCATTGTGCAGATTGTCCCCCTATGTAATTGTCTTGAATAACACAATTTGAAGAATTTGAAAAAAAATCAATCCCGTGTAAGCTGGTACTGTTGGTAGTAGCTGTACGGCTAGCTGTTTGGTATATGCTGTTGCCTTTAACAACCCAGCCTATATTATAGGAAGATAATCTAATAGATGCACACGTTTGGTTGGGATCCCAAATGTTGTAAATATTGTTGTATAAAATATAATTATTCGTATTTTCTACCCCCATATCAGCACTTGAATGTATGCCATTTACAGCTAAATTAGATAAACCAAAAATATTGTTGTTGCTTATACTATTATAACTATTACCCATACCCGATACAGAACTTGCTAAAAATATAATACCTAGGTTTTCATGATTTGCGGCTCCTGAAATATTGCAGTATTGTATTTTATTATTTTGTGCACCATTAAATAACCTTATGGTTGTTTGGTTACCAAAGGCTGTTGTATTGGTATTGCTAATGCTTAAATTATTCCCCGTACAGCTTCCGGGTATTCGGCCATCAATAACCACATGATCGGCTCCATTTAAATATATAAGAGGGTTGTTTAAATTACCACTAATGGTATAACCGGCCGCATTGGGATAAATAGTAACACTCATATAATTTGCGCCTCCACTTCCACTGGCATTTAATGTAGCGGTAGCCGTTTCTGTGGTGCTGCTTATAATTTCTAATTTAATGGCACCTGTAATACTTCCGGAGTTTATAGCATCAAATGCGGCTTTTAAGGTGGTATAATCCCCTCCTGTACCAACCGTTTTGGTAGTAGAATACAATGAAAAGGAAAATAATATTAAACACATTAAGATTAATCTCATAATATAAATTTTAAATTTTGTACGATAAGCATTGCATGATTGTTTCTCAAAAGTAAATATTAAATTAATTTTAACACACCGTACAAGGAATTTTTGGCTTTACACCAAATAAAAGCATTTATTGATTATTAAGCAGGATTATGTATTAATATAACCATTTCCCCTTTTAATTTTTTCTCTTTAAGTTTACTTAATATTTCCTGGACAGTTCCTCGAATGTACTCTTCATATATTTTTGTAAGCTCACGAGCAATAACTACTTGACAATCGGGTGAAAAATAGGTGTTAATTTCTTGTATTAATTTTTCAATTCGATGAGGAGACTCATACAATATAATGGTTCTATGTTCAAGCGATAATAATTTTAGTCGGGTTTGTCGTCCTTTTTTATGTGGTAAAAAACCCTCGAAAACAAATTGATTCGTAGGAAACCCTGAGGCTACTAGTGCTGTTACAAACGCTGTGGGTCCGGGAATAGAAACTACTGATATGTTTTTTTGAATGCATACTTTTATTAGTAGATATCCTGGGTCTGATATACCCGGGGTTCCAGCATCGCTTACTAGGGCAACGTAATTGGGAGAAGATTCAATTAAATTTGCGTATTCTTCTACTTTTTGATGTTCATTCACCATATGATATGGTAATACTTTTTTTTGTATGGAATATGCGGCTAAAAGTTTAGCGGTTTGTCGGGTATCCTCTGCTAAAATTACATCGCAATTTTTTAAAACATGTAAAGCTCTTAAGGTAATATCCTCTAGGTTTCCTATGGGTGTAGGTACAATGTATAAGGCAGACATATTAAAGTAGATGTACAAAATTGGTTAAAGTATAAAATACTTCTTCAAATTTTGTTAACGGCAGCGTTTCGTATTTATCATTCACATCATGATACGCTTTTATTCCACCCAGGGTATATATAAAAAAAGAAGGCACACCTTCTTCACTAAACCAGTAATGATCGCTATTTGCTGCCTTACCTCTAGGTTTTATTTCTTTTAACCTTTTTTTTTCTTCATTAATTTTTTTGAGTAATTCAAACTCTTGTTCATGTTCAGTAGCATTTACCACCTGTATTCCTTCATCACCAGTTCCCATAATATCCATATTTAATAAAAAACGAATGTTTTTTATTGGGATTAATGGATTCTCTACAAAAAATTTAGATCCGAGTAATCCTACTTCTTCAGCACCAAAAGCAATAAAAGCCACAGAATAACGGGCTGGATTTTTTACATAATATTTTGCTAAGCTTAAAAGCATGGCAATTCCGCTTGCATTATCGTTAGCACCGGGAAAATATACTTCTTTACCTATAGCCCCTAAATGATCGTAATGTGCCGTAAATACTATAAAGCTATCTGGCACTACAGTGCCTTTAACATACCCAATTATATTTTGCGTAGTTAAGCTATCGAAAAATTCAGCTGAAATATTTACCATAGCTTTTTTAGGCTTTTCCAACCTTATAGTATTTCGGTATTCAACAACGCATACTTTATTTTGTTTGGTAGCCATACGGTGCGTTAATTTTTCTTGAGGCACAAATAATACTGGAGACTCCACAAATCCGCTATATATTTTTTTAATTACCTCTTGACTTAGCGTTTTTTCAGTATTTTGTATAAATACTGCTTTATCATTCAATAAAATAGGTTTTTTAGCTTTCTCAATTTTTTTACTTTTTAAAAAACGTATGTTTAGCTCAGTTTGTACGGTTGGTGATGATGGAGATATGATGAAATCTGTTCCTAAGGTCCATTTTTTATTTTGTACAATAACAGAAGCTTCCTGAGGAAAAGTATTTACTGAAATTGGGAAAAACTGAAAATATCCTTTCGGGCTTAACGAATCAAGTCCAATTGAGTTAAACTCATTTCGGATATAATTAGCGGCTTTTATGTGACCATTAAATACATAACCTCTGCCATAAAATGATTGAGAAGATAAAACAGAAATTACTTTTTTAGCGTAAGATATATCTTGAGGATACAAATATAAAGCATAAAAAAATGCTATAAAAAACCAAATATATCGCATGTTTATAATGTTTCTTGCAACCATTTAAAAAACTCATGATGCCAAATTAAACTGTTTTGAGGGTCGAGTACCCAATGGTTTTCATTAGGGAAAACGATAAACTTGCTTTTTATTTTTTTAAGTTGAGCAGCTTGAAATGCCTCCATTCCCTGGCTGTATGGAACTCTATAATCCTTTTCTCCATGAAAAATTAATATGGGAGTATTCCATTTATGTACATTTTGAATAGGATCAAATTGCTGATATGTTTTTTGTGCCAAGGTGTTATTTTTATCCCAATATGGGCCACCGAAATCCCAGTTTACAAAAAATAGTTCCTCGGTACTTCCATACATACTTTTAAGGTTAAAAATACCACAGTGTGCTATAAAGCTTTTAAAACGGTTGTTATGTATACCAGCCAAATAAAACACTGAGTATCCTCCAAAGCTTGCTCCCACACAAGCCATTTTTTTATCATCGATGTAAGGTTGTGTTACCATTTCATCGGCAGCCACTAAATAGTCTTTCATAGCTTGTCCTCCATAATCTTTACTAATTTGCGTATTCCACTCAACACCAAAACCGGGCATACCTCTTCTGCATGGAGCAATGACAATATATCCCTGAGAAGCCATCAACTGAAAATTCCATCGAAAAGAATAAAACTGAGAGACTTGCGATTGAGGGCCGCCCTGACAGTATAAAATAGATGGATATTTTTTAGCCGGATCAAAATCGGGAGGAAAAACTATCCAAACTAGCATTTTTTTTCCATCGGTAGTTTGTATATATTTTCTCTCAAATCTCGGTAAGTGAAGAGTTTTGTAAATTTTTTCGTTGATATGACTTAAGGGTTTTAACTCTCCATTTTTAGTGTTTATTTTGTATAATTCGGCTGCGTGGTTCATATCTGTTTTTGTGGCAATTAACCAGTCACCAGACACACCCACCAATTGTTGAATATCAAAATCACCCTTTGTAATTTGGTTTATTACAGGTGTTGTTTCACGATCGGCATCTACTTCAACTTCAAATAATTGAACGGTTCCATCTATAGGTGCAGTAAAAAATATTTTAGTGCCCGTATTGTTCCAAATATAATTTTCTACGGTTCCATCCCATTGAGCAGTAATATTTTTTGAATGATCTCCGTGTAATACCATTAAATCATTTTTATCGGATTCGTACCCATCGTTTTTCATACTTAAATAGGCCAATACTCCGGATGAAGAAAAACTTGGGTGCACATCGTAACCATGATTTGATTCTGTGATGTTTTTAGTTTCCCCAGTTTCAACATTATATTGGTATAAATCGGTGTTTGTACTTAAAGCATAATCAGTTCCATGTTTCTTTTTACTTACATATACTATGTATTTGCCATCCGGACTCCAGGTATAATCTTCATCAGATCCGAAAGGTTTTTGCGGACAATCATACTTTTCTCCTTCCATAATATCTTTTGCGCCAGTTACTGTGCCATTTTGTAAAGTTTCAACCCATAAATGACTATATTGTCCGTCTTCCCATGTATCCCAATGACGATAGTTTAATTGTTCATATATACGAACATTTGAATTAGGTAAATTTTGATAAAAGTCTGACCCGGAAATTTTTTCAACTTTTACATCTTTGGCAAGTATTTTAAAGCTTTTATTTGGAGATAGCGCTTTATCTTTAATTATAGATGCAAAATCTTGTATTTCTTTTGTCTCCCCTGTTTCTATGTTTACCAAAAAGTTTTTGGTGGATTTGGTGTTTGCTTCTACCTCATAATTTGTTACTGAATACACTACACTTTTTTGGTCATTGCTTATACCAATAGGATTTATACGCCCAAGTTTCCAGAGCAAATCGGGAGTCATTGTATGTTGAGGGTATGCGTAATTTGTTAAAAAAACAAATACCATTCCGTGCCAAAATATCTTTTTCATAATCATAAATTTTAACGATATTAAAATAAATAATTGGTTTAGCAAAACATTTTAGAAAGTAGCTTTATCATTTATTAAATCAATAAATTATTCGGTAAAACTTTGTGTATCCCAATTAATAGGGGAGGAATTATGTTGCATTAATATTTTATTGGTAGTACTAAAATGTTTACATCCTAAAAAACCATGATGTGCAGAAAATGGGGACGGATGTGCTGCTGTTAAAATATGATGCTTATTTGAATCAATAAATACTTGTTTACTTTGAGCAAATTTTCCCCACAATAAAAAAACCACTTCATTTTTTAATTCAGATATTTTTTGAATGGTTGCATCGGTAAATTTTTCCCAGCCTTTATTTTGATGTGATGCCGGTTGATTGGCGCGAACAGTTAATATTGCATTTAATAAAAACACACCTTGTTTTGCCCAAGAGGTTAAATCGCCATGCTTAGGGGTTAATATTCCTAAATCAGACTCAAGCTCTTTATAAATATTTTTTAGTGACGGAGGAACTTGTATACCTTTTTTAACAGAAAAGCATAAACCATGTGCTTGACCTTCACCATGATATGGGTCTTGACCAATTATAACTACTTTTACCTGATCAAAAGGGGTAAGATTATATGCTTCAAAAATATTTTTACCAGAGGGGTATACAATATGTTCTTTTTTTTCATGTTGTAAAAATATTTTTAGTTCTTTAAAATATTCTTTGCTAAATTCTTCCTTTAAAATTTCTTTCCAACTTGGATGTATTAAGGGATCAATAGACATTTTATGAAAATATGCAACAAAAATACATCAGCATCGTTAAATCTATCTGGAAATTAAATTATTTAATTATTTTTGTTTAATAGTTTATTAATAAATTACATGAAAAAAGCATTCAACTTTCTATTGGGATTGGCAGTTTTATCTCTATTCCTGTTTTCTTGTAAATCTCATGAAAGATGTCCGGCATATGGTAAAGCGAATCCAACAGAAAATTTCCCTTCCTAGAGGATGCTTTTAATCATTTCCCCATCTGTACATGTTAATATTTAATCCTGCTAGGGATAGAGCCCTGTCGGTTACAGTTTTAGCTAATTCTTCAAAACTATTGGGTTTGCTATAAAACGATGGTGTTGCTGGGCAAATACTTGCTCCGGCAAGCGTAAGAATTTCCATGTTTTTTATTTGTATTAGATTTAATGGGGTTTCTCGAGTTATTAATATTAATTTTCGTTTTTCTTTAAGCATTACATCGGCTGCTCTAGTAATTAAATCATCCGATATTCCATGAGCTATTCTGCCTAAAGTACCCATTGAGCAAGGAACAATGATCATAGCTGAGTAATTGCTTGATCCCGATGCGAATGGTGCAAAAAAGTCATTTTTACTATAAAATGTATAAGGATAATTTTTATAAGAAGTATTTCCTAATTCATGTTGCCATACATCTTCGGAGTTTTTACTCATAACACATGAAACTTCTTTAAGCTGTGTTGGTATACCTATTAGAGTATCTAATAAGGTTTTAGCATAAATTGATCCACTTGCGCCCGTAATGGCAACAATTATTTTATTTTCCGGATGTTGCATGAAACAAATATTGTATTTGTAAACTAAGGTACTGATTATATGTTCCGCCAAATAATCCCAAAAATTGTGCATTAAAAATTGCTTCGTTGGCAACCGGTAATAAGCTGAGGGAGTTTTTAAAATTTACTATCCATTGATTGTTAAATTGGTAACCAATACCAATTACAGAAGCAATTTCGTATGGTTTTAACTCGTTTAATATGATCTGTTCAATAGATGAGATAGGAAATTCATCTAAATGATTTTTGGTAAGAACTCCGGCAGAAACACCAAAACCTAATCTCCAGTTTTTATACAAATAATTAAATAATATAGGTATTTCTACATACTGCAAATTAATTTTTGTGTAGGTGTTTTTTCCAATAATATGATTAGGAGGGTCAAAACTACCTTTCATAACATAATTTAATTCAGATTGAATTAGCCACTTTTCATGTATTTTCTTTTCCAATAAAAAGCCTGCAATAATACCTGCTTTATTAAATCCTGAAAATCCATCTCCATGTATTTGCGAAGAAGTAAATCCAATGTGTACACCTCCTCTAAATGAAGATGGAGTCTGACTATAACCAATACAAGGAATTAATACTATGTGCAAAAAAATGATTTGCCATTTCATGATTAACATGTATTATTTAATAAATAAAACAGGAGTAGTATAGATTTTGTTTTGGTTATCTGAAATTTGTAAAATGTAAAATCCTTCTAGGGGTTGTTTAGGATCTAATGAAATAGTTTCATGTAGATTATACGCTATATTAGAATACAATAATTGACCACTAAGTGAAAATAGCTTAATAGATACGCTTTGTATATTTGGAGTATTTGGAGCAATATACAAGATGTTTCTGGTAGGGTTTGGATAAATGGAGTACTGTTGTACGTAAGAATTACTCAAATTTTCTGAGGTTTGTGGCCATCTTAATCCGGATACCTGAACAATTTCATGCGTTAAGTCGTCCTGAACGAAAGAAATAACAGCTATGTTATTATTCGTTGAAGAAAAAGCTCCAGAATTATAGCTAATTATTGAACTTTGTTTGATTTCTTCTTTGAACTGATAAGAATAGGTTGAGTTTTTGTATAAGGTATCTGTAAAGGTTAATCCAACCGGGGGTGTTGCAAAAATTCTTACCGCATTTCTCCAAAGACTACTTTCTGAAGCATCGTATAACACCATTTCATTTTCAAGAATTAAGGTGTGTAATTTTAAAAAGTGAGCAGGGGTTTTAATATGTGAAAAAAGCTGAACATCTATTGTGATGGTATCATTTATAATGGAATAATCATTCGTAATTTCTAAATATGAATGAGCATTTTGTTTTTCGGTAATTTCCGAAGCATTAAAGTAATTTAAATTTTTATAGTTAAATTCACCATTGGTGGTGTACTCTGACAAATTCATTAAATTATAATAATTACGTCTAATTTCATTCTCTAAAATATATGCGGAGTCTGCAGGGTATAATGAGTTGTTTGCATGATAGTTAATATTAAAAATATTCCCGTTTTCAGTATTAACGCCTAAAGGATTTAATTGTTGGTAAAAATTATATTGAGCACTTATACAAGGTATACATGAATTTGAAACAAAAGTTTCAATAAGTGTATTTTTAGGATTTGGGTACTTTAAAATGAAAAAATGAGTTTGTAAAGTATCGTTATAATCTTGAGTATCTAATATTAAACTATCCGACAACCATATTTTAATCGTATTATTTATCGTGTCTGAAACTAAAAAAACATCATTAAAGGTATACTGATTTATTGAAAAAGGCAGGAGTTTGGAAGTTAGTTTTTGTTCAACAACTGTATCAACATATTGAAAAAATATAGAAACATTTGACATGGTATCCATACTATGATTAAAAATACGCAAAAAAATATCTAATGGATCACCCATAGCTATTAATTTAGGGACTTCAATATCTGAAATCTCTAAATCAAATGAATTGTATTTTAATACGGATACATTATCAAAAGCAAGTCCAAACATCCATCCACCTTGATCAGAGTATTTAATACCAATAGACATACTATCAGAATTTGTAAGATTATATACAGGATACATAAGAGTTCTCCATTCATTACTTCCCTGTAAGGTATCTACATATAATGTGTCGTAATCAAACTCAATAAAAATAATAGCTTTTTCTTGTATTCCATCATAATATCCAGCATTATAAAAGACATCAATTTTAACTAAAAGCGTATCAATGTTTTCAATGAAAATTTTGGGAGATTTTATAATGTCTTTCGATTTATCACAATTGCATTTATCATCGTTTGATGAAATAAATAAGGAATGTGAAGGGATTTTCCAATGGTTAGAGGATGACTCTATTGCGTTACCCCAATTCCAATAACTACTAGGGGATTCATTGAATGAAGTCCAGGAGTTATATCCACTATTGGTTTCGAAATTTTCGGAATATAGTACTTGAGTATTACTTTTTAAGTAACTAAAAATTAGCAGAGATATGACCCATACTGCTTTCATTACATAGTCCAGGTAAACTGAACAGAAACTACTCTCGGTCTTTCGGGTAATAAAGGTCGAATCATATACTCATGATTTAATAAGTTGTCGCATATTATGGATGCTTTTAACATATCATTAATTTCATAAATAATACGAGCATCAATTACCGAATCTCCTTTACCGTTTCTCTCTTCTCGGTAATTTTTAATTCCCGTAGGAAGTAATCCATCAAATGGAAAAACACCAGAACCCTTGTCCGCCCAATAAAATATATTATCTATATTTTTCATATACGATAAATATCGGTAGCTAATTCCAATAGTAAATTTTTTATATGTTATTTGTACATCATTTTTAATCATATTTTCGAATCGGTATTTTAATATACCCGATGAATCAGTGCTTGTGTATTCATAAGTAACCGGTACACCAGTAATGGATGTATCTACGATTTCTTGAGGGGATAAGTTCATAGGACTAATTTGGGTAAATCCACTTAATACAGCAATTTTTACATTACCAATATTTCCTTGTCCGGCAACCGCAAACTCATATCCTTGTATTCGGCTTTTAGAAATATTTAAAGATTTAAAGCCTATATTTCTTGATATGTTAAAGATAGTTACAGGGGTTTCATTACCAAAAACACCAAAATTAAATTCAATAGCATCGGTTACTTCTTGTCTAAATCCAACAATATCCACAAAACCCATAAAGTTTCCGATTTTAAATCCTTGTTTAACTCCTACTTCTGCATTCCAGCTGCTTTCTGGCCGCAAATTATAATTTGGAAAAATATTTAAAGGACCTACAGATGTTCTGATGTATTTTTCAGCAATTGTGGGGAATCTATATCCTTGTCCCCAGGATGCTCTAAAATACGTAGCTTTTAAGGCATGATAATTTAACCCGGCTCTAAATACCGGCCTTGCTTGCTCATCATCGTTAATTTTAAAACGTTCATAACGAGCACCGGTTGAAATATTTAATTTATTAAAAAATTTCTTTTCAAGTTGAATGTATACCGCATTGTTGTGAGCAGTGCTTTCTCCAGAACTATCTTCATTTGCTCTGTATAATTCAGCTACTGATTTAGCAAAAGAACTCATAGCTCCAACAGTCATATTTAAATCGATAGGCACAATTTTTTGGTAGTACTGATACTCAATAAACCCCAAATCTGCGGCATTAGATTGATTATTAGTATTTATATTATTTGCATGATAAAATCTGGTTCTTAAAGAGTGTTTACTATTCTTTTTAACATAATTAAGAAATGGGTCAACATACCAAGGAGTAGATTTAGTAAGTGTAGATGAACCGGGATAATTTCGGTACAAACCTGAATCTACATCTAATACCATTAAAGTTCCTTTATCCTGTTTAATCATAACATTTGTGTTTAAGCCTATACTTAATCCTTCAATGTTTTTAAATCGATATCTTAAATTTAAGTTTGCCCTTGCTCTCCTTTCAAAATTTCTACTTTCACCAGATAAATTTTGAAAGGTAGTATCCCCACCCGTTGCTCTAATGGTGTCTGATGAAATAGGCCCAAGTACAGCTACATTTGTTGAGTTTATTCTTTTTATGGTTATTCTATCAGGCTCAGAACCAATATAATGCTCATCAGAGAACAGGTTTACACCAAAAACCACATCTAAATTTCCCACTTTACGAGAATGGAAAAAAGATAAGTTTGTAAAACTGGGATTATTTCCACTAGTCCAAGATTTTGCATAATCTCTTTTAGGCACATCGTAAATACCAGAGTTTATAACAACCTTAGTCATAGGTTTGTCTTTTGGATAAGCCGTTCGAATATTTATTACCCCACTTAGTGCAGACGATCCATATAAAACAGAGGAAGCTCCTTTTAAGACTTCAATCTGCTCTAAGTTTTCTAATGGGAAAAATGACCATTGGGGACGGCCTGCTCCACCATCTAATAAAGGAATATCGTCAATAAGGATCATTACCCTACTTCCAGCCCCGAAGTTAAAACCACTGCCGCCACGAATTTGTGGTTGATTATCTACAATTTGCACTCCTGGAGATTGGTTAATAGCTCCTTGTATGTTAGTGGCACCTTTATCCGTTGTTAAATCAGGGCGAATAACATCCATTGACATGGTTACCTCTTCAATTTTTTGTTCGTATTTTCCACCTGTTACTACAACAGTTCCTAATGTTTTCACCTCTTCTTCTAAAGCAATATTCATTTCTTTAGTTTCATTTGCTACTAATGTAACTTTTTTGTTGGCAGTAATGTAACCAATAAATTGAAATTTTAAATCATACACTCCTGGATCTAACTCTAAGGAGAAGTTTCCTTCTAAATCAGTTCCAATTCCCGTTCCATTGTATAAAACGTAAGCATTTGGTAGGCCTTCTTTAGTTTTACTATCGGATATTTTTCCCTTTAAAGTAGCTTTTTGAGAAAATGCATGAACTGATAGAAATAATAAATAAATAATGGGTAATATTTTATATATAAAAATCTTTTTCATAGTAGAATTTAATTTTTAAAACCTTGCAATTTTACGAAAATTTAACTTTACCTTTAAATTAATTACATAATAATTAACAAATAAAAATGAAATAGCGAATGGAAGTATCGATTATTCAAAGTGTTATACACTGGGAAGAACCCGAAAAAAATTTTCAACATTTCGAGAATTTAGTTAATAACTTTATTGCAAAAACAGATTTAATTGTATTGCCTGAGATGTTTACAACAGGGTTTTCAATGAATTGTAAAAAATTGGCAGATAAACACCCGGGTAAAACATTAGAATGGATGCAAAAATTAGCTCATAAAAATTCTACAGCTGTAACCGGAAGTTGTATTGTATCTGATCATCACAGTTTCTATAACCGATTGTATTTTGTATACCCCGATGGAAATTATGTTTTTTACGACAAAAAACATTTATTTAGGATGGCTGATGAAAACCTATATTATACTGCTGGAAATAAACGAATTATTGTAGAGTATTTAGGATGGAAAATATGCCCTTTAATTTGTTATGACTTACGTTTTCCGGTTTTTAGCAGAAATAACTTTACAAACTCAACTTTTGAGTATGATTTGCTAATATACGTGGCTAATTGGCCTGAAGTAAGAAAAAATGCTTGGAAAACTTTATTAGAAGCTCGTGCTCACGAAAATTTAGCTTTTGTAATAGGTGTTAATAGAATTGGTGTGGATGGTTCTGAAAAAAAATATTCTGGAAACTCTAATATAATTAATTTTAAGGGAGAATCTTGCATCCCTGAAAAACAAGAAAATTTAGAATTTATTGATACCGTAGAAATAAGCTATGATCAACTACTTCAGTATAGAAATAAATTCAATTCTTTATTAGATGCCGACAAGTATTATTTAATTTAAAACACATTTTTTTATTTAGGAATACCCTTCATTTTCTTGGATATTTAATTTTTTTTTTAAAATTTAGCGCACGAATAAAATACATTATTTGAATTGTCTAAAATTATGTTTTTTATTTAGCGTAACCCGAAAAGCTTAAAGAGTAGGGATAATTTAAAAAAATTACATATGAAAAAAACATTACTTTTTTTAACAACGGTTGGTTGGATGGGTTATTTAAATTCACAAGTTTCTTTTGATGGAAGTCTTAAGTCTTCATTTACCTATTACACTGAAAAAATCATTGATGTATCTCCAAATAAAGAATTTTTTGATAAAACAGGGAAGTATGATGCTTCACAAAATTTAATCTGGAATTACTCGGGATTATCTCAATTTGGAATAAAAAAAGTGAAAAGTGATAGAAATGGAGGGTGTTTAGTAGCTGGTGATTTTATGGGCAATGTAATTATTGGAAATGATACTTTAAAACCTTACAAATCAAATAATGCAGTAGGTGATGTAGTATTAGTACATTTTAATTCAAGCGGACAAAAAGACTGGTGGATTCGTTTTAGCGATTATTGGAATACATACCCAACGACTTTTTATAGTGACAAAACGGCTGATTTAGAATGCGATGGAAATTACGCATACCTTTCCTTCGAAGCCGGACATGATGTCACAAAATATTACATAGGCCCAAATTATTCTGATAGCATACAAATAACAAACAAAATAGCTATTTTTAAAATTGATTTAACAACCGGAAATATCGTGTGGAATAAAATTCCAGATGGATCTGCTTATGGAATTTATTTACTGGATATGTCTGTAAATAATTCTGGAGAATTAGCTTTTAATTACTCAAGTACAAGTGGTTTAGATTGGGGAAATGGAGTTTCTGCTACTGCAGAAGGTACTTGGGTTGTTAAGTTATCTGCTTCTGGAAATACATCTTGGGCAACAAGAGTTAGCGATGTTAAAGCATTAGGGAATGATTCAGAGGTTGAAATGGCAGATAATGGAGAGGTGTATACGGCTGCTAAAACTCCAAATGCTTATCCAAATACCATTTTAAATATACCTACAAATTGTAACTACATTGCAAAAATGAGTACTTCAGGGAATATTGATTGGTCAAGAAAATTTTCTAACTTAACAGCCTATGAAATTGATATTGCATATCATTATAATCATATATATTTCAGAAATTCTATTGGCACTACTGCAAAATATGTTCAAAGCAATGCTTCAGATAGTATCGCTTTTGTAGCAGGAGGAAGTAATAACTCAAGTATTTATTTCGGACGATTTGATGCTTCCGGAAATTTAGACTGGCATGTAATAGGAACAGGAGGTTCAGCTTCTACTAATGGATTTGCAGGAATCTTACAAAAAATAGACGATGGCAGTGGGATTTTTTGTGTTGGAGGATTTATGTCGAATTCAGTATTTGGAACTTACACTTTGCCAAGTGGGTTTGGACAATTGGAGAAATTTTTAATGTTATCAGACGATAATTTTACAGCCCATGTTTCAGAAAATACCATGAATGGTATAGAGTTATTTCCAAATCCTACTCAATCAGTTGTTCATATAATATTGCCTGATTTTAATTTTTCACAGTATGAAATATACGACTTAACCGGAAAATTAGTTCATAAAGGCTTTTTCTACAATAAAGAAAATAGTATTGATTTAAAAGATTTACAGGGGCTATACTTAATAAAAATACAACAAAATAATAATACTTATTACACTACATTTTTAAAAATGTAGCTCTCATTTTTATTTAAAAAACCCTGTATAAATTTACAGGGTTTTTTAAATAAAATCCTATTTATTAAATAATCATTCCTGCACCAACCGTTTCATGGGTGCCTTCGTCTATAATAATTAAGCTACCGGTAGACCGGTTGCGCCTATACGTATCATAAAATAAGGGAGAGGTAGTACGCAAAGATATTCTTGCAATATCATTCATGCCTATTTCTTTATTTTCTTCATCTCTATGCAAGGTATTTATGTCTAGTTTATACTTTACATCTTTTATAATACATCGAACATCCTTAGTGGTGTGTTTAATTGCATACTTTCCTCCTACTATTAATTTTTTAGGATTTAACCAACACACCATTAATTCTATGTCTTGACTCGACTCCGGTAAATTATTTTCTCGAACAATCATATCTCCTCTGCTTATATCAATATCGTCTTCTAATGTAATGGTTACCGATTGAGGCGCAAATGCTTCATGTAAAGGGCCTGAAAATGTATCTATGTTTTTTATTTTTGTACTAAATCCCGAAGGTAATACCATCACTTTGTCTCCGGGTTTAAATATTCCACCGGAAATTCTGCCTGCATACCCTCTATAATCATGAAAATCATTATTTTGAGGACGCACAACATATTGAACAGGGAATCGGCAATCTATATGATTGTGATCGCTGGCAATATGTATGGTTTCTAATAAATACAATAATGTTGGTCCCATATACCAAGGCATATTTTCAGAACGATCTACCACATTATCTCCCTGTAAAGCACTAATAGGAATAAATCGGATGTCCTTTACATCTAACTTTGCAGCAAAGGAGGTGATTTGTTTTTTTATTTCTTCAAACTTTTCTTCGCTATAGTTTACTAAATCCATTTTATTTATACAAAAAACAATATGGGGTATTTGTAATAATGAGGCAATAAATGAGTGCCTATAGGTTTGCTCTACCATACCATTTCTGGCATCTACTAATATTAAGGCTAAATTTGCCGTAGATGCACCCGTAACCATGTTTCGGGTATATTGAATATGACCCGGGGTATCTGCGATAATAAATTTACGTTTTGGAGTCGCAAAATATCTGTATGCAACATCAATTGTGATACCTTGTTCTCTTTCGGCTTTTAAACCATCTGTTAATAAGGCAAGATTTACTCTTTCCTCACCCTTACCCACACTAGCGCGTTCTATAGCCTCTAACTGATCTTCAAAAATAGATTTACTGTCGTATAATAAACGGCCAATTAAAGTACTTTTGCCGTCATCTACACTGCCTGCAGTAGTAAATCGCAATAATTCCATATTTAAATAACCCGACTGATCAAATGACATAGTTTAATTTTTATTAGTTAACATACAATTTTAAATAATAATTTCGCCTCATCCTATAAAAATAAAAAACATTTATAGGCAATTTATTATTTATTGCTTTATCCATTTCGAGTAAAAAACTTCTTCCGACTCATGAAGTAAAGAAATAAAATATACTCCTGTTGAGATTTGTTCAGTATTAATTGTGTTTCGTAAAGTTTTACTTGTGTGTGAAAACAATAATTTTCCTTGTGAATTAAATAATTGATAGGTTATTTTTTGTAAAGATGAATTTTCTATTGTTAAATATTCATTTCCAGGATTGGGAAATACCCTAAACGCAATTGAATTATTTGTTTCAAAGGGATTTGTAGAAGTAATAAAACATTCATTTTCAAATCCTAAGGCGCATAATTGATTGTATCGAGTATTGTTTTTAATAATACTGTCTTTGTCGATACAAAAATAACAATTAAACAACTGCATAGAGGCAGGTGTATTAGCGCCTTTCCAACTCCATAAACTCCAAGGGATAGATAAACTATCCAAAGATTCTCGAACCGTTTTTAACCAAATTAATTTATCATCGATAGGGGCTATATTCGAAACACCAAATTCTCCACAGTATAAAGGAATATTATAACTACTTTGAAGTTGATGGTATAATGTTTTTATTTTTTGCTTAATATTTTCAACAGTACCAATTACAGGGTAATTAGAATATTGATTCACTAGGTTTATGTTGGAAGTGTCGTTGATGTTTAAAGGAGGCATCATAGAAGCTTGATAAGGAAAGGGAACACCTATTGTATGATTTGGTGTTTCAGTCCATTGTTGCCCCTGATGAGTAAATAAACCGGGCGAATAAAAATGAAAAGTGCCAATAATATTGGGGTCATGTATTTGAGATAGTTTAGATAAGGTTATATCAATAATAATGGTTTTGTATTTATCTACATTTCGAATAGAATCAATGACTTGATTAGCAAATTCAGTGTATTCTGACTTATCTACAAAATCCGGCTCGTTGTAAATATCGTATAGCAAACTATCGCTTGAAATATGATTGTAACGAATTGCAACGGTTTTCCAGAAATTTGCTATTCTATTTTTTGATTCAACAAAATCGAGATTGTTTTGATTTAACAATATTGGGTCATCTTCGCGTTGAGGATGAAAATCAATAATGACTTTTAAATGATTTTTTATACCCCAATATAAGGCATTGTCTAAATATTGAAATAAGGTATCGCTAATTATACCCGTATGTATGTCTGCCCACTTGTGAAACCCAACAGGAATACGAACATGAGAAAACCCTAATTGATGCATTTGTATAAAATCAGCCTCTGAGTATCTATTTGGATCAAAAGCATTTTTATTTGCCGAAAGCCATTGATTTGCATTAATTCCCTTACCTAAACTATTAGCGATACTATGTGATGTATAGGTTTGTGAAAAAAATGTAAAAAAAACAAATACCGAGAAAAATATACTAAAAAAGGTTTTGTATATGTATGATGTTTTCATTTCCTGTAAAAATACAATTTATAAGCATTCATGAAAAATAAATTATACATAGCGATATGTTTTACGAACTAACAAGATTGTAAAATATAGTTCCATAATATGGTTAAATAATAAAATAATCAAAACTAAATACTAAATTATTGTAACCAACTTAAATATAAAATCGTTAAATGGAGCATGAAAAAAGTGTTGTTATTATTTTTATCGAGTTATTTTTTTATAAGTGATTTCATAGTAAATGCTCAAAGTATTGCCAATTATTCGACCAGCAGAAATACAAGTATTTTATACAATTCGATTAGTTCAACAGGAAATGCTATTAGTTCATGGAGATATTCTGGATCTTTTGGTCAGGATGATAATCGATCCAATTTCATAGATATAGGATTTGATTTTTGGTATAATGGAGTTCGTTATACACAATTTTGTGTGTCAACCAATGGTTTTTTAGATTTTTCAAGTTCTACGGATGATGGAGGTCCCCAAGCAGACGATTTTGGATATGATAACTCAGCATTTACCAATGCAACTGCCGGTTTAGAAACTCGCCCAGCTATTGCTCCATTTTACGATGATTTAACAGCTCAGGGGGGCGTAGCAGCATTGGGTGATGCATTAAAGTACGAAGTAACTGGTTCCGCACCAAATAGAGTGCTTACCGTAGAATGGATAAACATGGCAGTGTATTTAAACACTACTCCTGATTTGGATTTTCAAGTTAAATTATATGAAAACACAGGAGTTATTGAAGTATTATACGATACTATGGAAACTGGTAGCCATACTTTTTCATATACATTAGGAATTAATGCTCCCACCATGAGTAATCCCCCTACAGCGGCTCAACTTAAAACTCTTCAAACAGCCAATACCAATACTTTTAGCCAAACAGTACAAAATAATTTAATTACTCTACCCGATAATCAATCCATGTATACGTTTACTCCTCCCTTACCTAATAATCCGAGTGGGAGTCTTACATTTACTGCTGTTACTTCTACTTCTATGACATTAAACTGGACAAATTTTGGGGGAGCCAATCACCGTGGGTATGTAATTTATAACTCTACCGATAATATTAATTTCAACTATGTAACACAAACGGTAGTAAATGCTACCAGTAGTAATATAACCGCTTTATTACCTGGCACTACTTATTATTGGAAATTATATGCCGTTTCTGAAGGCGCGTTAAGTAATAGCTTAGATGCCAGTCAAGCTACCAATCCTCCGGTTAATAAAATATCCTCCGGATCAGGAAATTGGAATACCGCAGGAACTTGGACGCCTTCCGGAGTGCCTACTGCTGCTGATAATGTGACAATAGCAAATGGGCATACAGTTAGCATAAATGCTACAGGGGTTTGTAATAGTCTTACTATAGGACAGGGAGCTTCTGGGGTTTTACAATATACAGGTGGTGCCGCAAGAACCCTAACTGTAAATAGTGATATTACCATTAACAACGGTGGATCTTTTATTGTAAACACAGGGTCGAATGTTACTCATGCTTTAATCGTAAAAGGAAATATAACCAATAACGGAAGCATAAATTTAGCTACGGACGCGAACAGTTTATGCAATGTAACCGTTTCAGGAACTTCCCAACAAAATCTATCCGGAACCGGAATTACAAACAATTTTAATAGAATTACCATAAACAACGGAACCAATAAAAATAACATATTTGATATTTCTACCCCTACATTTTCAGCTGCCGCTAATTTTTTAACTCTTACTAATGGAACATTTAAATTGTCATCTACAGGTACTATATCTGTAACACCCTATACGGGTACAGCTACATTAACAAATACAAATCGTATTTGGTTAAATGCACCCAATACTACTATGCAAATGGGGGCTGGAGTAAATTTGTATGGAGATATAATATTGGAAAATGGCACCCTAAATATAGGAGATGCAGCCAATGAAGATCTAGTAAGTTATGGAGGAAGCTTATCCATATCGGGAGGTAATTTAAATGTTGCCGGAAAATACTATTCGCCCGACATAAATAATTTAGTTAATATTGAAATGAGCGGAGGTACTTTTACATTGCCCAAAGTTGGATCAACCAATACGGTTATTGCCCCATTTGAAATTACGAGTGCAGGTTCAAATTTTACATTATCAGGCGGAACCATAGTTATAGAGAGAGAAGGAGGAGGAGGGACACAAAATTTAGGCTTTGTGAATACCGGTGGAAGTGTGGGAAGTGTTACGGGAGGTGTTTTACAAATTGGAAATGTATCAACTCCAGCCTCACAACAATTTAACATAAATTCAAGCTATAATTTACCAGCCTTGCAAATTTCAAGCAATAATGCAACAGCGAATATTACTAGTCAAGATATACAATGTATTGGTGGAGTTTCTATTGAACAAGGAATACTTACTTCAAATAATTTTAATATTTCTCTTACCGGAAATTGGTTAAATAATGCCACTTTTAATCAGGGAACGGGAACTGTATTATTAAATGGAAATACCCCTCAAATCATAGGAGGAACCACTATACATGATTTTTATAATTTGCAGATCAACAATACCAGTGGTGTAACATTAAACAGCTCTCAGCAATTAATCAATGAACTAACGATAAGTAATGGCACATTTAATATGAACAGCCAAACGTTTACTTTGTTATCCAATTCCACTTCTACGGCAAGAATTTCAGAAATTACTGGTACCGGAGCTATTTCAGGAAATGTTACAGCACAGCGATTTGTACCTGGCGGAAGTACCGGATGGATATTTATTGGAACACCTATATCATCTGGTTTAACATTCAACGATTTAGACGATGATATGTATATTAGCTGCTTAACTTGCCCTGATGAATCTGCCGGTGGATTTGTCTCTATTTATTCATACGATGAAACCGTAACCGGAGGGTATGATGAAATGGCTTCATTTGTGCCAATTTCGGGCATTAACGACCCCATTACACACACTAAGGGATACTGGATGTATTTTGGTACCGATGAAACGACAACTACCGATGTAACCCTAGATGTATCAGGCCCTGTAGGACAAGGAAATATAAACATACCATTAACGTATACAAGTACCGGAAATTCAAATGATGATGGCTGGAATTTAATTTCAAACCCATATCCTTCCGCTATTAGTTGGAATGCGTTAAAAGGAGCTACATCTAACATTGATGATGCAATATATGTTTGGAATGCTGATTTAAATGGTGGAGTGGGAGGTTATGCCAGCTACGTAAATGGAATAAGCAGTCCGGCTGTAAGCTCTGGAGGAATTGATGATAACATAGCTATGTTTCAAGGGTTTTATGTTCATTCTACAGGAGCAACTTCATTATCGGCACAAGAAAGCAACAAAGTATCGGCAAACCCCACGTATTTAAAGACGGAAGCAAATAAAGAATTATTAAGACTTCAATTAGAAGGTTTGAATTATAAAGATGAAGCATTGCTATATTTAAGCTCAGAATCATCTTATGGTTTTGACCCTATGTTAGATGCCTATAAATTACCTTCAAACGCAGCAAGCGACCCAAGTATTTCATGGGTACATGACAATCAAAAAATTCATATAAATGCAATCCCTTTTGAAAATGGTGAAGCCGGAATACCTATCCATATTAACTCAGGTATAGCAGGTGATTTTAGATTGAAATTAATTGAAAATACTTTACCGGAAGGTATTTGTATTCAAGTATATGATCAAGTAACGGGTATTAATCATAACTTAAAAAATTCATCTTACGAATTTAATATTTCTGTAAGCCCCGGTGAAAATAGATTTACGTTATTCTTAACTAAAGAAGAGCTACCTACTAATTATACCTTGTTACAACCTTCATGCACCGAAAATAATTTAGGCAAAATGATAGCAAAACCTAATGGATCAGGACCTTTTACCTACATATGGAAAAATGCTTTAGGCCAGGAAATTAAGAAAACTGAAAACAAATTTGATGCTGATACCTTGGAAAATATACCTTTTGGTTCATACTCGGTTCAAATCAATCAATTTAATTTTTGTAGTGAAGATATTAAAACATTTGTTGTTGAAAATACGCCAACTGCAGTTGCATCCTTTAATATTCCCGATACAATATTTAAAGAAGATGCCGGAATACTTATTCCCGAAAATAACTCCATAAATGCAAATGAATATACATGGTTTTTTGGTGACGGAAATATATCGAATAGTCCTTCTCCATCTCATATTTATTTAAGTAGCGGGACCTATGAAGTAATTCTTATTGCACAAAACAATGGCTGTCCGGATACTACTCGTAAAGTCGTTCAAGTATATTTAGAAGCATTGAATACCCAAGATTATCAAAACAAAGAAGATATTATTTCCTTTAAAATAATTCAAGGGGAATTATGGGTACATTATCCGAATGAATTTAAAGGAGAGAGCAACGTTGAAATATATGGTATTTCTGGAAATTTAGTGTACCAAAGCAAGATGAACATACTGGAAAAAAGCGCACATCCAATTCATTATTTGCAAAGTGGTACGTATGTATTAAGTGTTAAAGCAATGAATTCTCAATTCAATGAAAGGTTTATTTGGGTACGATAATTGAAACATCTTTTCTATTTCAACTCATTTAAATATTCTTTTAATTCAGTGTCCCAGGTAATTTCAGTTATAGGTACTTCATCTTTAAAAAAGTATCTTCCGCCCCAGTCGGCTATAACTCTTCTATACTCGGTTTTTGTTTCGTTAATATGTAAGGTTACTTTTGTAATAGTTTTATTTCCTTGCCTGTAAATTTCTTTTTGAAAAGAAGGTTGAATAACAGATGCTTTTGGTACTTCGGAAGGCTTTCTTTCATTATTTGAAATTATTTTACTTGGTTTTACAACCGTTGTGTTTTTTATGTCACGTTGAGCTAAATTATTTGGTTCTTTTTTTGAACCTGTCGTTATGGTGTTTTGTACTGAATCGTTGCTTACTATTTTAGCAATGGTGTCGTTTTTATTTATTTCAATTTTTTGAGGGGTTGGAATTAATGCGTTTTCTTGTATTATGGGTTGCGTATTAATTAATGGGATTTGCATTTTTTTACTTTCCATAGCTAGTAAGGCTTGATTTTCGAAATACGTTTTTTCTTGCTCTAACTCTAGTTTAGCTTCTTCTTCAGCAATTTTTAATTGAGTAGCATTTTCTTGCAATGCTGTAATTTCCTTTTGAAGTTCGGTCATTTCTTCTTCTATTTCATTAAAATAGGAGGCATCAAAAATAAATTTATACTTATCGGTATCATAAATAATTTTTGCCACTGGCTCATTTAATATATCATCGTCTATATTTTTTACTGCCTTAAACAATGTAACGTATAATCCTCCAAATTCATAACCAAATGCAGCGTCTGCGTCTGGAATGTCTTGAGCAATTATTCTAACATATTTACTTCTATAACCATCTTTATAAATTACCATGTCATAGTTTTTTTGCAAAGGCAACTTATAAGTAAACTTTCCTGCAGAGTTAGTTTTTATCTGATCAAAAACTTCACCTTCAGAAAAAAATGTTATTTGTACATTTGAGGCGTTTTCTTTCCCAATTTTAACTTTACCTTGAATATATAAAGTGTTTTTTAATGTTTGTGATTGAACACCAAAAAACAGGTGAAAAAATATTAGTAATATACTCCACCCTTTCATTCAATTGGTCTGTTTTTTTCGGCAGATTTTTTAAAATATTGGTAGGTTTCTAATTGTGATCTTATTTCTGCATCATTATTTTTTACGTACTCATTATTTAACTTAATATCAATAATTCGAGCTTTTGTATTATCAGACAATTGAATATCAACCACATGACGAATAATTTTTTGAATTTTTTTATCTAAAATAGGGGTTGTAACTTCAATTCGGTTATCTAAGTTTCTGCCCATCCAGTCGGCAGAGGATATATAATATTTTTCATCTCCATTATTATAAAAAACAGCAATTCTTGCGTGTTCTAAAAATCGATCAACAATACTAGTAACAGTAATGTTATCACTTAAGCCCTTAACTCCTGGAATAAGTGAGCAGATTCCTCGAATAATTAATCGAATAATAACGCCTTGTTGGCTGGCTTCGTATAACTTCTCAATCATTTCAGTATCTACTAAATTATTAAGCTTTAGGGTAATAGTTGCCGCTTTCCCTTGCTGTGCATAAAAAATTTCTTTATCGATTAAACTTAAAAATTTTCTTCGAGTGGTAAAGGGTGAAACAATTAAGGTAGAATATCTTTTTACTCTAAAAGGATTGTTGAAAAAATCGAATATTTTCTCTGCCTCGTTGCAAATATTTTCATTGGCCGTAAACAATGAAATATCGGTATATAGTTTCGCTGTATTTTCATTAAAATTACCACTTCCAATATGTACAATGCTTTTAGTTTTACCTTTTATTTTTTTGGTAATTAAAATTAATTTAGCATGTACTTTAAGTCCCTGAATTCCAAAAATTACTCGAACACCTTCCTCTTGTAATTTTTCAGCCCAATTAATATTAGCCTCTTCATCAAAACGAGCTTGCAACTCAACCATTACAGTTACCTGTTTTCCATTTTTTGCAGCATTAATTAAAGAATTTATTACTTTGGAGTTTTTAGCCAATCTGTATAAATTTATTTTTATACTTTCAACTTCCGGATCAATGGCTGCTTCTCTTAAAATATCTAATACATAATTAAACGAATGGTATGGGTAATACAATAAAATATCTCGTTTAAAGATGGTTTGCAAATAACTTTTTACTCCTTTTAAGTATTGATGTGGGAGTGGTTCAAGAGTTTCGTAAACCAGTTCTTTATGACCCAACGCAGGAAAAGTTAAAAAATCTCGAAAATTATGATATTTTCCACTTGCTATTAGGTTGTTACTTTTTTTTAGATTCATGTTTTTTAATATGAACTCTAATAAGTCTGGAGCAATATTTTTGTCGTAAATGAATCGAACAGGTTCACCGGTATCTCTTTCTTTTAGACTTTTTGATAGTTTATCGATTAAACTTAAAGAAATATCATCTTCAATATCTAACTCAGCATCGCGTGTAACTTTTATGGAGTATGCTTCCATTTTGTCGTAATCAAAAATTTGAAAAATTTCTTTCAAGCCCATTCTAATAACATCATCCATAAAAATAATATGGTTCTTATCGTATCGTTTGGGTAAAATAATAAACCTCGAAAGTATATTGGTGGGCAATTCTATTAACGCATATTTAAAGTCTTTTTTATTGGTTGTTTTAGAAAGTTTAATAGCTAAATAAATAGTTCTGTCTTTTAAAAACGGGAAAGTATTTTTACCTCCCAACATGAGCGGAACTAAAGCGGGTCGCAAACTTTCTCTGAAATACTCCCATAAAAACTGAGTTTGAGAGTCGTCTAATTTTGTTTCATTAATAATATGAATATCATGTCCTTCGAGAAGTTTTATAAGCTTTGTAAATGTTTTTTGAAATTTTTTTTCTTGTTGAAGAACAATTTTTTGAATTTTCGATAAAGTTTGTATTGGGTCTTCTTGCAATAGTTTTTGATCTTTTTTTCCAAGAGCACCCATTCTTCTAAGAGTAGCTACTCTTACTCTAAAGAACTCATCTCTATTGTTCGAATAAATTCCCAAAAATCTCAGTCGCTCTATTAATGGAACCGTAGGATCTTCAGCTTCTTGCATCACTCTTTCATTAAAAGAAAGCCAGCTTATTTCTCGGTTTATAAAACGTTGCTCAATTAATTTGTTCATGTGATTTTGGAGAATAAAATGTACTAAAGGTAAGGTTTTTTGCTGAAATTTTGTTCCAATTTTCTGTATTAAACTCCAAAATAACTACACAACTAGTTGGTATTTTTGGTAAAGTGTTTAAAATAATCTTTTTTAGATAAGTACTTATATCTGGTTCATGAGAAAAAATAGCCAAAGATTTAATATCATTACTTGTAGTTTTAATGATATGATCAATTTTTTGATATCCTGAGAAATATAAATCTTCTTGAATTTTAATTTTTTCAACAGGAAATTGTAAGTTTTTACAAAATATTATCGAAGTATGTAACGCTCTAATAGCAGGACTA
>CAZEIM010000003.1:85845-88020 GCA_964512145.1 uncultured Flavobacteriales bacterium
ATATGCCTTTTTCGGATAAAGGCCTGTCAGTATCTTCGATGACTAAATCTTTCCAGGTAGATTTAGCGTGTCTAACCAATATGAGTTTTTTCATGGTTCTTCAAATGTAATAGAAACCATTTTTGGAACATATAATTAACAAAAAAATAATACAATACTTGATTTACTCTTTTAAATCTATTTTAGGTAATTTAATGAAAAAGCTAGTTCCAACATTTTGTTGAGTTTCAAACCAAATTTCACCATTATGGGCCTCTATTATTTTTTTAACAATGGTAAAGGTATGTCAGAAGAACAAATTCCCAGTCCTGTACCCTCACTTTTTGTAGTAAAATTAGGTGTAAATATTTTTGGTATTTGTTCTTCTGACATACCTTTACCATTATCTTGTATAGAAATAATGTAGAAAAAATCTTTTTCGATACATCTAATATTTATGATTCCATGACCATCTTCTCCAATGGCTTGTATTGCATTTTTAAGTAAATTATTTAATGCACGCATTAATTGGTGGGCATCTGCAAGTATAATCATATTATCCGATTCAAATTTAACTTGTATATCTACATTTTGGTGCGACTTAAAGAGTATTATGGTTTGTTCTAAAAGCTCATTTAAATTACAAGCTAGTAAAACGGGGTCGTTCATTTTAGCAAAATCTGCAAATTCGCCAGCAATTTTACTGAGTGAATCAATTTGCTCTACCATGGTTTGCTCAAATTTTTTAAGTTTTTCATGATCTTCAGTTTGAAGAGTTTTAAGGGTTCTACTTAAATGTTGTACACTTAATTTCATGGGAGTTAGAGGGTTTTTAATTTCATGTGCAACTTGTTTAGCCATTTCTTTCCAAGCAATTTCTTTTTGCGCTTTAGTAAGTTCTTTCGATTTTGTATTTAATTCTATTACTTTTTGATTGTATAGTTGCACTAAGTCTCCTAATTCATCTTTGGTTGGGTAATCGATGGGAGTATTTTCATTAATTGAAATGGAAGATATTAAATGTTTTATTAAGGCCAATGGTTTAGTAATCCAACGGCCAATAAACAACAAGAAAATAAAAAATAAAATAAATATAACAACATATTTGTTTAATATGGATAGTATAAAACTGCTCCATTCGTAGTTAAAGGTTTCTTTATTTACAAAATATGGCACATTTAGGTAGCCTAAGAGATCCCCGTTTTTATTATTTATATGAGTATACGATGATAAAAAAGTAGTTGTATTTATTTTTTCGTTTAAAATAATCTCAGGGATGTGTTGTTTTGCTATTTTATTAAATGCTATAGGATTAATTTTTTCAGAAACAACTCCCTGATTAAACATGTAAGGTATTGAAGATGATGCTAAAGTTCCATTAGGATTAAATAAATGAATATCAACATTAAATACATACGAAAACTTTTTTAGCCAATTAGTAATCAATTCATCACCTGCACTTTCTGGAATTTTATTTAATGATCCAAGTTTATGACTTAGTTCGATTCGTATAGATTTTAATTTTTCTTCCAGTAAATTATAGTTTCTATCATCAAAATTATTTTTTAAAAAAGGATAAGTTCCTAAAATGGATACAATCACAAAAAATAAAAACATAAATGTGATACCACTTATAATTTTCCCATACAATGAGGATACTTTTTGGTTAAAACTGCTCCTGAAAAATATAAAATATAAGCTATTTGAAATAAAATAAATTAGAAAAAATAAAATTGAAAAGTATTCTTTTACCTTCCATACTCCATTTTTCTTTGATGAGATGATATAATAAGAATTTTTATCTTTAACTATCTGATAATGTATATTTTGAATAACAGTATCTTGTGTGTATTGAACCCAATCAAATAGTTGAACTGGGAATGGATGATTACCAAGTTTTTGTTGAAGCACAGATGATTCATAAAATGCAATAGAATAAGGACTTTTTAAAGAATATGTTAGCTCCGTTTTTTTTCTGAGCAGCTCCGCAAAACCCCATGAATCTATTTCGTGTTGATAGCTAAATAGAACATATACATCGTAATGAAAAGGGTATATTGAATCGGAAATATGTATATGTAAAATATAATCTTCTAGAAATGTTTTATTATTTTTTATGTAATATAACCCACTTGAATTAATATTAGTATTTTCAAGTGGGTTATATTACATAAAAAATAATAAAACATTTCTAGA
>CAZEIM010000004.1:0-926 GCA_964512145.1 uncultured Flavobacteriales bacterium
GGGGAATGTCAGGCTCTATTACCAACCTTGCACCGGGTACCTATTCTGTAACGGTTACACTTGCCAACGGTTGCACCGGTACCGCTACGGGGCAGGTAATTTCAGCTACTGCGCCCACTGCATCGGCATTACCCATTCATGGCACCTGCCAGGCAGCTCCGCAAGTTAATCTTACAGTTAGCGGAGGTACAGCACCATTTTCGTACGCATGGAATAACGGAGCCAGTGTGGAGGATTTGCAGGGGATTCCGGCAGGTACGTACAGCGTTACCATTACCGATGCCAATGGCTGCTCTGTTTCTGCCTCGGCTTCGGTTGCTGATAATTCTCCGGTTAGTGTAACGTTCAGCACACAAAACCCTGTGCAAGGCAACGATGGCAGCATTACCGCCAATCCGAGTGGAGGTGCCGCTCCGTACACTTATCAGTGGAGCAATGGAAACACAACCCAAACTATCAATAACCTTAATGCAGGCACTTACACCGTTACCGTTACCGATAATGCAGGCTGTATTAAAGTAGCAAGTGTAACTATACTAAACACCAGCATTGCTACCGTACAGGAAATAATTTTTATGAACGTATTCCCGAATCCGGTTTATGATGTATTGAATATTGGTATAGAATTAAATCGCGGGCAAGATGTTGAAATAGCTATTTTGAATGCTGTTGGTCAACAGGTTTACGAAAACCACTTCCCTAACTACCGCACCGGTATTGAGCGCATTGATGTGAGTGCGCTTGCCACGGGGGTATATGTGGTTAAAGTACAGGTGGCGAGCGGTACTTATTCGGTGCGGGTAATGAAATGGTAGCGAGGCGGTAGTGGACGGGCAGAGGGTTTGTACTATCTGCCCGGCAATCCTTTAATCATTCTTCCGGCAGTGCTCATTTTTTGCATACTCTTCATCATCTTCTTCATTTCT
>CAZEIM010000004.1:936-7687 GCA_964512145.1 uncultured Flavobacteriales bacterium
GTTAACTACGTCAAATCACTAATATTTATCGCTTGCTTCAAAAACTGATTTACTTCCTAAATGGTATTGCCGCTGCCTTTGGCAATACGGAGTTTTCTTCTACCGTCTAACAAACCGGGGTTTTCGCGCTCGGCAGGAGTCATAGAAAGAATAATAGCTTCTACTTTTTTAAAAGAGTCTTCGTTAATATCAATGTCCTTCATGGCCTTGCTCATTCCAGGGATCATGGCGAGGAGATCTTTCATATTCCCCATCTTTTTTATTTGCTGTATTTGCGATAAAAAGTCATTAAAATCAAAGGTGTTTTTGGCAATTTTCTTTTGGATTTTACGGGCTTGTTCCTCATCAAATTGTTCTTGAGCCCTTTCAACTAAAGAAACAATATCACCCATCCCTAGTATTCTGTCGGCCATTCTTTCCGGATAAAAACGGTCAATAGCTTCCATTTTTTCTCCGGTACCTACAAACTTTATGGGTTTATTTACAATGGCCTTAATAGAAAGAGCCGCCCCACCTCTGGTATCTCCATCCAATTTGGTTAACACTACACCATCAAAATTTAATCTGTCGTTAAATTCTTTTGCTGTATTAACGGCATCTTGCCCCGTCATAGAGTCAACTACAAATAAGGTTTCAGAAGGGTTAATGGCTTTTTTTATTTCCGAAATTTCCTTCATCATTTCTTCATCTACCGCTAAACGACCGGCAGTATCTATAATTACCAAATTATGGTTGTTTTCTTTTGCAAATGCAATTCCTTTTTTGGCTATATCTATGGGGTTTTTATTTTCTTTATCTGAATAAACCGATATGTTAAGCTGATTTCCCAAAACATGTAACTGATCAATGGCTGCAGGTCTGTAAACATCACAGGCTACCAATAAAGGATTTTTTTGTTTTTTCGATCTTAAATAGTTCGCTAACTTTCCAGAAAAAGTTGTTTTACCGGATCCTTGAAGACCCGACATTAAAATTATGGCCGGATTTCCGGAGAGATTTACATCGCTAGATTCACTTCCCATAAGGGCTGCTAATTCATCGTGTGTAATTTTAACCAAAAGCTGACTGGGTGAAATAGATTTTAATACATTTTGTCCTAATGCTTTTGCTTTTACATCATCGGTAAATTGTTTGGCTATTTTATAGCTAACATCCGCGTCTAGTAAGGCTTTTCTTACTTCTTTAAGGGTCTCTGCAACATTAATTTCAGTAATTTGTCCTGCTCCTTTTAATACCTTAAAGGCTCTTTCTAATTTATCGGATAAACTTTCAAACATGAGATGTAGAATTTATAATAATTGCAAAAATACGATTTAATAAGGATATTTTATATACTTTACAGTCTAACTCCGGTTATTTTCTCACTCCATTCCCATAACCTTTCTTGCCATATTTTATCGTAACTTAATTTAGAGCTGAGTATTTGTTTTCCATTATCGTAATATTTTCCGGTTGTAATATCCTCATTTTTATGTGTCGCAAGAAGAATATAATTTTTAATTCCTTGCTCCACGCTAATGCCTGTTAATTGAACAAAAAAGTTCCATGCCAACCGGTGAAGCCAAAAGCTTGATTTATCTCCAATTTTGGTTTTTACCCTTCCCGGATGTAAACAATTGACCGGAATATTTTTTTGTTTTAGCTTTTCGGCTAAATAGTAGGTAAATAATACATTTGCCAGTTTCGATTGCATATAAGCTTTCATGATATGATATTTCTTATTTGATGTAAAGCTTTCAATATCTAAAACGCCTTTATAATGTGAGTTTGATGCTACATTAATTATTTTTGGGGTATTCGATTTTTCAAGAAGTGGCAATAATTTTAATGTTAATACATAATAACTTAAATGGTTGGTAGCCATCGTTTTTTCTACTCCGTCTTCGGTAAGTTCAAAATTCGAATACACAGCACCTGCATTATTTATCAACACATCAATTCGAGGGTGATTTAATATAATGGTTTCAGCCACTTCTTTTACATTTTTTAGGATAGATAAGTCGGCAACATACGTAGAAACGATAGTTTGAGGATTAAACGTTAGTATTTCCTTTTTGGCGTTTTCACATTTTTTAGAGTCTCTTCCAATTAAAATAATATTATATTGAAGAGAGGCTAACTTTTTAGCTGCTTCAAGGCCTAAACCTGAAGTTGCACCTGTAATTAAACAAACCGGTTTATTCATGTACACATAATAATAGTTAACATCAAATGTACTATAAATTACATGTTTCGACCTAATAGATACGAATAAGCAACATTTAAACAAAAGAATGTTGGAAAATTTTTTGTCTTTTTGTACATTTGCAGGCTAATATATTTTTTTGGTGCGCATAAACAATCCTTATATTATTTCTTTTTCAGGGTTACCTGTTGGTGAACATACGTTTGAGATAGTGCCTGATAAAGATTTTTTAACTAGAAATAATATTGAAGATATTTATGATTTACAAGCTTCTGTTACTGTGATTTTAGAGAAGTTAAATAATTTATATAAATTAAATATTTGCATCGAAGGCTCTTATCATGTAGAGTGTGATCGTTGTAATGAAATGTTTTCCTTTCCTTTACAAGTTCAAGAACAGTTATTTTTGAAATTAGGTCAAAGTACCGGTCAAGAGTCAGAAAGTATTATTGTATTGCATGAAAATGCTCACGATATCAATTTAGAGCCTTACATATATGAATTTATAACCCTTTCTATTCCAAAAAGAAAGGTGCATCCTGAGGGATTGTGTAATCCTGAAGTAATTAAAAAACTCGAACAACTGAGTGTTACCGAAGAATCTGTTAAAGACCCCAGATGGGAGATTTTAAAAAATGTTAAACTTTAAACTTTATTGATATGCCACACCCCAAGCGAAAAATTTCAAAAACTAGAAGAGATAAAAGAAGAACACATTACAAAGCTGAATTACCTACATTAGGTACTTGTTCTACTACTGGAGCAACTCATTTATTACACAGAGCTCACTGGTTTGAAGGCAAGTTATATTACAGAGGCCAAGTAGTTGTTGAAAAAGAAGCATAATACATGCTAAATACACTGGAGCAGTGGGATTGGTTAATCTTAAAAACATTAAACAATGCCCATGTCTCTTGGCTTGATCCAGTTATGTTATATGCCACCGATAAACTTTGGTGGATTCCTTTATATGGTATAATCATATATCATTTATTTAAAAAAAAAGGTTGGCAATACTCCCTTATTTCATTATTAGGAGTAGCAATTTTAATTACTCTTTGTGATCGTATCTCTGTTGAATTATTTAAAGAAGTATTTAAAAGATACAGACCTTGTCATAACGAAATTTTATCCTCTCAATTAATTATTTTACCTAATACTTGTGCCGGTAAATACGGTTTTGTATCTTCTCATGCGACCAATTATTTTGGTTTAGCGTATTTTATTTCGGCTATTTTACACACTCGAAAAAAATATACCATTTTGTTATATATATGGGCATTTTTTATTGCATATACAAGAGTATACTTGGGAGTACACTATGTTTCGGATATATTAGCCGGAGCCTTGTTAGGGGTTTTTATTGCTTATGTGTTGTATGGTATGTTAGAAAAATATGTATATCCAAGATTTTCTATTCCTACTAAGACATAATTTCTGAATATATTTTTATAGCTTTTTCACTGAGCAATTTAGGATTAAATTTATTGATAGCTTCATCGAACGCATTTTCCACGTTGTATTGTACGGTTTGTTGGTTACATAAAACCCATTTTAAAAACTCAGCTAACTCTTCAGGCTTTTCTGATTCTAAATAATAGGAGTATTTTCCTCCTGCTTCAGGTAAAGATGTTTTGTTTAATGCAATAACCGGAGTTTTACAAAGAATTGCCTCTAAAACAGGTAATCCAAAGCCCTCGTAGCTTGATGGATAAATTAAAGCACTTGCCTTTTTATAAATATATGTTAACTGGTTAACACTACAAATGTTCGGTAACCAAATAACCCAAGGCTGTAAACTATATTCCAGTATATACTTTTTTATTTTTTGAGCATACCTTGTTTTATCATTACCTACCACTACCAAGGGTATCCGATCATTTTTATGTAAAGTATTATATGCTTTGAGTATTAGAAGTAAATTTTTTCGTTCAATAATCGATCCTACATATAAAAAATATTGCTGCGGTAATTCAACAGTTTCGGAAGGAATAATATTAGAAGGCTGTTCATAAAAAATTGGATCACAGGCTTGATATATAATTTCAATTTTATGTTCAGGAACTTGGTAATATTTAATTAAATCTTTTTTTGTGTTTTCGCTAATAGCTATTATTTTATCCGCATTTTTACATGCATACGAAGTTTTATAATCATATATTTTTCTGTCCCATATAAAATAGGTTTGAGGTAAAAATTTAAAAATAACATCGTGTATAGTAACAACGGTTCGAATGTTCTTTTTAGTAATATTTAAAGGCAATTCATTGCTTAAACCATGAAATAAATTAATTCCATGTTTTTTTAAATCCTTGGTCATGTAATAGCTTCTCCACCATAAACTTTTGTTTTCTGCAGGTACAATGGTTTTAAAACAGGGGTTGGATAAAAAAAAATCTGTTTGAGTATTTCTGGTTACCGAAGGCGTATATAAATGATAAAAGTTCTCAGGAAAATAATTTGCTAAATTTCGAACATATGTTCGTCCGTAATTTCCTAAACCTGTAAAGTTTTGAAATATTCTTTTAGCATCGAAGGCAATGATCATTTTTTATGATATATAAAAACAGGAATAAATAATAATAAACTTACGTAAACAATATAATCTCCATAAGTAACATACCATGTTTTTTTATTTATAATTTTTACCGATTGTTTTATTACTGCTTCTTGCCACCAATTTGTGGCTTGAGAAATTTCACCATATTCATTAATAAAACACGAGATACCCGTATTTGCCGATCGCACAATATTTTTTCGGGTTTCAATAGCTCTTAAGCGAGCGTAACTTAGGTGTTGTTTGTATCCCGGAGTGTTTTCCCACCATCCATCATTGGTTATTATAGCCAATACGTTTGCTCCATTTTTAACATATTCACCTACATATTCACCGTAAACAGATTCGTAACATATTATTGGAGCAACTTTTATTGTGCCGTCTTTTGAAATAAATACACTTCTTTCTTTTTGACTGCCCAGTGTACCGGTTGTACCTCCTAAATCGAGTGCATATTTTTCTAAAAACGAAAATAAAAAGCTGTAGGGCATTATTTCGGCCCCCGGTACTAATTTTGATTTATGATACAATTGTATGTTATATTGAGCATTAAATTGTGCCGCTGTATTAAAAAAATCAATCCAAAATTTTGTTCCATTGTTTTCATATGCACGAGCCGAATGAGTTTTTTGGTTCATATTTTCATACACTAAATATGAGTTTATACCACATAATACATTTATATTAGGGTGTTCACCTAAAAAGGAGTCAACAAATTGAATTTCTTCATAGGATTTTAGCTCAACTTCATGCATGTTTTTTGGAATAGCCGTTTCAGGAGCAACAATATATGATGTGTTTTCATTTATATATGGAGTAGCAGAGTGAATAATTTTTTGGATTTGTTGTAAGGATGATAAACCGGAAAACTTCTCGTTATAGGGGTCGATATTAGGTTGTACAATAATTACTTCTGCATTTTTTGTCGAAGTAAACTTTTGATTAAATAATGCTAAGGAAATAAATATTGGGATAACAAGTATCACCAAAGCATACAGTATATATTTATTTAATTTTTTAATATTTTGTAGTCCTAAAAAGAGGAGTATATTTATGGTAAGCACCCATGTACTTCCGCCTAAATGCCCAGTATATTCGTACCATTGTATCCAAGAAACCGAATTTGAAAAAACATTTCCTAATGTTAACCAGGGCCAACTAAACTCCCAGTATAAATGTAATTTTTCCCATATCAACCAAATGGGGATAAGTAAAAACCACGATATTTTTGAAGAAAATACACGTATTACTCTATAAAAGATAAAATATACCATGGCCATAAACAACGAGTTTAAAATAATAGCCATAGCAGCTCCACCTGCGGAAGCAAAATATATCCACCAAGTAGTTAAAACATTCCAAGTAAAAAATGAAAGGAAGAAGTATAAAAAAACAATATATACCGATTTTTTAGTGTGTTGTTGAGTTAAAAAAAATAATGGAATAAATGCTATAAATATCAAGTAGTGTTGGTTTCCTATTTCTGGCCATGAAATAGATAATAAAATACCAGTAAGTATTGATAAAAATATTGGATTACGAGCAACTTGGTACATATATTCAACAAATATACTACTTATAAACTACCCATATGTGTTTTGGATGTATATCAAAATTTTCAAATATTTATTTTTTTCATGGATTTATATTACAATAAACTTCACCATAAATCTTTTCCAATAAATATCATAAATCAATCATTAGTACCACCTAGATTTTTTAATAAATCCGGTCAATTTTACCGGCACTTTTTGTTTTTTTAAAAACTGAACAATATGTTCAATTTCTGCTTTATTTAACATGGTATAGTAATTTTTAGAATAATATTTGCCTGATTCTATGTATCTTATGTTTACATAATCCATAGCATTATCTTCTGGAGTAGATGAAAAATGAACTAATACCAGCTGATCAAAATAAAAATGCTGATGTTTGTTTTGATGAAATGAAAAGGTATAATCTATACAAAAATACTCATTATATACCGAAAAACTTTTTGCTTGTAACCA
>CAZEIM010000004.1:7703-29174 GCA_964512145.1 uncultured Flavobacteriales bacterium
CAAAAACAAAAAGAGAAACTGATAATATAAGAAACCAAAAATAATGCGATTCTTTAATTAACTGAAACATAAAAAAGGTAGAGCCTAATAAAATATAAACCGACTTTGAGGAAAATAACACATTAAACGAATGATTAGATACCTTAAAAACAGGCGCCTCTGTTTTTCCTACCAGAGCTATATTTTTATTTGTTTTTTGTTCACGTACATTATTGGTTTGTAATTGAAGTGGATCTAAGTTTAAAAGTATTGTTAAATGTTCGTAAATACTAGGTAATTCAGCTTTAAATTCAGCGGGATTTTCAAAAAAATATTCAACACACACGGCAAAAAACTCTTCTCTATTCACTCCAGCATAAGGTCGTAAATAGGAAGGAATTTTGTTTCGTATTTTTATATATTCATCAGTTGATAATGATTGCCATTTTACAAAGTAATCGTTAAAAAACTTCCCCTGGGCGTTTTTAAATTTATCAAAACGTAAGGCATGCGCCATTTCGTGTAGTCCTAAATTGTAATTATCCTGGTAGTTTGAATACCCTTCCATTAAATTGTTCCATGAAAACACTATTGCTCCGCCTAAATGAACCTCGCCTTCGTGATATCGTTTGTTTAATACCGAATAATATTCTCTAGGATAAATAAATATTTTGCGAAAAGTATAAAATAAATATCTTTTTAAGCTAAAGGTTAATTGAACAGCACTGGCCGAAATCAAAATTTTCATCTCATTGCTAACCTTCATTTCCTTATGCCTGGAAATAAATTTTTTCGCCTTAATAAACTTAAATAATCTACTTAAAAAAATATTTTGTTGAGTTTTACTAATTTGTTGGTAAAATGGAACTTTGTTTAGTAGTAAGGTATGTGTTTCGTATACATTAAAACCATCTACCAAATTAGATTTCTTTTCAATTCTTGCGTCCCGTATGTTTTGTTTAATTAAATAATACAAACCCCATACATTGGCGTAAACAAGATGGCCAATGTAAGAAAAAAATAGGCTAAAAATTGAATAAAAGTTTCCAGAAGTTTATTTTGTGGTGCGGGAGGGAATCGAACCCCCGACACAAGGATTTTCAGTCCTTTGCTCTACCGACTGAGCTACCGCACCAAATCAAAATAGGATGCAAAATTATAAAATATATTGTATTCTCAAAAAAATAGAGGGAATAAATTTATGGATATCTGTATTTGTTTTTAATTGAACATAATTAGTATATGAAATATATTGGTTAATAATATAAAAATATTTAAAAATGCCACCGGATAGCTTTTTATTTTAAACCCATAGATTATAAAAATTAAATTTCCGATGCTTGAAATGAATCGTAACCAAAACATATCGTTGGTGGTATAAGAAAGGGCAATTAGTAAAGAACCAATATATCCAAAAATTTCGAGTGCAGTGATTTTTGTTTTCATGAAAGGGAAGAAAAAATAAAGTTTTTTTGTTGTAGTTTATGTAAAATTTCAGGTAAAATCTTTTGTAGCATAGGAAATGCTTTTTCGCTATCATGAAAAAGCAATATACTTCCCGGTTTTGAGTTTTTTACGATATGTTTTATGCGTTGGTTGGGCAACGAAGTTGAATCATAATCTTTGGCAGAAATGCTCCATCCATATATTTTATACACCTGTTTTAATATTTTCCACTGCGATATGCTAATTTTCCCATAGGGAGGTCTAAATAAGTTATTAGAAATATATGTTTGACATTTGTGTATATCAGAAATATATAATTCTTTGGGTGTTTTAAACCCATTATAATGAGAAAAACTATGATTGCCAATTTGATGACCCCCTAATAAAATTTGTTGAAATATGTCAGGAAATTGTTCAATATTTTTTCCAACGCAAAAAAATGTCGCTTTTGCATCATATTTATGAAGAATATCTAAGACCCAAGGCGTAATTTTGGGGTGTGGACCATCATCAAACGTTAAAAAAACTTCGTTTTTGTTTGTTTTTACATACGTATGTATGCCTAAGGAACTAAATATTGTATTAAGCAACATTTAATTTAACATACCACGTTTTTGAAGGGATTCTTGTAATACATTAAAACGAGTGTCTAAATCTTTGGATAGTTCCTCTTGTTTATATTGTTTAACAACTTGAGTTATTCTGTACATGATAGATATATCTTGCTGTACCTGTGAATTTACAGTTTTAAATAATTTGTCGTTAAAACGATTTAAATAGTTAATTTCCTCTTCATATAAGGAAAATAATCGATTCGTAAGTTCGTTTGCCTTTTCAATTCCGCCTGCTCTATAATAAGACTCAGTTACCGGCAAAATAAAATAATCAAACGGCACATTTTTTTCAGGTAAAACTTTCATGCAATAATTCAACACATTTAATGCACTATCTTTTTTATTCTCTAAAACCAAAGCATCGGCTAGTCGAGCAAAATTATTTCTTAAATTCATACACATTCTTCGGTTATTTTCGTTCATATATATTTCAAACGTATCTAAACCACCCCATACAAATTTTTCCATTAAATTTTTATACATAATATCAGTATGTACATAACCTGTTTGACCATCGGGGTTTTGAGTTTTCATAGGAACTAACCGATAAGTTAAACCTTCTAACTGAAAATAATTGTCTAAACCAATATAGGCAGAATTACCCGTGGTAATAGCAAAATATACCGGTCTGTCCCAGTTAAATGTAGCTAATAAATCCATAATCATCATATCATTTTTATACACATAGTTTTTGCCAATATTCCATTTAATTTCAGGAACCATTCGCTGAGCCAGTTTTTGGTCCAGCGTTCCATTTTCAAGCACTTTGGCCGAATCAACCTTTAAGCTGAATTTTTTTGTAGGGAAATAATTTAGTCTTCTGCCTCCACCAAAATTTGCAGCTTTAGTATCATCAGAAATAAATTGTATGGCTTCTTTAACATCTAAATAAATTTCCCGATCGCCTGAACGGTCGTTCACAGGAACATAATCTCTAGTTCCTTGTCGATATTTTTCAGAAGGAATACTGAAAGGCACAGGATCTGAGTCGTATGCCTTTCTGCGCATTTGATCTACATACCAATCTGTATTTAATAAAGATAAGTTTACTACGCGAACATCTGTTCTGTCCTCTTCAACTTCCTGAACATACCATAATGGGAATGTGTCATTGTCTCCATTGGTAAATAGCACAGCATCTTTTTCGCAAGAATTCAGATAGTTTTTGGCAAAATCTCGGGCAGTATATGTGTTAGATCGATCATGATCATCCCAATTTTCTTTGGCCATAATTCCTGGCACTAGCACTAAAGAGGCTAACGTTGTAGCGATGGCAGAGGGATACTCGGAAATATATTTTTTTAGTAATTCATATAAGAAAAGTACTCCTAAGCCAATCCAAATGGTAAATGCATAAAATGAACCCGCGTAAGCATAATCTCGCTCTCTAGGTT
Organism: uncultured Flavobacteriales bacterium; assembly: GCA_964512145.1. Classification (GTDB taxonomy): domain Bacteria; phylum Bacteroidota; class Bacteroidia; order Flavobacteriales_G; family JALEGO01; genus CAYOHR01. Next base: position 11,137 of record CAZEIM010000004.1, read on the forward strand.
GTAATGGGTATTGGTTTAAGTAAATAACAATCGCCAAGCCGGTAAAAAAGAATAATAACGCTACAACTAAAGTATCTTTATTTGATTTTTTTAATTGAAAAAATAGACCGAGCAATCCTAAAATAAATGGTAAAGCATAATATCTATTATATGCTTTGTTTTTCATAAGCTCCGGTAAATTATCCTGAGGTCCCAAACGAAATTCATCAATAAATGAAATTCCGGTTAACCAGTTTCCGTCCAATGGATTACCATGCCCTTGTATATCATTTTGCCTTCCCGAAAAATTCCACATAAAATATCTGAAATACATCCAATCTATTTGATACGTAACAAAAAACTGTAAGTTTTCAAAGAAAGTAGGCATATAAATAGTTTCTGTATTTCCGGTCATAGGATTTAAATATCGTTTTCCACGACCTTTAAAATCGGACCATTTTTTATACTCAGTAATATGCCGATCTTCTGAACTGTACATTCTTGGAAAAATAGAAGAAAATTCTGAAGCATAATTGGGGATTGAATTTTCTCGTTTATCCGAAATAATGTATTTGCCCGTTTTTTTATCCTGAAAATAAACTGGGGAACCATCTTTGTATGGTTTTTTGTTATCTAAAGGGCTATTAAAATAATGCCCAAAAAGCAGTGGTCTATCTCCATACTGCTCTCTGTTTAAGTACGAAAGCAAAGCAAAAGCATGTTCCGGATTGTTTTCGTCCATAGGCGGGTTAGCGTTTGACCTAACCAAAATTGCAACAAAGGTAGAATACCCAATTAAAATCATTAATACTCCTATAGCAATGGTATTGGTTAGCACCTTTTTTTGTTCGTACGACCATTTAATGATCCAGAAAAATCCGGCAGCCAAAAGAACAGCAAAAGCATATAAACCTGAATTAAAGGGCAACCCAAAACTATTTACCATAAGCAATTCAAATTTTGAGGCAATAACAAAGGTATATGGTATAATAAAACCTTGAATAGCACCTAATAAAACAATGGATAATAAAGCCGCATATATGATTCCCTTTTGTGTTACTTGATATTTTTTAAAATAATAAATAAATACTAAGGCAGGAATGGCTAGTAAATTTAATAAGTGAACTCCAATAGAAAGTCCCATAAGATAAGCAATTAATATAATCCATCGATTGGCATATGGAGTGTCCGAAACATTTTCCCACTTTAACATGGCCCAAAAAACAACTGCAGTAAATAAAGATGACATAGCATATACTTCACCTTCAACGGCTGAAAACCAAAAGGTGTCTGAAAAGGCATACGCTAAAGCACCCACTACTCCGCTACCCATTATGGCAATTAATTGCCCTTGATTTAAAGTCTCGGAAGACTTTAGTATTATTTTTTTGGCTAAATGCGTAATAGTCCAAAATAAAAATAATATGGTAAAAGAACTTGATAAAGCCGACATGATGTTTATCATTTTAGCGGCCATTAGTTTATCTGTAAAAGCTGTAAATACTCTTCCTAAAATCATAAAAAAAGGTGCGCCCGGGGGATGTCCTACCTCTAATTTAAATGCTGATGCAATAAACTCACCACAATCCCAAAAACTTACGGTTGGCTCAATGGTGGAAACATAAGTATATGTGGCTACTAAAAATACAAGCCACCCAACAGTATTGTTTATTTTTGAATAAGACATGCGTAAAATTTTTGGCAAATATAGTGTAAATTAAAAATAATGCTTGTTATTGTTTCTTAAAATATTGAAACCGAAAAAATTAAGAAATAAAAAGTTTTAAATATATTAAAAGCTTGGAGCAAAAAGAGTTTTTTGGTTAACCTGTCTGCCTCCCGTGGAGTATACCTTTCTAGATTTTGGGTACTTAAATGAATAGGATAACAGAATAGATTTTGTGCTTTTTTTATCTAAGTTTAGGATCCACTCTAACTCACCGGAAGTATCGTCTTTTTTAGCCCCCGAAAGTTCAAGTATGCTTATGCTTATATCCGATGAACTGGAGGTTGGGACTTGATCTAACAGCTTTAATTTTATAGGTATTTGTTTGTTGTTTTTAACTGAAATTTCAAACTCGTACAATTCTTTTTTGTCGGAACCAATAAAAACATTACCTTCTTTCACTTTCTTTTTTTCTCTTTGAGCTACGATATCCAAATCAGGTCCAAACGATAAAACCAAGGTGTCATCTATTAAAGGCGGGGTTATGTAGGCTTCTCCTATAAATTTTTTGCCCATATACATATTAGCATTTCCGCTTAAAATGTTTAAGGTCTCCCAGTTATGAATTTTAGCAGATAAATAAGCGTTTTTATCTAACAAGGGTATTGCTAAATATTCATACGATGTGGTAAGCATTTCATCCTTAATATTTATATACGAAACTTCTTTTCCGGAAGGAATAGAATGTTTTTGTTCAATTTTAAAGTCAATACTCAACACATCTACATTCATAGTTTCAACAGGCTTATTTATAGCTTCTCTCTTTTTCGATCTTGATTTATCTACTGAACCCATCATTATCTCTTCATCGTAAGAGGGAGCCGGTGCATATTGCTGAATATTCGTGTTTAAATACACGGGCTTAATCTGTTGGTTTAAATCCCATTTAGATAGTGTTGGCAAGGTTTTAGGCTTAAATGGATCTAGGGTTGATAGCGTTATGTTTACCTGGTTCCAGTCTATCCCAGACTCATTTAATATTTTAGCGTTATATTTAAATCGAATTTTTTCTTCGGTCTCACTGGCAATAATATCATACATGGGTTTCCAGGCAGCTTTAGAAATTAAATAAGCTAAAGAAAACTCAACTTCTTGAGCGACTTGAGATTTAACGGTTAATTCCACCGATTTTCGCATATGATTATTAGAAGTTTTAAAATTTAATTCTTCTATTTGAAGGCTATCCAATTTACTTCTTAAAGGATTTAAGTTCGCTTGTATTTTATCTACCGACTGATTTAAGTCGAATATCCTATTTCTATAATACCCCGATAATTTTTCTAACTCTGTTAATGGTATGTAATTTTCCTCCCCTTTGGTAATACTTTCTTGTAAAAAACTTTTTTCAAATTCTAGGGCTTTTAACTCATTCTCCAATGCATTTACTTTTTGCTTATACCAGTTAATACTGTCTTTAAAAATTTTTAATTTTTTAGAATTTATCGAATTTATCAGTTCATCACCATTTATCTCAACCATAGAAACTATTTCAACATCGCTGGAATAATTAATTCGCAATGAGTTGAAAAGAATGGCAGTAGATAAATTTTGGATCAAAATTTTAGTGTTTCCGGGCTTAATCTGTGCTTTAAAGTCGTATTTTAATTCAGCGGCATTTAAAAACAACGTAACATCCGTTAATGTTGGGGTAACTTTTAATGTGTTTGTGTAACCTATGGAAATACCTATCCATAAAATAAAAACGAGCCTTGTTTTTTTAGTAAACATAATACCATTTTTTGTAGGGAGCATTTTTAGAAATTTTTCTATATCCTTTTTTTACTCTTTGTTTATAAGGGGTTTCCCAATCAATGGAAAAATTTTTTTCCCTGCTGTATAATACAACTCCATCCTCAGTATTCACTAAATTTGCAGTGATTATAATATCGTTATTTTTAGTTGCTTTTGATGACATAACAGGTGCCCAAATTTTTTCGGAATAAGCACCTCCAATAATATCACTAAGTTGAATTCCCATTTTAGACATATCGTCTATAAAATATTCTTTATATATAGTAGAGGTAAAAACGGCATCTACCGATAATTTTTTCGCTAACATTTGTGGATCTAAATCCCACGACTTAAGAATAGAAATTCCGGAATCAGCTAAAAGTTTTAAAGTAATATCAATTTGCTGAATTTTAATGTTTGATCTTTTACTCATTTCTGAAGCGAACTCATTAAAAAAAATTCGTTGAAAATATTCACTCTCTTTCTCTTCAATTAAATGTATTTGATCCCAAGTTATTTTTTCGGGCTTAATTCCTGTAAATACTACTTTTGGAGGTAAAATAGCTATTTTTTGATGTTTTGATACAATATGTTTTGCATTATTTATCAAATAATATTTTTTACACGAGGTAAAAAATATGAGTGAACATGCTATTAAAAGATACCTATTTTTAAATATGGGCTGCATTAAATACATTATTTACATATAAAGGTATATAAAATTTTAATCTTCGGCCTGAGGTGAATATACCCCATCTAAAAAATCCAACACAATTTTTTCTAAATCTTCTGTACCCGAAAGTGCGCCCATCATACCATACATGGCTGCTGTTTTATGATTTTTTACACTGGAATTTTCGGCCTTGTTAAACTTTGCAATAGTACCTTGTGGTAATATTTTACTCAACCCTTTAACCAAGCCTACCTGTAATTGATTAGTAATTTTATTCACTGAAAACTTTTTAACGGTTTCTACTCCTTCTCTCACATCTTCTAAAAAGGCATCGGCCGAATCTTTGTGTATGTAATTTATGGTTAAATGAATGCCTGCTGGATTTTGTAATTTATCAAAATGCCAGCCTTTTTTGTTTAACTCATCGGCTAACTCATACATATTAATTTTATCCGATTTAATTCCAAACAAGGTTGTAATAGGATCTCCAATAATTTCTATTTCGGGAATTTGCTTTAATCCATGCATAATTTTTTGAGTAGTTTGAAGCGTTACCTTGGCCATTTCTAAATACCCATCTAATCCTATCCCTACAAGGGTTGCCCATGCTCCGGCAATACTACCTCCGGGTCGAGTGCCTAAAAAAGTGGGTGTTCCATAAACTCCTCCAATCCACCCGGTATAGGTGCAAAATTGATATTTTCGTAATTCAGAGTTTTTATATAATACCACGGAAGCTCCTTTAGATGCATATCCATATTTATGTAAATCGGCCGAAATTGAAGTTACTCCATCTACTCTAAAATCCCAAGCCGGAATAGGAACTCCTAATTTCTCTAAAAAGGGTAATATATAGCCTCCTACACAGGCATCAACATGTAGTAAAATATTTTTAGTTTTGGCAATTTGTGCAACTTGTGCCACCGGATCTATAATCCCGTATGGATAAGAAGGTGCCGAAATAACGATTAATACCGTATTCGACCGAATCAATTTTTCTATTTCTTTTACATCGGCAGCACCGTTTATGTCGTTTTTTGCCAAGGAATATTCAATATTTAAATATTGAAATGCTTTTTGAAAAGCAGGATGAGCCGATTCACTAATTACAATATGCGGATTATTAATTTTACGTTTGTCTTTAGCCCAATCTTTAGCAGTTTTTACCGCTAAAAATATACTTTCTGTACCCCCCGATGTTAAACTACCTCTTACTTGATTATCCCCATTCATTAAATGCGTAGAAATACTGAGTATATCTCGTTCCATTTGAGTTAAACTGGGCGTAACGGTTGGATTTAAACCGTTGTCGGAAATATATATATTGAATATTTCTTTAATTTTTTCATATCGCTCTTTACCGGGGTAATATACTAAAGCAAAAGATCTCCCGTTTTGCCACTTAATATCTTGCTCTCTTAGTTTTTGAATGTGATTTTTTAACTCTTCTGTAGTCCACCCATTTTCAGGAATTTTAGTAATTGCCATAAATTTCTGTTAAATAATTATCCAAAGTTAGCAATTTAAAATACAAAAAGTTTATAATTTCTAAAATCAAATTTATTAGCACATTACAAGTTTTTAAAAAGCAGTGTATTGAGCTTTATTATTGCCCATCATGTTAAATCTGCTTAAACTTTCTTCTTTACGTAAAATAATCAACGATTAGATTTTTTAAATTGTTCTTTTTTAAGGGTATATTTTTTAAAGTATGTAACCAAGTATTCTTGAACCGGATTGTAATATTCTTTTGCGGTAAAACTAATTAGTTTATGCTCTCCATGTAGTTTTTTGAGCGGGGTATTAATTAATTCATAGGAATCCCAATTTTTATCGTATGCTTGAATACTTACAAATGGTTCATAATATGTCTGAGGTATTTGTACCAAAATTTTTCCTTTTTTTACCCTGGCTGTATATTCAATGGAATGACACAATGTATGCACTTGTAAACTTCGTAATTTAAATTTTTTAGGTAATGCAAACTCAAGAGTATGTATGTTTTTTGTATTGTTGTGTATTAAATAATATTCTCCGGTTTGTTGAATTTTATAAGAGGCCATATTTTCTTCTACACTAAATAAATTTTCCATAGGTATAATGGTACATAAACTATCTTTACATATGTATAAATTCATTTCAAACCGATCCATGCATTTTTCTATGGGAATATTTATGATGGCTGGAAACTGAAGTTTATGGTTTCCCGGTGTTATAAAATGTAAGGCACCCAGTATTTTTGACATATCATCTAACTCGGGTCCTTTTTTAAAAAATGTCATTTCATCTCCAAAAAACGTATTTAATTGAAGCGATTTTTCATATTTCTCATAATCACAAACATTTAAAATTAGCTCAATGCCTTCGGGCAATTCAATGAGTACATTTTTATTACAAGTGGTTTTATCGGCAAGAGTGGATGATTTTTCACCCGATTCTATCATTAAAATTTTTTCAGAAGTAATAGGTTTCATGGTGTCCTGAAAAGTGGAAATAGGTTTGTTGCTGGTATAACTAATAGATATTTGTACGGCATCCACTTGTTCGGATAAGTTGTGAATGAAGTCGTACGATGGCTTAGAGACTGTTACAATTTGTATTCGGGCATCATCAATCTCATAGCTGTTAAAAATCTTACGCAATTCCAATATACGATTTTCGCTAACTTCTTTTGTGCTTTTACTTGCTGTAGCATCAATAAATACCGAAATAATATTACAACTGATAACATGTTGTATATGTTGGTTTAATTTGTTTTTTTGTGTTGGGGTAATGGTAGACTGATTCACTAAATACATTAAATCAAACGTGGTATATCTAGTATATTGTGCCGATGCGGTATAAAAACTTAAACTTAATACAAGTATGGTAAGTCGTTTCATGCTTTATAAATTATTATGCAAGTGTAAGAAGTTGTACATACAAAATGCATGACTTACCTCAGGTTTGAGTATGATTCTTTGGGTAAAATATACAGTTAAAGAAAGCCTAACTCCAGTTTAGCTTCTTCACTCATCATTTCTTTTTCCCAAGGTGGGGAAAAGGTTACTTCTACTTCAACCGTTTCAATGCCTGGTATTTCTTTTACCGTTAATTCAACTGTTCCGGGTATGGTTTCTGCTTCAGGGCATGATGGTGAAGTTAAGGTCATTTGAATTTTTATATGCGATTCATTGATGACATCAATGGAGTATATTAAACCTAATTCATATATATCTACCGGTATTTCAGGGTCGTAAACCGTTTTTAATTTTTCTATAACCTTATTTTCCAGTTCTTTTGTGTTCATTAATTTAGATTTAATCTAAATTACAAATGTAACGATAAATTGTTTGCATAAAAAGTTAAATGCTTTAAAAAAGGGCATGAGTTAAATTAAATGAATTTTCATAGTATGCCTATAAAAATAAATCCAACTAAAAGCTTTTCTTACTGCACCAAAAACCAAGAGTTGGTTAAATTTTCTCTGTTGTAAAGCATTTCTTGTTTGGTAGAATAATCAATAAATTGTTTTCCGGAAAACTTAACGATGGCATGTCCTGCTGCTGTATCCCATTCCATAGTTGGAGCAAATCTTGGATATACATCGGCTTTGCCTTCGGCAACCAAACAAATTTTTAATGAACTACCCATAGAGGTTAGAGCCACATCTCCTTTTTCTTTTTTTAATGTGTTAATGAATGCTTCTGTTTCTTCCGACATATGTGATCTGCTGGCTACTACCACATAAGTGTTTTTATTTATTGAAATGGGGAGTTTTTGTGCGATGTTGATACATTCTTCTAAACTAGATGGAATTGTTTGTTCAAGATTTAATTTGTACGAACCGGTTTCTTTAGATCCAAAATACAATATATTTTGCACCGGAACGTAAATTACCCCAATAACAGGTTTTTTTTGATCGATTAAGGCTATATTTACCGTAAACTCTCCATTCCTCTTAATAAATTCTTTCGTTCCGTCTAAAGGATCTACAATCCAAAGGGGGTTCCAGTTTTTGCGTTCTTCATACGTAAATATTTTTCCCTCTTCGCTCAATATAGGAATGTTAGTTTCCTCTAACATACTTTTTATTTTTTGGTGAGATTCTTTGTCGGCTAAAGTAAGCGGACTTTTATCATCTTTTGTTTCAACAGAAAATGTGGATTCATACACCTTTAAAATCTCTTTACCGGCATATATAGAGGCTTTAATAGATGTAAATAATAATTCTTTAATATTCATATGTTTTATTTATGAGTTTTTGTAAACCATATATATTGCGTAAATTACCCCCGGCAAAATAAATAATATCCACAAAAGTATACTAATTAATACTTCTTTGGTACTCCAATTGGTAACCAATCCAACAGCTAATGGAGGTAATAAAACGGCCAAAATATATAATAAAATGGTTTCAGCATCTACATTACCTTGTTGCTTAATCTCTTTTTTCAATTTTTTTACTTCTGAATTTACCTTATTAATCAAAACAGGTTTTTCTTTCTTTAAAGATGGCAATAAGGTTTGATTTTTACGGGGATTATTAATGACATCCTTTTCTTTCGAAGAATAAATGAATGGGTTATAGTTATCTACACTGGCAGTTTGATTTGTTTGAAGTATAGTGTTATTATCAACGGGCTCTTGTTCAATGGTTTTGGTTACAGGAACGTATAGATTCTCAGTATTTTTGGTGTAATTATGAGATGTATTTTTGAATTCTTGTTGATTTAATTTTTTCCCTCGTGCAATATAAAATCCCTTTTGGTATTTTCTTTTTTGTATCCAATGATCTGAAACCACCTTATTTCCCGTAGCACATGAACTTATAAGCAATATTGCAGTAGCGAATACGATTATTTTTTGCATAGTAATTTACTTTAATGTTTTAAGGATTTTATTTTGAATTCATTAAGGTTTCAATTTCTTCTATTTCTATAGGAATATTTTGCATTAAATTTATCGGTTCTCCCTGTTCCTGTATCCATACATTGTCTTCCAGTCTTATGCCTAACCCTTGTTCGCGTATATATATTCCGGGTTCTACCGTAAATACCATGTTTGCCTGAATGGGCTCATGCCAAATACCTACATCATGGGTATCGAGTCCTAAAAAATGGGATGTTCCATGCATAAAATATTTTTTATATGCGGGCATTTCTGGGGTTTGCTGTTGAATATCTGCTCGGTCAAGGAGTCCCAAGGCAAGTAACTCAGATTCCATTATTTTCCCTACCTCTAGTTGATATTCACGCAAATAAACTCCCGGTTTAAGCATTTTAGTAGCTTCTTTTTTTACATGCAGCACAGCATTATACACCTTTTTTTGCCAATCGCTAAACGTTCCGTTTACCGGAACACATCGGGTTAGGTCTGATGCATAGTTTGCATATTCTGCCCCAAAATCCATGAGAAGTAAGTCTCCGTCTACACAGGTTTTATTATTTTCAATATAATGTAACACACAAGCACTTTTGCCTGAGGCAATAATAGGGGTGTACGCAAATCCTTTGGATTTGTTGTTAATAAATTCATGTATAATTTCTGCTTCAATTTCATACTCCATAACTCCGGGCCGAATAAAAGATAATAAACGCATAAAAGCTTTATGGGTTATAGAGCAAGCCGTTTTCATTAATTCAATTTCTATAGGATGCTTAACCGATCGTATAGCATGAATGATGGGTGCCGATTTTCGGTATATATGAGCAGGATATTGCTTTTTACACCATTCTATAAACCGATCTTCTCGACTTTGCATAAGCGTGTTTGCCCTTAAATGCTCATTGGTATTTAGGTATATAGTATCTGCTTCACTCATTAATTCATTGAATATTCTAGGAAAATTCTGCAACCAATACACAGTTTTAATGCCCGAAATATCCATAGCTTTATTTTTTGTGAGTTTTTCTCCTTCCCAAATAGCAATATCTTCGGATGTCTCTTTTAAAAACAGTATTTCTTTATGCGCTGGATTTTTTGCAGATGGAAAAAGTACCAATACAGACTCTTCCTGATCTATACCACTTAAATAAAAAATATCCCGATGTTGATGAAAGGGTAGTGTACTATCAGCCCCAGTCGAAAAAATGTCGTTTGAGTTAAATACAGCTAAAGAACCCTGTATCATTTTTGCAGTAAATAACACACGGTTTCTAATAAATAATTCAGATGAAATTTGTTCGTATCGCATGAATTTTTTGTGTAATATACTATTTTATAAAAAATAGTATCAAAATTTTTTAATAAATATTACACCGCACTATGTTCATTTCTTGTTCATATATTTATATAAGACTTAATAAATAAGAACATGTACTGTAGTGTTATAAAAAATTATCAATTTTTAATAAAATAAATGCCCGGTACTTGTATTTTTGAGGTATGAATGAAAATGAGAAAAAACTGATGGATGCTTCTATTCGAAGAATCAGAAAACCTGCTCAGCCTGTAAATTTAGAAATTGGTAAAATGCCACCACAAGCTGTTGAATTAGAAGAGGCTGTGTTGGGGGCTATGATGATAGAAAAAAGCGCTGTTGATGATGTTATTGATATTTTAAGTCCCGAAAGTTTTTATAAAGACGTACATCAAAAAATTTATTTTGTTATACAGGAGTTGTTTCAAAAATCCGAGCCTATTGATATATTAACCGTTACCGAAGGATTACGAAAAAAAGGGGAGCTCGATTTTGTGGGAGGATCATATTATGTTGCTCAGCTTACCAATAGGGTTGCTTCAGCGGCTAATGTGGAATTTCATGCGCGAATTATTGTACAAAAACATATACAACGAGAATTGATAAAAATTTCATCCGAGACCATAAAAATGGCCTACGATGAAACTACCGATGTGTTTGATTTGTTAGATAAAGCAGAAGCAGATTTATATAAAGTAGCCGAAGGAAACATCCGCAAGAATTACGATAAAATGAGTACCTTAATTCATCAGGCGGTTAAAAAAATTGAAGAATTAAGCAAACAAACAGAGGGAATTAGTGGTGTTCCAACCGGTTTTAGAAATCTAGATCGGGTAACCTCCGGATTCCAAAAATCGGATATGATTATTTTAGCAGCTCGTCCGGGTATGGGTAAAACTGCTTTTGTGCTTTCTATGGCACGCAATTGCGCGGTAGAATTTAATAAAGCGGTAGCCGTTTTTTCGCTTGAAATGTCGTCCTTGCAATTGGTTAACCGTTTAATTGCCAGTGAAACAGAACTTTCGGCAGAAAAGTTAAAAAGAGGAAGTCTTGAGCCCCACGAGTGGGAGCAACTGCATGCCAAATTAAACAGATTGTCCGATGCTCCATTATTTATTGACGATACACCGGGGTTGTCCATTTTTGAGTTACGAGCCAAATGCAGGAGGTTAAAAGCACAACATAATGTTGAATTAATTATTATCGATTATTTGCAATTGATGACCGGAGGGTCAGAAGCAAAAGGAAACCGAGAACAGGAAATCAGCACCATCTCTCGATCAATTAAATCTATTGCTAAAGAATTGGATGTTCCTATAATTGCTTTATCACAGTTAAGCAGAGCGGTTGAAACTAGAGGGGGCGATAAACGACCACAACTATCCGACTTACGTGAATCAGGTGCTATTGAACAAGATGCCGATATGGTAGCGTTTATCTACAGGCCGGAATATTATGGCCTAACCGAAGATGAAAATGGGAACAGTACTACCGGATTGGCCGAGTTAATTATTGCCAAGCATCGAAATGGAGCATTAGAAAGTGTTCAACTTAAATTTACGGCTCATTTAGCAAAATTTGAAGATTTTGAACATTATAACCAAGGGTTTACGCATGGAAATATATCAAAGTTAGAAGCTTCTAATCAATTTGATACAGGGGATCAAAACGTTATAAGATCATCCAGATTAAATGATGATTTTATAGCCAATACAGATGATGAGGATGAGGTGCCTTTTTAATAGTCTCATTTAGATTTTTTTATCATTGGCATTTAATTTGCTTTGTTGAGGTTGATTGGTTGTGAAATTAAATTATTAACATTTTTTATCGAAACCTAACCCAATTAATCGCGTAATAAAAAACTCAAATTAATTCCTATGTTAAAGCAATCATTACAACAAAAATTACTTCAAAAGCTTTCTCCCCAGCAAATTCAGCTTATGAAGTTATTGCAATTACCTACTTTGGCACTAGAACAACGCATTAAAGAAGAACTGGAAGAAAACCCCGCTTTAGACGAAGGAGAAGAAGAGGATATTGAAGATCCTTTATTGGATTCACAAACCGAAGAAGAAGATTCCTTTGAAAACTTTGAATTTGATGATTATTTGTCGGACGAAGATGATACGCCTGATTATAACCTGTATGCAAATAATCACAGTTCTGATGAGGAAGAAAGAAATATTCCATTTACCCAAAACAAAACATTTCACGATTTATTAAAAGCACAACTCGACCTAAGAGTACTAAGTGATCATGAGTATACTATTGCACAAGTAATTATTGGTAATTTAGATGATGCCGGTTATTTAAGAAGAGAATTATTAGCATTGGTGGATGATTTGGCGTTTACCTATAATATAGAAACCAATGAAGAAGAAATTTTGAGCATTTTACATATTGTGCAGGAGTTTGATCCTCCTGGTATAGCTGCCCGATCCTTACAAGAGTGTTTGATGTTACAATTAGAAAGGAAAATACCGGCAACCGAACCTATAAAAATTGCTAAATTAATTTTACACAAGTGTTTTGATGAATTTACTAAAAAGCACTACGAAAAAATTATTCACAAAATTGGAATTACAGAAAAAGAGCTAAAAGTATCGGTTGAGGAAATATTAAAATTAAATCCAAAACCCGGAAATAGCTTAACAGAGTCGGTAAAACAAGTAGAGCAAATAATTCCTGATTTTATAATTCAACATATAGATGGAAAACTCGAATTAATTATAAATTCACGAAATATTCCAGAATTGCGATTAAACCGAAAGTATTCCGAAATGATTGAGAGTTATTATGAGAAAAAAAGTAAATTAAATTCGGAAGACAAAAAGGCTTTATTGTTTGTAAAACAAAAGCTGGACGCGGCTAAGTGGTTTATAGATGCTATTAAACAACGACAGCAAACCTTATTATTAACCATGGATGCGATATTGCAATATCAAAAAGAGTATTTTTTAACAGGGGATGAAACAAAGTTAAAGCCTATGATATTAAAAGATATTGCCGACAAAGTAGGCTTAGATATTTCTACTATTTCTAGGGTAGTGAATAGCAAATATGCACAAACGCCTTATGGCACCTTTTTATTAAAAACTTTTTTTTCGGAAGCATTAACAACCGATGATGGAGAAGAGGTATCGTCCAGAGAGGTTAAAAAAATACTGCAAGATTTAATTGAACAAGAAAATAAAAAAAGCCCAATTACAGATGAGCAACTTGCAGAGTTGTTACAAAAGAAAGGATATAATATTGCCCGAAGAACCATTGCGAAATATAGAGATCAATTAAACATTCCGGTAGCTCGTTTACGCAAAGAAATTTAGGATTATCGGAAAGCACGTTAAATTTAAAATATCAGCTAGTTACAGGGTTTAATATCATTTTTTGGTGTTTTTTATCGTGGCACGTTGAATCGACCACTAGTGCTAAGTTAATTTTTCAAACTTAAATTCTTAATTACTTTGCAATTATTTTTCCTTTTACAATACATTCATTTTTTTGAACGATTTCAAATATTAATACCCCATGAACTAATTCTTCTTTTCTAAGCTGAATTTGAGAGGTTTCGATAAAAGACTTTTTGTGAATTAATCTTCCTTCCATAGTGTAAACATTTAGTTGTATATCGCTATATTTTTTATCGAGTGTAATGGTAGCTATATCGTTAAATGGATTGGGGAACACTTTTGCTATATTTTCTTCTGAGATATAATTTAATTGCACACTAACTTCTTCAATAAAATCTGAAAATTTCCCTATGGTATTAAATTCGGTATTTGTAATAATGGGTTCATTAAAATCAAAATATATAGCAGCTGTATTGGTTATTACTGTTCCATCCGGATTATTTGGAATTTGCTGTATTTTAAATTTTACAAAACCATTACTTTCGGGTTCGTTGGTGTTACTATCAGGCAATAAAATATTTGGGAAGTAAAATTTAGCAATTCTTTCACCATAAACAGTGTATTCATATGGATGACTAGATGTTCCAGGTATAAGGGTCGTAATATCTAAAAATGACGAAATAGTATCTAATATAAATATATTAAATGCAGTATCGGTTCCCGTGTTTTGAAATCTAATTCTATATTCTAATTCATCTGTATTGGTAATAAATTTTTCATTATTCACTCCTTTTGGATAAGCGTATTTATCGTTTGGATCATATGCTCCAATATTTTCTTGACAATCAATGGATATAAATGGGGCAGCATCATTTTCAGGTAAAATGGTAACAAATCCTAAACTGTTAAATCCTGCACAACCTTCAATCGTAACAGATGGGGGCTGCGGTAAAATATAAAAAGGAGATTGTTCCGCTTGCATTCTATAGGTGCTTCCATTACCTGGAATAAGAACTTCAGTAAATAAACCACTATTTAATTGAAATGGAGATACTCCATACATTAAATCATCTTCAATAATAATATAATTTAATGGAGCCGACATATTTCCGGGGCCAACATTTGACACAGTAAATTCTATGGTGTCATTTATACATCTGCCATCTACGGTAATTATTGATCCATCCCAAGAGGGGTCTGTAAGTAAGCAAATACTGTCCGGATATATATGAGCTTGAGTACAGTGTGTTTGGCCCAACACAGTAGAGTCACAATTTACGGTAAAATTTACGGTAAAGTTTCCGCAAGTTCCATAGGGAATTTGACCAACATCAAATCTAAAGGTATTTCCGGATAAAAAATTGTAAGGAATTGAAGCTGAATTTATTTCTATGTATGGATCAAAATCGATTAAAATATAAGCAGAATCCGATATTTCGGTACCTAAATTGCAATATTTAACGGTATAGTTATTTGAAAAGCATCTTCTTAAATATGGAGCAGAAATATCAACCGTTAAATATGGACAAATAATAATGGGCACAAATGGAATATTTAAGGTAGAGTCTTCAATTAATTGCATATTAAACGTGTCGGATAAACAACTGTTTAATTCAAAATAGGGGAGGTAATTTTTTATAACCACTTCATATTGCGATGTATCTAAATACATTTCAAAGTACCCGGTATCGTTGGAAGAAGCGTACAAGGTAATGCCTAAATTTTGATCGTACGCTTGTATATAAGCATATCTTAGTCCTTTTTCAGTTGTTTGTAAGGTACAATTGGCGTTTTCATCATGATAAATTATTCCGGAAAATTTAAAGTCGTAGGAATTTGATAAGCTGTCAATTTTTTGTATAAAGGCATGGTCTGGAAAGAAAAAGGTATTAAATACGATCGCATTATTATCGGCAGATGATTTTATGGTGCCCGAATAATATATTTGGCTGGTGGGTGCTTTTTTATGCCAAACTATGTTTGCATTTAGGTCAATTTTAGTAATATATTTTAATGTTTTTCCATTATTATATTCTAATAGTATATGTTGGTCAGAGGTTATATCGCTACTAGGTTTGTCAAACCCGTAGATGTGCATTGGCTTTGATATAAATGAAACGCTATCTAAATTGTCATTTACAGTAAATAAATTAATTTCTCCTAATGTGGTATTAGATACCACTAAAAACTGTGAGCTGCTAATTTTATAAAAGCCCGAAAAAGAGTTGGAATTATTTCCCCAATTGTAATTTTTAGTACTTAATGAGTCTCCTGTATCGTTAAACTTAAATAAAAAATAATCGCTGTTAGTAAATCCAAAGGGTACATATCCTTTATTAGCAATAATAAATTGTTGTGGATTTATTTCTTGTACCTGAATGCCTGTATTGGTTGTAAGATCATTCCCTAAAGCGTAATTTTTTTGCCATATTAAATTTCCGTTAGCATCAATCTTTAGTATGGAGGTATACCGACTATTGTCAAAACCCGAAATATTCTGAAAATTGGTAGATGTATAGGTAATGTAGATAAAATTATCAGAAGATTGTATGCTATGAATTCCTGAATTTAATGGATTAGCCAGTTTTTCAATGGTTAATGTTTTAGAAAACAATATATTTCCGGCAGAATCAATTTTGGTTAATTCAAATAGCGTAGAATCAAAAAATCCACCTATTCCCTGATATGAATATCCTAAAATTAATAAGTTTTGATCCGATAAATGAAGCAGATCAAATGCATTTGTTTGAAGTAGAAGAGGAGCATTTACATAATGTTGAAGTATTCCGTTTGAATCGGTTGTAAAATACACCGGAGAAGAAACTCCAATTTTTTCTCCAATAACAGCAAAACCTCCCTGTGGGAATTCTTCTACGTCTATTATTTTATCGGTATATGTTGTGCTATATTCTTGTAACCATCCTTGCGTAAAAGAATGAAAGGTTAAAAATACAGATAAAAAAAGCGTTAAATAAATTTTCATAATGTTATCGAGTTAGTGTTAAATATCCCTTGTATTCTCCTATGATGTCATTATTAATATCTTTAAAATTTATTAAATAATAGTAAACACCTTCGGGAGCATCTGTTGTATTGTTTATTTTGCCATTCCAACCAATATTTTCTGAGTTTTCGTCTACTTTTATTTCATATATTTTTATCCCCCACCGGTTGTAAATTTCAATTTCATATCTTCTGCAAAAATCACCAAAAACCGGTTGAAATATTTCATTGGCAGCATCTCCATTGGGGGAAAAAATATTGGGGAATATTCTTTTGGTAATATCTATAAAAACTGGCACTTCTTTAGTTATTGAGTCTGAAACATTCGGGTAATTAGGACAAACGGAGGGTTTTGATACTTTTAGTGATACTTCGTACGTATTGGTATAATTTGAATAAACATGTTTTGGCTGCATTGACCTACTGCTTGATCCATCTCCAAAGTTCCATTCATATTTTATTGCATCTTTTATGGTGGGTATAAATTCAACTTCATAGGCACAGGTATCTACAAAGTATTCGAAATTTATTCTTAATGGGGAGTCATTTATAATACCAATATTTACCTGAGCGGTATCTTTACATCCATACATATTAGTTCCAACTACTTCATAGGTTATGGGGGTGTAAGGAGTTGATAAAGGATTTGATGAGGTGTAACTATTTAAATACAATGGGGGAGACCATACATAAAAATTTGCTCCTACTGCTTGTAATGGTATGGTAGTTCCTGAACATACCATAGTATCTTTTGTAACACTAACGGTAGGGGTAGGAAATAGTTCCAATGTTATGGTATCGTATGCATAACACAATCCAATATTGGATTGTAGAATATAGTCGCTTGTATTAAGTGGACAAACCGTTAAAGTATCGTTATACGATAATTCTAATGGCCAAAACACAATTCCATTGGTTTGGGCAATGAGTGACACGCATTCATTCGGACAAAATCCAGTAACAGGGCTAATTATTTGTATATTAGGAAAACTATCTACCTCTACGGTTACATATCCGGTATCATTACATCCAAATATATTTGAACCAACCACTTCAAATAATGTGTTTTGGGTGGGACTAGCCAATGGACTGTTGCTGGTAGAGTCATTAAGCCATTGAGATGGAGACCATATATAATTTAAAGCACCTATGGCCCAAAGGGAGGCAGATGATCCAATGCATATCGTGGTGTCTGAACTTACCGTGATGCTAGGCTCTGGATAAACAGTAATAGATAAAGCTTTTGTAGTAGTACAACCTGGTAAAATTGCATACGCTGTGTAATTAGTACTTACATTAGGACAAACATTTACAGAGTCTGAAAAAACCCCTAAACTTGGCCAAAACACCGTTCCATTGCTAATAGCGATTAATTGTGTGCATGATCCGGGA
>CAZEIM010000004.1:29187-42899 GCA_964512145.1 uncultured Flavobacteriales bacterium
GTCTGTTGCTGATAAAACCAAATTTGGTTGTTGTCCAAGAGTAATCGTTTTGGTTAGAATTATAGTGTCGGCCGGATTAGAAATTGTTAATATAACCGTGTAGGTACCCGGATTGTTATAACAAGCATTTGATCCAAAAGAACTGCTGGCACCAGGGAAACTCCAATTTACTTGATTTGTATTGGATTCGTCATCAAAACTTGGAGGTATAAAGGTAATACAATTTGGGGCACATAAAATGCCTGTAAATGTAATATCACCCGAACTAACTATACAATTACTGGATTTAGCAATTCTGGGGCTTACATAACTTTTTCCAATATAAGCATCGCTTAATCCACTATAAGTTCCTATAGGTAAATCATCACTAAATGTATTTCCGCATATATAAAATGGATTATCTCCATCGATAGACAGAATACGATCTTGTTTATTTCCACCCACATACATGGCACTTCGTAAACTAAAATTGGGCAATAATTCAACTAAAAACCCATCCATAACACCTTGATAGTTGTTTATTAAACTGTCGCCTGTTAACGAATCGCTGGTTGTTGAGCCTACTACGGTAATAAAATTATCTCGCTCAGATATATTTACATTGTATCCAATATCATTACCATTACCGCCAATATAGGTGGCGTACACAAGCTTGCAGGTATCGGTAAATTTTGCTATAAAAACATCACTTCCTAATTTTTTAAACTCTTGGTAAATAGTACTTCCAAAAACAATATTGGAATCGCTTAAGGTAAGCCCTGTTATTACAACATTACCACATTTGTCTGCATCAATTCCATACCCCTCCTCATTGTTTTCGCCTCCATAATATGTTCCCCATATACGAGTTCCTAAAGTGTCAATTTTCATAATAAACGCATCGGATGCGCCTAATAAAGAGTCTCTAAAGGAAATTGGAAAAGAAAATGTTGTATCAATAAGGGAAGAATCAAATCCGGCTATGTTATAGGCAAAGTTACTAAAAGTAGTTCCTACAGCGAATATAAAAGAATCTTGACCTACCACAATATCGTAAATTTGATCGTTTTGATTTCCTCCATAATAACTACCCCACTCTCTGGTTCCTGAAGAATCAAATTTGGCTATAAACCCATCTCTGCCTGAATCAATGTTTTCTTGATAAGAAAAAGGGGTGCTAATATTAGAATTACTTCTTGTGTATCCTGCAACATAGACTTTTTCTCTTTGTCTATCTATTGAAATAGACCTAGCTATATCCGTTGAATCTCCACCATAAAAAGTTGTCCATCGTAATTGCCCTGTAACATCAAATTTAGATATAAATGCGTCAAATTCCCCTCCACCGTACATAGGTTGATGAGATAGGGTGTCGCCAAATAATGTATCTTGAGATGTGTATCCGCATATATACGCATTGAGTTGATTATCAATATCCACACCTCTGCTAACATTTTCTCCATTACCCCCTAAATAGGTAGTCCAATTTAATGTTCCGTTGAGTTGGTATTGAGATAAAAAAGCATCGGATAATCCGCCTCCAAATGTATGTTGATATGCACCAGTTGTAGATATATTTTGTACACTATTTGTGGTACCGGTAACATAAAAAATCAGGTCTGATTTTTTAATCGAATAAGCCACTTCTGAGCTCGTATCTCCAAAATATGTTTGCCAGGTAATTACAGGGTCAATAACTATGGTTTTTGATTCATGGTATTCATCTATCTTAAAGGTAACTTCATCGTTATTTAATTGGTATGATGAAGCGATAAATTGATTTGGACTATCTTGAAAAAAAGTAACCGGTTTGCTTTCAGTAATCAACCCTAAAGGATTTTGTAAAATAATGTCTCCTTCTTTCTGGCTTATCGAATGAAAACCAGCATATTTTTGTTTAATCTCGTCAATTTTTCCTCCTGGCTTAATAACATATTCATATTTCAGTTGATGATCTTTAAAATAGAAACTTACATCAATATTTGGGTATATGTTTTCATATATAATATTTGATACAACGGGTATATTGGTATGTGTTGTTTTTCCATATATATTTATATACGTATTTAACTCAAATGCTTTAATATTTGCCCGATCATTTTTATTTGCCCAGCTAACATCTATTCTTGAAGATTCTATATTTGGAGTCTTGTTAGCATATAATTCATAACTAAACCCATGGTTATAAAAACAAATCTTAAAATCATCGTTGTGATAATAATAAAGAACGTCTTCATGTACAAGACCATGTTGGTTTTTAAGTTGACCAACATTTTTAATAAAAACATTGTTTTCAGAAAACATACACAAAGTGCTTAGTAAAAATATATTAAGCGAACCAAGTACTTTTATTGTATATATGTATTTATTAAACATATTTTATGAGTTTATGATCATCGTTCTAAAATAGCATTATTATCGCAATAATGTTACAGAACCATGATATTTTTGAATAATTTTATCTTCATAATTTTTAAGTGAAACAATATAGTAATATACTCCTTCAGGAACTTCTTCAAATTCATTTTCAACTTTACCGTTCCATCCGGTTGTGATGTTTGCACTTGTAGTAAACTCTTTACTTAATATTTTTACTCCCCAACGGTTAAATATTTCAAGGTCATAATTCTTACAATTTTGAGTAAATTGAGGCTCAAAAATGTTATTTAGCTGATCAGAATTTGGAGTAAATATGTTAGGTATAAATAACTTTTTAACACCAACCTCTATTTCTATTTCTTTTTCAACATACCCCATAACTTGAGGGTAATTTGGGCAAACAGATTCTTTATATATGGTAGCTGAAACTGTATACGAATCTTCATCTCCAGAAAATATATATACCGGATTTTTATCAGAGCTATTATTTTCATTTCCAAAATTCCATAAGTAACTCACTCCGTTTTCATAAGATGGATTAAAGTATACCTCTTGTGTGCAGGAATCAACAACATAATTAAAATCTACCATAAAATAAGGGTCTTTAACTGTTTTAACTCGAACTGTTGCAGTATCAGGACAACCATAACTATTGTAACCTGTAACAAGGTATATAATATCAGCGAATGGAGTACTTATTGGATTATTAGAGTTTGGATTGTCTAAATAATTTGAAGGGCTCCATGTATATGATTCAGCGCCCTCTACATGTAAATACGTAGAAGTGCCTGCGCATATTGTTGTGTCACCTTTAGCTTCTATAACTGGACTGGGTAATAAAGATAGAGAAATACTGTCCGATATTTTGCAGGGTCCATTAAAAGCTGTAACAACATAATCAATGGCAGTTGTAGGACAATCAACAACACTATCGCCCCAAACTCCTAAATCATTCCAAAACACGCTTCCATCGCTAGTTGCAAATAATGTAAGACATTGGTTTTCGCAAACTCCCGGAGTTGAGGTTTGTATGCTTAAGGTGGGATATTCAAAAACCGTTACCGTAACCTGAGCGGTATCGTAACAACCAAAATTGTTTTGGCCTATTACTGAGTAAGTAATAGTATTCGTTGGAGTACTAATCGGATTTGAAATATTGTTACTATTTAGGTATAATGACGGAGTCCATTGATAATTTATGGCACCGTCAACATTTAATGGAGCAGACTCACCTATACATATATTGGTGTCGTTAGAAATAATTAATTCAGGGGAAGGTAATACGTTTATAAAAATATCATCCGAAATTGAGCAAATCCCATTTGAAGAGGTTGCACTAAAGTTTGTGCTTGAGGTTGGACAAACAATAATACTATCGGCCCATATTCCAACAGATGGCCAGTATATTGTTCCGGTTGAATTACCATACAACGTTATGCATGTATTATCACATATATCATTGGCCGAACTGGTAATTGTTAAGTCAGGATTTGGCAATACCTGAATGGTTACTTCATCACTGTCTTTTTCACAAGCCGGCCCATTATCTCCAATTACGGTATATATTATTGTACCAACAGGAGGGGTGCTTATTGGATTGGGGATATTGGAATTATTTAAATAATTGCCGGGCAACCATTGAAAGTTTGTTGCTCCAATAGCTAATAATTGTACGCTTGATCCTTCGCATATTATGGTATCTTGATATGCGATTACGTTAGGTTTAGGAGTTACATAAATGGTAATACTAACCGTTGTATCACAGCCATTATTCTCGGCTGTAGCAGTATACGTAGTGGTAACTCCGGGGCACACAACAATACTATCTGCCCAAATACCTAAATCTGGCCAAAAAACCGGGTAATCAGAATCTGCATAAATAGTAACGCATTCCCCTTCACAAATAGAAGTTTTAGAAGAATACACATCTAAATCAGGAGTATCGTACAAAATAAAACTTGTTTGTATATCTACTTGTCCGGCCGGATTACTTACGGTTAAATACACATAGTAAATGCCCCCGGTAGGGTAATAAATTATAGGATACTGATCGGTTGAGGTGCTTGGAATACCTCCCGGGAATTGCCAGAAATATGAATTAGCACCAGGTTCGTCATCGAATAAAGGAGGCTGAAACATAAGATAAGCAGGAGCACATAATGGGCCAACCGGTTGACAATTTTGCGGGCTAATTAAACAGTTCCCTACAGTAATTAACCTTGGGGCAACATAAACTTTATATAAAAATGCATCGATTAAACCGGCCAAGGTATCTTGAGCAGCATTTCCTAAAGCGATGTCTTGATTACTATTAGTATAACCACATACATAAAATGGATTTTCACCATGTATATCATAGGCTCTGTCGTTTCCGGATCCTCCAAAATACCTACAATTTCTTACCGACCCATCCCTATATAAATCTAATGAGAACGCATCTTCACCACCGCTATAACTATTCAGCAGTCCTGTATTACTTAAATCAGAACTTGTAGTATAACCCGAAACTTTAAAATAGTTTTCGATGGGTGAGATTTCTATACTGGTTCCTACATCATTTCCGGATCCCCCAAAATAGGTGGATAATACTAATGCACTCACTTTTTCAAATTTTGCGATATACGCATCTTGAGCTCCACTTTTTAAAAACTGGTGTATGGTAGTTCCGTATGAAATACCGGTTAAACTATTTGTTGTTCCGGTAATGGCAATATTTCCACACTCATCGGCATCAATGCCTAATCCTTCTTCAGTGCTTTCTCCCCCAAAGTAGGTTGCCCACCACCGTTCACCTTGTTTAGTCATTTTTACCACGAAGGCATCTGATAATCCGCTAAGTGTCGTTTTATATCCAAATGGAGGTCCGCTCCAAACAACACCTGAGTTTACTCCGGCAATGTTGTTTCCGCTATGGGTAGTGCCAACAATAAAAAGTGAATCTTGATTAAATGCTATATCATGTACTATATCAGTAGAACTTCCGCCATAATATGTTCCCCACAAACGTACTCCAATAGAATTAAAACCGGCTATAAATCCGTCTCTACCTCCGCCAATACTTGGTTGATGTGATCCCGGAGTGGCTATTGAGTTAATGCTTTCAGAATATCCTCCAACAAAAAAGGTATTCGTTAACGTATCTAAACTAATTCCATAAATAACATCTTCTTCTGACCCACCATAATAAGTCGACCATAATAAAACACCCGAAGAATCAAATTTTGCTATAAATCCATCGTAAATTCCTCCACCATACACAGGCTGATGTATAGCACCATTGCCAATAACAGAATCGTTTGTTGTAAATCCTGCTATGTATATGTTATAATCAACATCTATTACACAAGATTGCGCGCTGTTGTCACCATTTCCTCCAAAATAGGTAGTCCATAATTTATCCCCATTATTATTGTATTTGCTAATGTATGCATCTGTATTACCTCCTCCAAAATTTTGCTGATAAGCACCAACCGTAGAAAAGTTTTGAATACTATTTGTTTGCCCTACCATAAATACACTACCTTTTTTTCTTTGAACAGAATATCCTATTTCCAAGCTATCTGAACCCATATAAGTACTCCAGGTAATGGTTGGGTCAATAATAATAGTATTATTCAAATCATAATTTTCAAGTTCATAACTTACAATGTTATCGTTTAACAGGTAATTTGATTTTATGGGGAGATGATTGCTATTAAATGAAATGGGTGCCGCTTCAAATATCTTGGTTAAGTCATTTTCTAAAATAATGCTTCCGTTTTCAGAAAGGCTAATATTATGAACTCCAGAGTACACTTGTTGGATGTCTTTTGGATTTCCTCCTGGATGTATAATGTATTCAAATTTTACCGAATTATCTTGAGTATAAAAAACTACATCTATATTAGGGTATACATTTTTATATATTATTTTCTCGTATGTTGGTATATTTAAGTAGCTTGATTTAGAATAAATATTTAAAATGGTTTTTGCGGAAACTGTCTCTAAGCTTTTTTGCGTATTACTATTTTTCCAATCCACATCAATTCTGTTCGAAAAAATGCCCCCATCCCTTTCTATATTAAATGTTTCAAAGGAATATCCGTCTTTTTTTAAAGAGACAGAAAAGTTGTTTGCATGATATATATATAATACATCTTTATTTTCCTCCCCATATTGATTTTTAATTTGTCCAATGTTTTTAATGAACGGTCCATGGTTAGTTGCATTTAAACCAGTAAAAACCCCTAGGATGGTAATCATTAATAAGCAGGATACAGACATAATTTTTGTTCTCATAGCAATTAGTTTTATATAAAATTCCAAATTCTTTTTGTGTGTAAAAATTTTAGATTTATCAATAAATAATTATATTTATACATTATTTATATTTATATCATTTTGATAAATAGATAATTAAGTTTTATAAAATAATATCATGAGTATACGTAAAGCACAAGAAATAATAGGTTCATTTGACGCTTATGAAAAAAATCAATTCAAAAAATTTTTAGAGTCTCCTTATTTTAATCAAAAAGTTGAATTATCTATGTTATTTGACATATTGAGTTCACTAAAAAAATCTAAAAAATCGGAAGAAGAAGAGTATCCAGATATCTTTCATAAAATTTATGGTAAAACATTGCCTTATAATTCGGTAAAAATGAATCATCTTTTTTCTTCGCTTCTAAAATGTGTAGAAGAATATTTAATGATTCAAGAGCTTGGAATGCAAGAACAATTAAAAAAACTTAATTTAATTAAGGCCTACAGGAAACGAAGTTTAAAAAAACATTTCGATTATCATTATTACGATAAAAAAAAGCAGACTAAAAATTCACAGAAGGATTCAGAATCTTTTTTTTACGAATATTTGCTGTTGCAAGAAGAGTACCATTTGTATGCAAATACAGAAAGGTTTATTAGTCAAATGCAACATATGAATGACGCCTTAAACAATCATTTTATAGTTAATAGCTTAAAACAAGCATGTCAGGGACTCGCCTTAAAAAACATTTCCAATGTTTCGTATCATCAGGAATTTTTAGATGTCATTGTTCAGTATTTAGATAAAAATCCACCCGAAGATTATTTAATCCAAATTTATCATCAAATATTTCTTTTATACTCAGAAAAAGATCAAGTTTCATTAGATAATTTGCTTACGTTATTTATGAAAAATAAACAAACTATTTTTGATAAAGAGCGAAAAGACATACACTATTTACTTATTAGTTTTATTATTAAAAAGCTAAATTTAGGTAGAAGCCAACCTCTAGAGAAGGTTCTGCTAACCTTATATCAAATAGGTTTAGATGAGGGATTTATATTGGAAAACAACCAACTGTCCCCTTTTACGTATAGAAATATATCTACCATAGCTATCCTAAATAAGGAATATGACTGGTGTTTTGAATTTATTCATCATTACAAAACTTCGCTTCCCTTAAGCTTACAAGATAGTTTTTATCATTTTTGTTTATCAAAGTACTATTTCGCCATTAAGGACTTTAAACAATCGGCTCAAAACATGAACAAAGTAAATACCGAGGATATTTTAACTATGTTAAACGCTAAAGCAACCTTAATAAAAGCCTATTATGAATTAAACGACTCGGTTTTTGCCGATTACCAGTTGCAGAGATTAAAGCAATTTTTATGGAGAAAAAATTTATCCACCTATCATAAAACCAATTACCAAAATTTTATTAAATACGTGAATTTGTTATTGAATTTAAACATATCTAAGAAAGATAAAATTATGACTGAAATTCAACAAGAAAAAATATTAACAGAAAAGGAGTGGCTTATTGAAAAAATAAAACAAGCAAAAATTTAGTCTTACACATATAAGATAGTTCTATTAAATTTTCTTTTATTTATGTCGCTAACCATTATAATTCGAACATTACTTTGAATAAAATTTCATTATTTACCCATGATAAAAATCATAAATTATTTAGAATAATTCTAAATAATTTTTTTAACACTAGCTTTTTGTTATAAAATTCTTTGAATTGTGATTCTAAAATATAAATTTGCCGATTAATGAAAATTAGCATTCATAAAAATCAATATATGCTTATTAAAAACCCTATTTTTTTAGCGTTGTTCTACTTGTTTTTCTCGTTACATGTAGTTCAGGCTCAAGATGGTAAAGCTTTGTTTAAAAATAATTGTGCCTCTTGTCATGCACCTACGGAAAAAAAAGTATTGGGACCCGGATTAAAAGGTTTTTGGGACAGAATTCCCGGAGGCGATGAAGAGGGAAAAAAGAAGTGGTATGTTAATTGGGTAAAAAATGCAGCTCAAATTATTAGTAGTAAGTCTGACCCTTATGTAAACAAAATTGTAGCCGAGGCGAATGGTACAATTATGAATTCTCAGGGGCATTTGTCAGACGAAGAAATCATGGCCATTGCTCAATATGTTTTCGACTATCAAGAACCAGTGGCAGCAACCACAGGAGGAGCACAGGTTCAAAATCCATTTGCTCCGGTGTCCGAAAAAAGTAATACGTCTACCTATTTTTGGACGATTGCTATATTTTTAATTTTATTGATTTTAGTATCTACATTAAGGGGAATTAATAGATCTTTAAAAGAAGTTATCAGTGAAAAAGACGGAAGTATACTTCAACCTAAACGAAATATTTTACAAGCTACCGGACACTGGATTATGACCAATAAGGTAGGTTTCGGATTAATTATACTTTTATTGAGTGCTATTTATCTTACCAAATGGTATATTGATATTTCAGATAATATAGGAGTTTATCAAGGTTATGCGCCTGAACAACCCATTAAATTTTCACATGCGATTCATGCTGGAGAAAATAAAATAAATTGTGTGTATTGCCATCACAGTGCTGAAAAAGGAAAAAATGCAGGTATACCTTCTGTTAATATCTGTATGAATTGTCATAAAGCCATCAACGAAGGAACTTGGACAGGTACCGAAGAAATTGCTAAAATTTATGAAGCAGCTGGTTACAACCCAGAAACTCAACGATACGAAAAACCAGAAAAACCTATTCGGTGGGTTAGAATACATAATTTACCGGATTTAGCGTATTTTAATCACTCTCAACATGTGGTAGTTGGTCAAATTGAATGTCAAACATGTCATGGAAAGGTAGAAGAAATGCACCTTTTAAAACAAGAATCAGAGTTAACTATGGGATGGTGTATTAATTGTCACCGAGAAACGGAAGTGAAAATGGAAGGAAATGCATATTACAACAAAATGTTTACGGAGTTAGTGGAGAAACATAAAGGTAAAGTAACGAAATTTACTGTAGAGGATATTGGTGGATTAGAGTGTGCAAAATGTCATTATTAATAATGAATGAAAATTGATTTATGAGCGAACAAAAAAAATATTGGAACAGCATTCAACAACTAGAAGGAGATAAATCATTTGTTGAAACTTCCGAAAAGGAATTTGCAGAATATATTCCTGTAGATGAATTTTTAAGTAACCATAATTTAGATAAAGCCACTACATCTCGTAGAGATTTCCTAAAGTTTTTAGGATTTAGTGTTTCTGCGGCAACGTTAGCAGCTTGTGAAACACCGGTTGTTCGTTCTATACCATACGTTAATAAACCGGAAGAGATTACACCAGGTGTAGCGAATTACTATGCATCTACCTATTACGATGGACATGATTATTGTTCTATTTTAGTAAAAACAAGAGAAGGTAGGCCTATATTTATTGAAGGCAATAAAATTTCTGGTGTAACCAAAGGAGGTATAAATGCCAGAGTGAATTCTTCTATATTATCTTTGTATGATACCAAAAGAATTAAACAACCCTTAAAAAACAATGAACCATCTACTTGGGAGGTTGTAGATAGTGAAATATCCGATAAAATTAAAAATGCAGCTGCTAGCGGTAAAAAAGTTAGGTTAGTAACCAACACAATTATTAGTCCATCTTCCAAAATGCTGATCGATGAATTTATTTCTAAAGTAAATTCTTATTCTAATGTTGTAGGTAGTTCACCTGCCAAACATGTATCCTATGATACGATTTCTTATTCAGGCATGTTAAATGCCAATGAAAAAATGTTTGGAAAATCTTTTATACCCGGTTATCGTTTTGATAAAGCTAAAGTAATATGCAGTATAGGGGCTGATTTTTTAAGTACTTGGTTAAATAGTATAGAATACTCCAAACAATATGCTTCGGTTCGTAATCCCAAAGGATCTTGGATGACCAAACACTATCAAATAGAAAGTGGTTATTCTCTTACAGGAACCAACGCGGACGTTCGAATTCCGGTTAAACCATCTGAACAGGGTAAAGTAGCTGTTATGTTATATAACGAATTAGCTAAATTAACTGGTTCTAGTTCATTAAATTCAGTGACCTTATCATCTGATGCAGAATTAGTAGGTTCTAAAGTAAAAACATTAGCTCAAGACTTACTTAATCATAAAGGAGAGTCTTTAGTAGTTTGTGGATCAAACGATCAAAACACTCAAATGGTGGTAAATGCCATAAATAATTTATTGAGTAATTATGGTTCAACAGTAGATACAAACTATGTTTCTTATACTAAATCAGCTAAAGACCAAGATATCACCACATTAATAAATGAAATAAAATCTGGTGAAGTTGAAGTATTGCTTATGTATAATGTAGACCCTGTATATTCTTTACCTTCTAATCTTCAGTTTTCAGCTTTATTAGATAAGGTAAACGTTAAAGTGTCATTTTCAGACAAGCATAACTATACCACTCAATTATGTAATTATGTATGCCCAGATCATCATTATTTAGAGTCGTGGAACGATGCTAATCCTACCAATGGCACTTATAGTATTACACAGCCAGTAATAAGTCCTTTATTTAGTACTCGTCAATTTCAGGATTCACTTATAAAGTGGGCAGGATTATCCGGAACTTTTTATGACTATATGAAATCTACATGGGAAAAATATGGTTTTCCTCGACAAAATAAGTATTCTAACTTTAGAGAATACTGGAATAAATCCTTACACGATGGAATTTCTGAAATGGAAGTCCCTCCGTCTAGTTTAGCTATAAATTTAGCAGATTTAAGCAATGCTTCTTCTCAAATATCAAGTACCCAAGAAGGAACATGGGAGTTAGAGTTGTATACTAAGACATCTATTTTAGATGGAGCACAAGCAGACAATCCTTGGCTACAAGAATTACCCGACCCTGTATCAAAAGTAGTATGGGATAATTATATAACCATGAATCCATCCGACATGAAGGAAATGGGATTTTCAGTTAAAATTGGTCAAGAAGAACCGGCAGATATGGCCAAAGTAGTTACATCAGATGGATTAAGTATAGAATTGCCTGTATATCCCATTCCTGGTCAAAAAAGAAAAACATTTGGGATAGCTTTAGGATATGGAAAAGCCAAAGTTCCTAATCAGGCCACAAAAGAAATTGAAACGATTGGGAAAAATGCATTTCCTTTTTTAACTGTAAGTAAAAATGGAGATGTTTTATATTACAATACGCAAGTTAGTATTGAAAAAATTGAGGGCAAATATGCTTTAGCTTCTACCCAAACTCACCATACTATGATGGGTAGAAAAATCGTTCTTGAAACAACCATCGATACTTTTAAAAAGGGAAAAGACGCATATAATCCCCAAATTAAATTGAGTGATGCTTACGGAGAAAAGAAAATTCCAACGGAAATTAACTTGTGGGCGGATCACCCCATTGAAACTTTCGGACACCGTTGGGGTATGTCCATAGATTTAAGCACATGTATCGGTTGTAGTGCATGTGTAACAGCTTGTACAATCGAAAATAATGTCCCCATTGTTGGTCGAGATGAGGTAAGAAGAAATAGAGATATGTTCTGGTTAAGAATTGACAGATATTTCTCAAGCGATATGTCTAAAGAAGTAGCAAAAGATGAAAATGTTGGAAAAATTGAGATGTATCGAAAAATGGAAGATCCTTCAGAATATCCAAGTGTTGTTCATCAACCTGTAATGTGTCAGCATTGTAATCACGCGCCTTGCGAAACGGTTTGCCCGGTTGCAGCTACTACTCATAGCAACGAAGGATTAAATCAAATGGCATATAACCGTTGTATCGGTACTCGTTATTGTGCAAATAACTGTCCATACAAAGTAAGAAGATTCAATTGGTTTCAATACGATAGTTACCATAAATTTACTGGAATTAACCCTGCTCAGGATGATATTTCTAGAATGGTACTTAATCCTGATGTTGTTGTTAGATCTAGAGGGGTGATGGAAAAATGTACCATGTGTGTGCAAAAAATTCAAGCAGGAAAGTTAGAAGCAAAAAAACGAGGAGAAAAAGTTCAGGATGGGTCAATTGTTACAGCTTGTGCATCTGCTTGTCCTACTAACGCCATAACATTTGGTGATATTAACGACAATACTTCTGCTGTTAACAAATCGTTTGAAGATGAACGTTCTTACTTCTTATTAGAAGAAGTAGGTACTCAACCAAATGTTAAATATTTAGCCAAAGTTAGAAATATTCAATCGCAAGAAGCTTAATTGATAGTACTATGCATAAAGACGCAGAAATAAGGGAACCATTAATTTTAGGAGATAAATCCTACGGACAAATTACTAAAGATGTAGTGGCTCCGGTATTTGGTAAAGCTAATAAATACTTTAAATTAGTTTACGCCCTATCCGGATTGATTGCTCTTTGGGGAGTAGGTTGTATTGTTTATACCGTAGGTACTGGTATTGGTGTTTGGGGTTTAAATAATACAGTGGATTGGGCTTGGGATATTACAAACTTTGTTTGGTGGGTAGGTATTGGTCATGCCGGTACGTTAATTTCTGCTGTTTTATTGCTATTCAGACAACGTTGGAGAATGGCTATTAACCGTTCAGCAGAGGCAATGACTATTTTTGCTGTTTTAATGGCGGCTTTATTCCCTTTGCTTCATATGGGTAGGGTTTGGATGTTACCCTGGGCTTTCCCGCCATTTTTGCTCTTACCAAATAAATTTGGTTCTCTTTGGGTAAACTTTAACTCTCCATTACTTTGGGATATTTTTGCAATCTCTACTTATTTTACAGTTTCTTTAGTGTTTTGGTATATTGGTTTAATACCAGATTTTGCTACTATCAGAGATAAAGCAATTAAACCTCTTACCAAAAATATTTATAAAATATTAAGTTTCGGATGGACAGGAGATGCTAAAGCTTGGATACGATTTGAGGAAGTATCTTTGGTGTTGGCCGGATTAGCCACCCCACTAGTTTTTTCAGTTCACTCAATTGTAAGTATGGACTTTGCTACCTCTGTAATTCCGGGTTGGCATACTACCATTTTCCCGCCTTACTTTGTTGCGGGTGCGGTTTTCTCGGGTTTTGCAATGGTTTTGA
>CAZEIM010000004.1:42909-60160 GCA_964512145.1 uncultured Flavobacteriales bacterium
CGCTTTTATTAATAGTACGTAAAGTATTACATTTAGAAGATTATATTACGGTAAAGCATGTCGAATATATGAATATTGTAATTGTAATTACAGGTTCTATGGTTGGGGTCGCTTATTTATCTGAGTTATTTATTTCGTGGTATTCAGGGGTAGAATATGAGGGTTATGCCTTTTTAAATAGAGCTACCGGACCATACTGGTGGGCTTATTGGTCTATGATGACTTGTAATGTAATCACTCCACAATTATTTTGGTTTAAAAAAATCAGAAGAAGCTTAGTCTTATCTTTTATCCTTTCTATTTTTGTAAATATTGGAATGTGGTTTGAGCGTTTTGTAATTATTGTTACTTCCTTACACAGAGATTACTTACCTTCTAGTTGGGATATGTTTTATCCCACTTTTGTGGATGTAGGTGTTTTTATAGGAACTATTGGTATTTTCTTCTTTTTGTTCTTAACATATAGCAGAGTTTTCCCAGTGTTGGCTCTTAATGAATTAAAATCAATCTTAAAAGTATCTGGAAACAATTTTAAATCCAAGAAATCAACACATAATCATCAGGATAAGAAAGAAAATGATAATTCAAACCATGATAATCATTAATATATGAGTAGAATTTACGGTTTATATAACGATGATGAAATTTTAGTTCAAGGAGCTAAAACTTTAGTAGATAAAGGGATAAAAGTTTCCGATGTTTATTCTCCTTTTCCGGTTCATGGTATTGAAAAAATTATTGGCATGAAGTGGACTCGCTTAGCTATATGTTCATTTATCTATGGATTAAGTGGTTTTACGTTGGCTCTTATTGGTTTTTGGTATTTTATGATTAGTGATTGGCCAATGAATATTGGTGGTAAACCTAACTGGACGTTATGGCATAATCTACCTTCCTTTATTCCAGTATGTTTTGAGTTTACTGTTTTTTGTGCAGCTCATGGAATGGCACTTACATATTTAATAAGAAACTGGACATTTCCAGGAGTTGAACCTCGTAATCCGGATCCAAGAACTACCGATGATCATTTTGCTATTGAAATTGATCCATCTATTAATAATAAATATTCAAAAGAAGAATTGAAATCATTATTACAAAACACAGGGGTAGTTGAAGTATTTGAAAAATAATAAATTATGACACCAATTAAACAAATCATAACTTTTTTAGCAGTTGTAATGCTTATATGGACTGGTTGTAAATCAGATCCATTAAGTCCAGGTTTTGAATATATGCCAGATATGTATCGCTCTAAGTCATTAGAAACTTACGGTGAGTATAGCAATCAGGATATTAATAATAATAATCATAAAATGACAGCTAGAAAGCCTGTAGAAGGAACCATAGCTCGAGGTTATAATATTTATCCTTATCCAAATACATTAGAAGGATATGAACAAGCTGGAAATGAGTTGAACAATCCTATTGTATGTTCAGAGCAAATATTAAAAGAAGGAGAATTGTTATATGGAAAATTTTGTACACATTGTCATGGTGCTGGAGGTAAAGGTGATGGTCAAATCACCAAAAGTTCAAAATGGCCTGGTCCACCGCCTGCTTACGATAGTCCACAATTAATTAATTTACCAGCTGGTAAAATGTTTCATTCTATCACATATGGTAAAGGAAATATGGGATCGCATGCTTCGCAATTAACACATGAAGAGCGATGGAAACTAGTGCATTATGTACAAAAGTTACAAGGGAAATCATGCTTGGATAAAGAAAATGTTGCACTAGAAACTCAATCTGAAAATAAATAATACGTATCATGGGATCACATACATATAATTTAGACGATAAATTTCAATTTACTTCAAAATTAAAAAACATCTGTTTTATTTTAATTGGAATTGGTGTTGTTTCGTTAGTGGCATTAATTATTGGATCATTTACGGGACACGATGAACACCATACAGGTGCTAACAGGTTATGGACTAATATTTTAATTAATGGGTTTTACTTTTTTGGAATAGCTTTAGGAGCAACATTTTTTCTAGCGGTACAATATGCTGCAGAAGCTGGTTGGTCTATGGTTTTAAAAAGAATTATGGAGGCTGCTTCTAATTATCTTTTAATTGGAGCTATTCCGTTACTTCTTGTCTTTATTTCTGGTTTTGCTCATTGGCATCATATTTACCATTGGATGGATCCTGCAGTAACCACTCCGGGCTCGCCTGAATACGATGAGTTAATTGCCATTAAAAAACCATTTTTGAATATTGGTGTTTTTTCAGGTTTAACCATTTTATTTATTGCTGTATATATATTTTTCCAAAAGAAATTTATGGCTCGTTCCATAGAGGAAGATCAAACAGGTGGGTTATCCGTACATAAGAAAAATTTTACAGCAGCTGCTATTTTCTTGGTATTTTTTGGTTATACCTCTGTTGTTGCTAGCTGGTTATGGATAATGTCTATAGATACTCACTGGTTTAGTACATTATTTGGTTGGTATGTGTTTTCAGGCATTTGGATTTCTGCTTTAATTACTATGGCGGTTACTACATTATGGCTTAAAAAAAGAGGTCATATGTCTTATATCAATACTTCTCACATACACGATTTAGGTAAATGGATGTTTGCTATTAGCTTTTTGTGGAGCTACTTATGGTTTTCGCAATTTTTATTAATTTGGTATGCTAATATCCCGGAGGAAGTATCTTATTACGTTCCTCGCGTATTTGGAGAGTATAGATATTTATACTTAGGGATGTTTTTTATAAACTTTTTATTACCTATGGTGTTTTTAATGGATAAAGACAATAAGAAAAATAGTAACTTTTTAATGGTTATTGGTATCATATTATTTTTCACCCATTGGTTAGATGTTTATTTAATGGTAACACCGGCTGTTTTAAAAGAGCACTTTCATATTGGATGGCAAGAAATAGGTTTAATGTTAGGATTTTTAGGTGTTTTTGCATTTACACTTTTAAAATCTTTAAGCAAACGAAATTTAGTGGTTAAAAATAATCCGTATTTAGAAGAAAGTTTAAATTTTCATCAATAATAACATAACAATATGATGGGTCTACTTACAATTGCAATAATAATTTTAGTTGTTTCAGCTTTAGGGTACTTGTTACGTATTTATGATTTATCTAAAAAGCTAAAAGGGGAAAGTGAAGAGGTTATAACACCGTCTGATAATCGCATGAATGCATTGTTTTTTATTGTATTCATGATATTGTTATTCGCGTCTTATTTATGGATGATATTTAGATATAAAGATACTTTATTGCCCGTATCTGCTTCTGAACATGGTAGTTCAATAGATACTCTAATGGATTGGAATCTAGTCGTGGTAAATATTGTATTTGTTGCGGTAAACTTTTTGTTATTTACATTTGCCTATCGGTTTATTCGTGAAAAAAGAGAGAAAGCAGAATATTTTGCTCACAGTAACAAATTAGAGATTATTTGGACGGTTATTCCATCTATTTTCTTAGCAGTAATAATTATTTATGGAATTTCTATTTGGAATAAAGTTCAAAATCCCAGTGAAGAAACCTTAAAAGATGCTGTAGTATTAGAGTTGTATGCCCGTCAATTCGACTGGACTATACGTTATGCTGGTGCTGACGGAATTTTAGGTAAAGCAAATGTTCGCTTTATTCAAGGTGCTAATACGGTAGGTATTGATCCAAACGATCCAAACGGTAAGGATGATATTTTGGTAAGTGGGGATTTTTATTTGCCGGTAAACAAAACCGTAAGAATGCAAATTAGATCTCAAGATGTAATTCATAGTGCATACATGCCCCATTTTAGATCTCAAATGAATGCGGTGCCTGGTATGAATACATACATTACATTCAAACCAACTATTACTACTGAAGAAATGAGAAAAGATGAACAGGTAATAAGGAAATTTCAAAATATTAATAAATTAAGAGAAGCAAGAGGCGAAGATGCTGTTGAGTTTGATTACACCTTATTGTGTAATAAGATTTGCGGTGGTTCTCACTGGAACATGAAAAGAACTATTATTGTGGATACAGAAGATAAGTTTAATGCATGGATTAAGGATCAAAAAACTATAGCAGAAGTATTAGGAAATAATCAAAATGTAACTCAAGTAGCTGAAATAAAATAACCAAGAAATATGGCATCAGAATCATTAGCACACCACTCTTCTCACGATGTACACGCTGGTCATGCACATGACCACCACCATCATGATGATCATGGATCGCACCATGAAAAAGAAAATTTTTGGACTAAATATGTTTTTAGTACAGATCATAAAATGATTTCAAAGCAATTTTTAGTAACTGGTTTACTAATGGCTTTGGTTGGTATGGGCATGTCCACCTTGTTTCGTTTACAATTAGGATGGCAAGGTGAAAGTTTTAAAATATTAAACTTTTTCTTAGGAGATAAATGGGCTAAAGACGGTGTATTAGATCCAAATTTTTATCTTGCTTTAGTTACTATGCACGGTACCATTATGGTTTTCTTCTTATTAACCGGTGGATTAAGTGGTACATTCGCTAATTTACTTATTCCTTTACAAATTGGGGCACGTGATATGGCTTCTGGGTTTATGAACGCGCTTTCATATTGGTTCTTTTTATTGTCATCGGTATTAATGATTATTTCAGTTTTTGTAGAAGGTGGACCTGCATCTGCCGGTTGGACTATTTACCCCCCCTTAAGTGCTTTACCTGAGGCAATTCCGGGTTCAGGTGCTGGTATGACTTTATGGTTGGTCAGCATGGCTATTTTTATTGCTTCGTCATTGTTGGGAGGTCTTAATTATATAGTTACCATTGTTAATTTACGTACTAAAGGCATGAAAATGACTCGCCTGCCATTAACGGTTTGGGCATTATTAGTAACTGCCATTTTAGGGGTTTTATCTTTCCCCGTTTTACTTTCTGCTGCATTGTTGTTAATTTTTGATCGAAGCTTTGGTACCAGTTTTTATCTTTCTGATATATTAATTAATGGACAAGTATTAGATGTAACAGGGGGTAGTCCAATATTATTTCAACATTTATTTTGGTTTTTAGGACACCCTGAGGTGTACATTGTATTATTACCAGCGTTAGGTATAAGCAGTGAGGTAATTTCCACCAATGCGCGTAAGCCAATTTTTGGATATAGAGCTATGATATTATCTATTTTAGCTATTGGATTTTTATCTTTTATAGTTTGGGGGCATCATATGTTTGTAACTGGTATGAATTGGATTATTGGTGGTATTTTTACGTTTACAACATTGTTAATTGCCATACCTTCTGCTGTTAAAGCCTTTAATTATCTTACTACACTTTGGAAAGGGCGCATTATTTTTACTCCAGCTATGTTATTTTCTGTAGGTGTAGTATCTACTTTCGTAACGGGTGGAGTTACAGGTATAATTTTAGCGGATGACGCTTTAGATATAAATGTACACGATACTTATTTTGTTGTAGCGCACTTTCATATTGTTATGGGAATGTCCGCTGTGTTAGCAATGTTTGCAGGAATTTATCATTGGTTCCCTAAAATGTATGGTAAAATGATGAACAATAAGTTGGGGTATTTACATTTTTGGCTAACCTTTATAAGTGCATTTGGGGTGTTTTTTCCCCAACATTTTATCGGTTTAGCTGGTGTGCCTAGAAGATATTATTCTAATACGGCATTTCCTATGTTTGATGATATGGTTGAATTAAATGAGATTGTTTCTGTATTTGCCATATTAGGTGCAGTTGCTCAGGGTATTTTTGCTTTTAACTTTTTTTATAGCATGTACAAAGGACAAAAATCTTCTAAAAATCCTTGGAGGTCAAACACTTTAGAGTGGACAACTCCGGTTGAACACATACACGGTAACTGGCCTGGAGCAATTCCTGAAGTTCATAGATGGCCTTACGATTATAGTAAACCAGGTGCCTCCGATGATTTTATTCCTCAAACAGTGCCTTTGGCTCCCGGAGAAAAGGACGGTGGTGAACATTAATAATGAATTATAATACTTAATTTAACCCCTTTGTTATTTAACAAAGGGGTTTTTTTATATTTGTTATAATATGCCTAGGAATGAAAATATAAACCCCGACTTTGATAATTTAAATCCGGTAGATAAGGATTTAGAGAAAGTATTACGACCACAAGAATTTGATGACTTCACCGGACAAAAAAAAGTAATTGAAAATTTAAAAATTTTTGTTAAAGCAGCTGAACAACGTAAAGAGGCTTTAGATCATGTGCTTTTACATGGACCGCCCGGTTTAGGAAAAACAACTCTTTCGCATATTATCGCAAATGAATTGGGAGTTGGAATTAAAATTACCTCAGGACCAGTATTAGAAAAACCAGGAGATTTAGCCGGATTACTCACAAACTTAGAGTCGAGAGATGTTTTATTTATTGACGAAATTCATCGTTTAAGTCCGGTAGTAGAAGAATATTTGTATTCTGCTATGGAAGACTATAAGATTGATATAATGATTGATTCTGGCCCTAATGCTCGAAGTGTTCAAATTACGATAAACCCTTTTACTTTAATCGGTGCTACTACTCGTTCTGGCTTACTTACTGCTCCATTAAGAGCTCGTTTCGGTATAAACGCACGCTTAGAATATTATGACACAAAACTTCTTACTGGCATTGTTGAAAGATCTTCGTATATACTTAAAATTCAAATTAATGAAGACGCTGCTTACGAAATTGCACGAAGAAGTAGAGGCACCCCTAGAATAGCCAATGCATTACTTAGAAGAGTTAGAGACTTTGCCCAAGTAAAAGGAAACGGAATAATAGATTTAGAAATCGCAAAATTTGGATTAAATGCCTTAAATGTAGATGAAAGAGGCTTAGATGAAATGGATAATAAAATTTTGTTAACCATTATTGATAAATTTAAAGGAGGTCCGGTTGGTTTAACTACAATAGCTACAGCTGTTGGAGAAGATTCAGGAACCATTGAAGAGGTATACGAACCATTTTTAATACAAGAAGGGTACCTTACAAGAACACCTCGAGGCAGGCAGGCTACAGATTTTGCATATAAACATTTCAATAGAATAAATAATTCGAATTCAAATCAACAAATGCTTTTTTAATGAATAATTATACTTTATTAGATACTAGTATTGACGGGAAAAAAGTAAGTCCCGTTTTACCCGAACATATAAAAAATTATTTAATAGATATTGACGGTACAATTTGCGATGATATACCTAATGAAGAACCCCATCGTATGGAAGATGCTGCTGTATATCCCGATGCATTGGACATATTAAACAAATGGTTTGATCAAGGGCATATTATTACCTTTTTCACCTCCCGAACAGAAGAACATAGAGACGTAACAGAGCGATGGTTAAAAAAACACGGATTTAAATATCATGGTATACTTATGGGTAAACCCCGAGGAGGAAATTACCATTGGATTGATAACCACCTAGTAAAAGCTACTCGATACGAAGGAAAATTTACAGAATTAGTAAAAAAAACGGTCACCATTGAGGTATTTGAGCGTTAATGAAACACTGTTAAATATATTATTTTCTTATTTTTTTTAACGATTTCTTTTTAACTTTATATGTATTGATGTTGTTTATAGCATGGAGTGATATCTTACTTTTTTGAAATAAACAATGTCGTATGTAAATTATGATTTAATGAAAAATATATTTTTTGTACTAGTATTAGCTTTAACAACGCAAGTAAATGCTCAATATTTTTGTGGACAATGGGAAGCAACTGAAAAACTTAAACGAGAATATCCCGAGTTAATTCCTGAAATAGAAAA
This sequence comes from uncultured Flavobacteriales bacterium, assembly GCA_964512145.1. Classification (GTDB taxonomy): domain Bacteria; phylum Bacteroidota; class Bacteroidia; order Flavobacteriales_G; family JALEGO01; genus CAYOHR01. The sequence continues at coordinate 50,660 of CAZEIM010000004.1, forward strand.
AGCAGAAAATCAACTCAAAAATGAGTTAATCAATACACAAGCTCAAAAAACCACAACCGGAACAGTGTATATTATCCCTGTTGTTTTTCATGTTTTACATTTAAATGGGGATGAGAATATTTCAGATGCCCAAATACATGATGCTATGCGTAATTTAAATGAAGATTTTAGGAAACTAAATGCAGATAATGCTTTGGTAGTACCTGCTTTTCAAAGTATATCTGCAGATGCCGAAATTGAATTCAGATTAGCACAAAAAGATCCTAGTGGAAATTGCACGAGCGGAATAAATCGAATTGAAACCATTGAAACGAATTTCGGGAATGATGGTTCAAAAATAAATCAATGGCCACGAAATCGTTATTTAAATATTTGGGTTGTTGATAATATTGATATAGCACCCGGTGTAGCTGGATATACGTATAAACCGGCTTCGGTCTCTTTTTCTCCGGCAAATGATGGTATCATTATTAAACACGATTACGTAGGCACCATTGGCACAGCAGCAGGTAGAGATGGCCATACGTTAACACATGAGGTGGGGCATTGGATAAATTTAAGTCATACTTGGGGAAACTCTAATGAACCGGGGCTATCTTCTAATTGCAGTATTGACGATGGAGTGGGGGATACACCAAATACTAGAGGTTGGCAAAGTTGCAACTTAAGTGGAGCAACTTGCGGGAATCCTATAGATAATGTTCAAAATTATATGGATTACTCTTTTTGTACTAACATGTTTACACAAGGTCAGGTTGATGTTATGAGAGCAGCTTTAACTTCTTCTGTTTCACAACGAAATAACTTAAGTACTCCAGCTAATTTAGCGCTTACCGGAACTGATGGCACCAATACTTTGTGCGTTGCTGATTTTTATTCTAATTCCAGATCCGTATGTAAAGATGATAGCATTACCATATATGATGCATCATACCATGTTCCAACTTCTTGGAATTGGAGTTTTCCAACAGCAAACCCATCTTCTTCATCCCAAAAAGATCCCGTAATACAATTTACAACCGAAGGGTATGCGAACGCTTCATTAACGGTTTCTAATACCTCAGGCTCACAATCTGTTTCCAAAACGAATTACATTCGGGTATTGCCGGTATATGGACTATATAATCCAATTGTAGAAAGTTTTGAAAATGGACCATACCCAAATGTAAGTTGGGATGTTTATAATTTTAATAATGACGCTTATACTTGGGTAGAAACCACTTCTGCTTCATATTCTGGGACATCTTCTTTTATGGTCAATAATTTTAACAATACAACCGAATCAATTGAAGAGCTAATTAGCCCTTTGTATGATTTAAGTAATTTGTCAAATGCTACTATTTCATTTAAGGTGGCTTTCGCCAAAAAAAGTACTGCTACAACTACAGATCAACTTATGGTATATATATCAAACGATTGTGGTTTAACCTGGTTACCCAGATTTAATAGACAAGGTAATTCATTGGTATCTGCACCCGTTACTTCTTCATCATTTATTCCTTCCGGAACCAGCGAGTGGGCAAATCATTCTTTTACCATCAGCTCATCTGGTCAACTTACGGATAGAACTATGTTTAAATTTGTATTTAAAGGAGGAGGAGGAAATAATATTTATATTGACGATATTAATATTTCAGGAAATTACAATCCTGTTCCTTTGTTATTTGCACCATTAAATGCTTCGGTAGAACCTATTTTAGATGTTAAAATTGATTGGAAAGCTGTTGGAGATGTTGATATGTATGAATATCAGGTAGATACTACATCTGATTTTACTTCACCGGTTTTAATTCAAGGAACCAAAAATTATGTTGGATACGACCATTCTTTTACAGATACAGAAGAGATTTTATCCGGATTATCCAATAATACAACCTATTATTGGAGAGTTAGAACCATAAAGTCTGGCATAAATTCTTCTTGGAGTGCCATTTGGTCTTTTACTGTTAATGAATCAAATGTAGGAATATCCAATGAAAATATTTCTAAAATAGATATTCAAGTTCTTCCAAATCCATTTAATAAAAACACGAACATTCATTTTACTTTTCCTAACGGTGGATATTATTCAGTAGAGATATTTGATATACAAGGAAAAAAAGTAGATGTTTTACTCAATAATACTTATATAAATTCAGGAAAATACAACTTAAATTATTCTAACCAAAACCTTTATCCCGGTATTTTGTTTATAAAGTTACAGGATCATACTGGAGGTAAAATATATATTCAAAAAGTTGCAGTGTTTTAATTTTATTTAAGCTTGAAAACCATATTATTTGTTGTTGGGTACCTTTTAAGTATTGAAATGCTTTTAGGTCAACATTTTTGTATTACATATACGAAACAACAGGAATTATTCGAAAAACATCCTCATTTGATAGAGAAATCACGTCAAGATGAAATTATTTTGAATCAAACAACATATTCAAAACAAGGAAAAACAAAAATCAATGAATGCTATGAGTACGTGATACCCGTTGTATTTCATATATTACATAATAATGGTCCTGAAAATATTTCGGATGAAATCATTAAGAATCAAATAAGAAGATTAAATCTTGATTTTAATAAAAGAAATAATGATACGGTTGATATAGTTTCAGAATTTAAATCAATAGCCGGAAATACCGAAGTTGAGTTTAGATTGGCAAAAATTGATCCTAATGGTAATCCAACAAATGGTATTGTTCGCTATGTTACTACCGATACATATGATCCTGAAGCTTTTGTGCAAATAGGCAGACAATGGCCCCGAGAAAAATATATGAATATTTATGTAATGAGTAATGTAGGGGAGGGAGTAGCAGGTTACACATTTTTACCTATTTGGGTAGACGGATGGCCCGAAGGAGATGCTATTTTTATGAAGTATAGTTATGTTTCTGGAGATTCACGTGTATTAACACATGAAGTGGGACATTGGTTAAATTTAAATCACTGTTGGGGGCCAAGTAATGAACCTGGATTAGCTTCAAATTGCAGTGCAGACGATGGAGTATTTGATACACCGAACACCGTTGGTTGGCAAATATGTAATATAAATGGTTCTTCCTGCGGTTCACCCATTGATAATGTTCAAAATTACATGGAGTACACCTTTTGTAATAATATGTTTACAAACGGACAAGTAGCTAGAATGCATAACACTCTTAATAGTTCTATTTCCGATAGAAACAATCTTTGGCAATCTTCAAATTTAATAGCTACCGGAACATCCAGTTTATCGGAAGCTAAATTTAGTGTTTCTCAAAATGTAGTTTGTGTTGGGCAACCGGTTTATTTATATGATGAATCAACATATGGTGCCTGCGAATGGTTCTGGTTAATTTCAGGCAATGAAACATATACTTCGGCTGAGCAATACCCTATGGTGATTTTTAATGAACCCGGTTTGTATCAGGTTTCACTAACCGCAAGTAATTCAACATCTAGTGTTTCGGTTAGCGAAACAAATGTTATTTTGGTTACATCTCCGTATGATCATTTTTTGCCTTTTTCAGAAAATTTTGAATCAGCTTCAATTCCCGGATCAAATTGGATAAGTAAAGGAGTAAGCAGTAATTGGATGATCAATAATGATGCGTCTGTAAGCGAAACTAAATCGGTGTATTTAAATAATTTCTCTATTGCTCCGGGTGAAATTCATTCATTAACTTCTGCTGTTGATTTAAGTGTTTTAAGTAGTGCTAATATAACGTTTAAAGTAGCCTACGCAAGAAAAACAACAACAGACAATGAGGTTATGCGATTATTGATGAGTGATGATTGTGGAGAAAACTGGCAATTGCGATGGGGAAGGGTATCCAACTCTTTAAAAACAGCTCCAGAAACAAGCAGTAATTTTATACCCGACTCAACCCAATGGGCTACATATCAAGTAAATATACCCAGCAATTATTTAAAAGAAAATTTTCAATTTCAATTTGAATTTAGAAGCAATGGAGGAAATAATGTGTATTTAGATGATATTAATATATCTGGAACATATCATTCGTATCCTATACTGTTATATCCTGAAAATAACTCAGTAATAACTACTACACAAGTAGAATTAGATTGGAAGTCATTAGACACAGCCAATTTTTATGTGTATGAATTAGATACTACTATGCTTTTTAATTCTCCCTTATTAGTGAGCGGTACAAATCCCTTTATTTCAAGTTATCCACATAATTCAGATACCAAAATACTCGTGGACGGGTTGTTAAATAATACCAATTATTTTTGGAGAATAAAAAGCGATGCAGGTATTTGGAGTGATGTTTGGAAATTCACTACAGATACACTCTCTTCTATTACATCCCATGAATTTGTCAATGGGTTTGATCAAACTATAAAAGTATTTCCAACCATTACACAACAATACATTCATATAGACTTTAAAAATACCGAAACCATTCAAATGTTTGCTGAACTATGGACTATTCAAGGGTCTTTATTAAAAGCATGGGAAATACAAAACAATCATACGTTAGATATCTCAAATTTTTCAGAAGGGTTTTATGTATTGCAATTATATAACCCAACTTCACCTTATAAAAAATTAACCTATAAAATTGTAAAGGGGAATTAAATGTTTTACTTTAATAGTTGTGGTATATTACCTATTGTTTGTAGAAGTGAGAAATCAAAAAATATTATTTTTTCTTATATAAATTGGTTCATTTAGTTCTTATGGCATTATTATTTTATGTTTTTATTTTCCTGCTATAAAATTAAAACATTGGAATTATAAGAAGCCTATAAACAACAAACCCCTCTCAAAATTGAGAAGGGTTTGTATTAAAGTACCCGGGGCGGGACTTGAACCCGCACAGCCGATAAAGGCCACAGGATTTTAAGTCCTGCGTGTCTACCAGTTCCACCACCCGGGCAACAGAGTGATGTATGTAATTTCAACAATGAAATGTGAGCGAGAAACGGGACTCGAACCCGCGACCCCAACCTTGGCAAGGTTGTGCTCTACCAGCTGAGCTACTCTCGCTTATATTTTTTGCTTCAAATAACGAATTCTGTTTTTTCAACAGGGCAACAAATGTAGTAAAAAAATCTATTTTTAAAAAATAATAAATTATATTTTTGGATCAATTACAAAATAGCGTATGAAAAAAAAGATAAAGAATATAGACGATGTATTTATGAGTAAAGCTATTAAAATGGCTCAAACAGGCATGAATAAAAATGCAGGGGGACCGTTTGGAGCCATTATTGTTAAAGATCATAAAATAATTGCGAAGGCATTTAATCAGGTTACTTCCAGCAACGATCCTACGGCTCATGCAGAAGTTGTAGCTATCCGAAAAGCTTGTAAAAAATTAAATAGTTTTCAGCTCACAGGATGTGTTTTATATACTTCCTGTGAGCCTTGTCCAATGTGTTTAGGTGCTATATATTGGGCTCGACCCGATAAAGTATATTATGCTTGTACCAGAAAAGACGCTGCTCATATTAAATTTGACGATGATTTTATTTATAAAGAATTAGAGCTTCCCTTAAACAAAAGAACTATTCCGTTTAATAATATTTCACGAAACCAATCGATGTTGGTTTTTAATCAGTGGGAAAATAAAATAGATAAAATAAAATATTAAAAATTAAATGTATTTTTATTAAAACATAACCATGAAATTACCCTCTTTTTATGCTGATTTACATGTTCACCCTCAATTAAAGCCTTTTAATTCAGGGCACCCAGAACCTGCTAAAAATATTTGGGAAGATTTACAACATGATACTCCCACAAAGCCATTAAGTAAGCTGGTAAATAATTTTTCTAAAGATATGATTCGATATTCGCAATGCAATTTCGAATTAATGGCAAAATCAAATACCAAAGTATTTTCTACTTCTTTATATCCTTTTGAAAGAGGTTGGCTTAAACATAAAAAACGATCTAAACTTCTTACCCAGGCTGAAGCCAGATTTGAAAGTATTGCCCTTATTTCGGGGATGTCGCCTAAAAAAATTAAATATTTTAGTAAATCAAACGATTATTTTTCCGACTTACAAAGCGAATATGAATACATGAAAAACCAGCAAGGGAAATCTCCCGATGGTAAATACAGCTTCACTATTTCGAAAAATTTTAAAGACGTACAAAAAACATTAAAAACGGATCATGAAATTACCACAATTTTATCTGCAGAAGGAGCTCATGTGTTTTTTAATGAAAAAATGCTTCATCCAAAAGCGAAGCACCACGAAATTGAAAAAGAATTAATTAAAAATATTGAAATCGTAAAATCTTGGGAATATCCTCTGTTTTTTATTACTCAAGCACATCATTTTTGGAATGGTTTAATGGGACATGCCAGAAGTTTTGATGGTGTTGTGCAAATGATATTAAGCCAAAAAAAGGGATTAAATAAAGGGTTTACTGATTTGGGTAAAATTGTGTTGAGGGAATTGTTAAGCACCCAAAATGGCAAAAGAATTTTAATTGACATAAAACATTCTAGCGTTGAAGCTAGAAAATATTTATACGAGGTCATTAGAAACCATAATTACATCTCAAAAAACGACAAAATACCCATTATTGCCAGTCATATGAACCCAAATGGATATAAAACCATGAGTAGTTCTATGATATTAAAAGATACAGCTTCTAAAACAAAAAATCATGATTTTTTTAAGTGGACCATCAATATTAGTGATGAAGAAATAAAAATAATTCATGAGTCGGATGGCTTAGTAGGTATACAATTTGATAAAAGAAGAGTTACCGGAGGACTATTTTTTAAACATCTTGAAACCTTAAAAACCGAACAAGAAAAAAAGGAAGCGTGGGTAAAAGCTATTTGGGATAATATTTTTCACATGGTAAAAGTGGTAGGAGAAAAATCGGCTTGGGACATGATTTGTATAGGAAGCGATTTTGATGGTGCCATTGTTCATGTAGATGGATATACTACCGTTATGCAGTTTCCAGACTTAACGAAAGATTTATATGAATATTTGGATAAATATAAATACGAAAAAAATCACTGGCATGGATATACCGCTGAGCAATTGGTGCATAAAATTATGAGTACAAATATGGTAGATTTTTTAGAGAAATATTTTGTATAAAAAATTACAATTCTTAACTTCTCTTTTTTATCTCATCTCGTATTTTCGAAGCTTTTTCGTAGTCCTCATTGTCTATGGCTTCCTGCAATAAAATATGAAGTTCTTCAGTAGTTAAGTCTTTAGGCTCTTTGCTTGATACTTCAGATGGAGTTAATTCAATCTCTAAATCATCGTTTTCTTGCTTTTCCGATTCTTCTAAAATAATTCCAGCCGAAGATAAAATAAATTCGTGGGTATATATAGGACAATTAAAACGCAAAGCAATGGCAACAGCATCAGATGTTCTTGTGTCAATTTCAATAGTTTTCCCTTGTCCTTCACAACGAAGTTTTGAATAAAAAATACCCTCTACTAAGTTATATATGACTACTTCTTGCACGGTAACTCCAAAAGATTCAGCAAAACTTTTAAATAAATCGTGTGTAAGAGGTCTGCTGGGTTTCATTTTTTCCATTTCTATAGCGATAGATTGTGCTTCAAAACTTCCTATAATTATAGGAAGCCGCCTTTTACCATCTTGCTCACCCAATACTAAAGCGTACGCCCCTGTTTGTGTTTGACTATAGGAAAGACCTACAATTTCTAACTCTATTTTATCCATTTATAAAAAACGTAGTATTAGTTGTTTGATTCTTTAAACTTTTTTAAAGAATCAATTAATTTAGGAACCACTTCAAAAGCATCACCAATAATTCCATAGTTAGCTGCTTTAAAAAATGGGGCCTCTTTGTCGTTATTTATTACTACAATCACTTTACTGCCATTAACTCCAGCTAAGTGCTGTATAGCACCCGAAATTCCAATGGCAAAATATAAATTTGGGCGTACTGTAACTCCGGTTTGACCTACGTGTTCGTGGTGAGGTCTCCAGCCAATATCCGCTACCGGTCTTGAACAGGCAGTAGCCGCACCTAATTCATTGGCAAGTGTTTCAATCATGCCCCAATTCTCAGGTCCTTTTAATCCTCGTCCGGCAGAAACTACAATATCCGCTTCAGTAAGAGATATTCCATCTCCGCCTTTCTTTTTAAGCTCCACAAAGGATACTTTAGATGATCCTAAATCTTGAGTAAATTCTGATACAGATATTGAATGATTAAAGCCATTATTTACACCTATTGAATTAGGGGTAATTGAAACAACTTTTACAGGAGAAAGTATTTTACACTTTGCAAATGCTTTACCAGAAAATACACTTTTTTTAACGACAAATCCATTTGAAAAATCAGGATATGAAATCACCCCCGATATTAATCCTGCTTGAAGTTTTGCTGAAACTCTAGGAGCAACTGATTTCCCGGTATAATCTTGAGAGAACACAACTAATTCAGCGTTTTTTTCTTTTACAACGGAAACAATGAATTTACTTAACAACTGATTGTCAGGATATGAAAGATTTTTAAAATTTACTACTTCATGGGCACCATAAGAACCCAAAGAAGATAAAATCGAAGGTTCAACATTGCCCCAAGTAGCTACAATAACTTGTCCAGCTTTTTCACTGGCAATTTTACCGGCATAAGATATAGCTTCTAAAGAAGATTTGGTAATTTTTTGTTGGCTGGAATCAGCAAATACTAAAATTTTCATATTATAATACTTTAGCTTCGTTATGTAATAAGTTAATTAATTCATCCAAATTTTCTGCAGATACCATTTTACATTCTGTTTTAGCATCGGGCATTTCGTACGATACAACTTCAGTTAATGCAGAGTTTGTTGAAGGTTGTATAACCTGTAAAGGTTTGGTACGAGCGGCCATGATACCCTTCATATTTGGAATTCTTTGCTCTGCTAAGCCTTTGGCAGCACTTAACACAAATGGAGTATTAACGGTTACTACTTCTGTTCCTCCTTGTGTATCTTTTTCAACGGTAGCAATATTTCCTTGAACATCTAATTTAGTAGCCATAGAAATAAAAGGTATATCAAGTAATTCGGCTATAGTACCCGGTACTTGAGCGCTATTGTAATTAATGGTTTCTTTACCACATAATATTACATCAAAATTTTTATCCTTAGCGTATTCAGCAATTTGTTGCGCAACAAAAAATGAGTCTCCTGTTTTAGAATCAACCCGAACAGCATCATCTGCTCCAATTGCTAACGCTTTTCTGATAATGGGTTCATCATCTGCACCACCAACTGAAATAACGGTAACATTACCTCCAATAGTTTCTTTTAACTCTAAAGCCCTTACTAAGGCATACCATTCATCGTAAGGGTTAACAATATATTGAACACCTGCTTCATTAAATTTTGTATTATTATCTGTAAACGAAATTTTTGTGGTGGTGTCTGGAACTTTGCTAATGCATACAAGAAATTTCATACGTTCTATTTTTGGTTGCTAATTTACATATTTTTTTACCAAAAAACTTAAGTTTTCTGATTATAATGCTAAATATTAACTTTATACAAAGTCATATC
>CAZEIM010000004.1:60170-65305 GCA_964512145.1 uncultured Flavobacteriales bacterium
ACACTCTTTCCCTACACAATGAACTTTATAAATATAATTAATTTGTAATATTTTTTGGTATGAATATTTAAAGCAAATTAAATTGCAATTTGTATTGATATACTAAAAAATTAACCAACTATATTTACTTTCAAAAATAATTTAGTAAGGTTTTTGTGCGACTACTATACAACTTCCTCCCAAAGGGATTCTTTTATTGGCAGAAATCATTTTTAGCTCCCAATTTAAAAATTTTTGTAATATAGTATTTACCAACCCCTTTTTTTCTTTATGTTCGTTATTTTGTTTAGTTATGCTTTCCGGATTTGAGCCTAATCTAAGAATACTGGGAATAGTTCTAGAAATAAAAATTGGAAGTGGTAAAAATGAAAAAATATATCCAGAGTATAACACAGAATAATTACAACGAGCAAGCATTTTATCTAGTTTAGAAGAAGTATATCTCTGGAAGTGTCCTGCATAATCATCGTCTTTTGACCATAAAAATCTATATGCAGGAACGGTTATGAATAAATACCCGCCAGGTTTTAAATAATCAAAAAAGTTTTTTAAAAACAACTCATCGTCTTTTATGTGCTCTACTACATCAAATAGTCCTATAGCATCAATTTTATTTTTTGAAATAATTGCCTCTGATAGAGTAGCGCAAACGACATTTTTTAATCCTCTTTTTTGGGCATTTAAACACCCCTTTATACCGGGTTCAACTAAAACAACTTCTATCCCTGATTTTTCTAATCCCGAAGAAACATATCCATTACCCCCCCCTATATCAAAAAATGTATCATTAGCACAATATTTTTTTACTAATGAAATAATACATTGATTACGATGTTTGAACCAAAAACTATTTTCTTCTATTTGAAAACAATTTTCATTTCCTTCGGTAGGATATGATATTTCTTCTTGTTTTAGTGAATGCCAAACGCCATTTCTTAGTTCAAGATTTTGAAAATACGTTGGAATTATGGTTGTGTCTTTTAATTCATGCATTTTTATAAAGAATATATGTTTATGAGTTTTTGCTCTTGTTTTTGCCAATTATAGTGTTCGCGCGCAACTAATGAGTTTTGATATAAAAGATTATACAATGTCGCATTTGAAAGAAGATTATTAATATTGCTAGCTATTGTATTGGCATCAAGACTTTCTATTAATAATGCTACTTCATGTTGCTTATTAAATGATTCGTATTCAGGATATTTCATAGCTAGTTGAGGCACACCGCAATGTATATAATCAAAAAATCGATTACATAAAGAATAATGATTACTTAAACCATGGTTGCTAAACAAGGTAATACCTACTAATGCATATTCAGTGTATACAATTAATTCTTCGGGGCGTAAATAACCTGTAAAAGTAATTTTAGAAGATAAGTTGTTATGTAAGGTTTTTTGTTTTAAATACTCTAGTGCATCTCCATTGCCACAAATTACTAAAGGCACTGAAATATAAAGCATGGCATCAATTAACTCCTCTAATCCTCTACCATAATTTACCGCCCCTTGGTATAAAATATGTTTTCGTTTATCTGTTGCAATAATGGATCGGTCTTTAATAGTTGGAGTATTTAAGATTACTTGAAAAGGTCTTTTAAATCGCTTTTCAAATAATGATGCATACCCTTGTGAAATCGTATATGCTTTATGAACTGAAGGTATGCAGATATCTTCCGTTTTTTTCCATGCCCATTTTGTAAAAGGGCGGTTAACAACTTCTTCCATTTCGGTAAAATACTCATGCGCATCAAAAAATAATGGTTTATTGAGTATTTTACATACAAGCCAGTTTGCCCATAAGGTGTCGGTGTCGTTAGCACAATACGCATCGGCTGATACTTTAAATAAACAAAAAAATAACCGCAAATTAAATTCAAGGTAAAATAGTTTTCCTTTCTTAAATATTGTTTGAAGACGTATTTGCTCGTATGGTTTTTCTGAAATTTGAAGGGAAGTGTTTCTGTTTTTTCCTACTAGTATAATACTATGTCCGGCATTATGTAACGTAGTACAAATTTTTTGCATACGTTGATCGAATAACACATCGTTAGTAATGCTTAATACGATTTTCATGAACGCGCAAAGGTATATGTTTTTTTGAATTGAAATTTTTTACATAAATAATTTATATGAGATTACTATCCAATAAATTGAATATATTATGGTCAATTTGTGTCCACAGATTTATGCATACTCTTTACAATATGTAGAATTCCTATTAAATATCTGACATTAAAAAAAGGCATAATAAAAACTTATTATTCAACATATTAGTGGTTATTCAATACATGGATAGGTTATGTAAATAAAATAATTTAAACAAAACAAAACAAAACTATTATTTACTTACTTGAGCTACAGGATGAGCTAACCCTTCAAAATTTATTAAATCCATTCGTATGCTCCCCACTAAAACTTTTGCTTCTGCAAGTACCGGAATTTTATTTTTGTCGTTGGTAATATAGACCATCAAGTCTTCTTCTGCTTTAAAAATTCTACCTTTTTGTACAACCGGAACAAATTTTAAACAACTAAACTTTCCCTTATCTACTTTTACTGTATCAGTACCCATGTATTTCATTTTTAAATACCAAAGTTCATTGTCTACAAAGGTTGGGATGGTAAAAATATCTCCAATGTTGGCTTTTGAATAATCCATTGTTCTGGCATAATAAAAGGCCGATATCATGTCTTGTACTTGCTTTATAGGTAAGGAGTATCTTTTACCCGCTCCGTTATCAACTATCGATTTTTCTGTATAAAACGTGTAGTCCTGATTAATTTTATACCCTCCTTCATCAACTCTTCGAACAAATTTTACTGCTCTAATACTGTCCTTATCTATATATGATTCATACCGGTCACGTACTTTATAAAAAAAATCAAAAAAACTGTTGCTTTTTCCTTCTCCAATGGCATGATATACGTTTTTCCCTTGAATTTTTTTTACTTCAGGGTCAATTTTTAGTGTAGCTGTACCGGCATTAATTAAACCGTAATTGATTTTGTATTCCAGTTTTTCTCCTGGTTTAAATGGTAAACTGTGTTTTGCTTTATTTTCATTCCCTGTAAAGCTTGTATTTGCTATACATGAATAGCTATATAACATTAAAATGCTGTAACTAAAAACCTTTTGTATAACGACTTTTTTTTCTAATAAATACATATGCATAATTTTAAAATAATACGTATATTTTTTATATAAGTTTTTCATACCCTTTATGTGTTTTTTAATCAAAGTATATGCCATACTTGTTTTTAAAATAACATGCGTTATTGCTAAATTTTTTTAAAGCACCTGTTAAAGAACGTTAAAGGCATTGATATATTTTTTAATTCAATACATTTTTGTAATAAATACATACACCTATGAAAAAGTTTTTGCCTATATTACTTACTGCGTTTTTTACCAGTATCATCACTCTTTTAGCTTTTCATTATTTGGGATTTGGAAAACCAAACGTAAAAATGTTTTATAATTACGAAAGTGGTGCAAAACAAGCCATGTACACCATGAATAAAGAAGGTGAAATTGTGCCTTTAGATTTCAGAGAAACATCTAAAAAAGTTATGGATGCTGTGGTTCATATAAAATCGATGGGAAGACCACAAAAAATGAATGGATTTCATCACCAAAACATCCCTGATCCCTTTAGAGACTTTTTTGACCAGTTTTTTCAACAACCTTCTCAACCCGATAACAGAGGGTATGAAGGTCCAATACCTATGGGAACAGGCTCAGGAGTAATTATTAATTCCGAAGGTTATATTGTTACGAATAACCATGTAATTGATAATGCGGAAGAAATTGAAGTGACTCTTCACGACAACAGAACATATAAAGCTCAAGTAATAGGAACCGATCCGTCTACCGATTTGGCTTTAATACAAATTAAAGAGAAAGAATTAGTGTATTTACCTTTTTCAAATTCAGATAATGTTGAAGTAGGTGAGTGGGTATTAGCGGTTGGAAATCCATTTAATTTAAATTCTACCGTTACGGCTGGAATTGTAAGTGCTAAAGGAAGAAACATAAATATTTTAAGAGATAAATCAGCTATTGAATCATTTATACAAACGGATGCAGCTATAAATCCAGGGAACAGCGGAGGTGCTTTAGTAAATTTAAACGGAGAACTTATAGGTATTAATACGGCCATTGCAAGTCCAACCGGAGCTTACACAGGTTATGGTTTTGCAGTACCTTCTAATATTGTAAGTAAAATAATTGAAGATTTACTTAAATTTGGAATTGTTCAACGAGGATTTTTGGGGGTAATTATCAGAAGTGTAGATGCTAATTTAGCTAAAGAAGAAGAACTAAACGTAACCAATGGTGTATTTGTAGATAGTTTGGCCGATAATTCAGCTGCAAAAGCTGCAGGAATAAAAAAGGGGGATGTAATTATTGAATTAAATGGAAACACCATTAAATCAGCTCCAGAATTACAAGAAATGGTTGGTAGACATAGACCGGGAGATCAGGTTAGTGTGAAAGTGAATCGAAAAGGGGAAATAAAAACTTTTAATGTTACTTTATTTAATAAGGATGGTAAAAAGGATATGTTAAGTAAAGAAAAATTTACCGTATTGACTTCATTAGGAGCCGATTTTGAAGATTTAGATTCAAAAACGGCTAAAAAATTAGATATTATAGGCGGTGTTAAAGTAAAAAATATTAAAACTGGTAAACTTAGGAAATATACTGATATTCGAGATGGTTTTATTATTACAAAAGTAAATAATAAAGAAGTAAATAGCGTGGAAGAGATGGTAGAAGTACTAGAAAATTCTGATCAGGCTGTTTTATTAGAAGGAATATATGAAAATATACCGGGCAAACATTATTTTGGATTAGGTTTAGAGTAATATACTTCACCACATCAACATAGATTACCAAAGAATCCATCATTTTATGGACTCTTTGGTAATTTTATATAGTTTTAAAGTTAAAATGAGTTTAATGTTAATCCTAACGTAAATGGGGTTTGCATTCCTGAGTTTTGCATAATGGAATTTAAGCCCACGCTTCCGTATAATCCTACTCCTTTATAATTAAACCGACCTGTTAAGGATAATGAGAAAGGTTCAATTTTAATAATCTGGTTGTACTTTATATCAAACTCATTGCCG
>CAZEIM010000004.1:65323-85871 GCA_964512145.1 uncultured Flavobacteriales bacterium
CATTGCCGTTTTGTATATAATTATTTCTAACAAATGAACTGTAATTATAACCTCCCATTACACCAAATGCACACTGAAAATCTTTATTTTGACTCTGAATTTTAAACATCAAAGGAATTTGAACTGAATGAATGTTTAATCGGTAGTTAGCCTCAGGGAAAGGTTTTGCAATCATTATTATTATATCTTCATTCGTAATTATTTGAGGAGTTGAGTCGGTGCTAATATGTAATACATTCGAAAAAACATATTTGTTAAAGTTATATCTGAGGCCCGTTACAATACCAAAATATTTTGAAATATCAATACCTACAAATCCGTTAATCGCAAAATTTCTAGATTTAGAAATATCGCATTCTGGAATTCTTTTTCCCGTTAAGTTAAAATATTTCTGTGTATTTACATATCCGCTTAATCCAAAGTCTATTCCAGGCTGAAAGGTAATTTCTTTCTCTGAGGGGTTTTCTATGTTTAAGTCAATTGAAGTATTGGAAGGGGAGGCTGTTCTGCTTTTTCCTTCAATTTCTACATCCCCTATTACTATTTGATCCCCCTGTTCATCGCTTTTTATTTCTAGGTTATTAATTTTAATTTCTTCTTTCCCATTTTCTTCGGTAACCTTAATTTTAATAGGGCCAATTTTTACATTGGTTACTTTGCTTTCCGTTGAATCTGTTGATTGTCCTATTGCATATATGCTTGCAAGAGCTAACATAGTGTTTAATATGTGTTTTTTCATAATAAGTATTTTGCATAAGACGATGGTGTACTTAAAAAAGTTACAGAAAAAAAAAATACTTGTTACAATTTTTTCGAAAGTTGGGCTTTTTTTGTAAAATAATGGAGGGTAATATTTATAATGTAATATTATTCGATAATAGAGCGTTTTACCTATTAAAAGCATGATATGTTTAACTATGGTAGTTTTAAGCTGGTATTTATGATGTTGTTTATGGCACAACTAAATGCGCAACATCTGGAACCAATAAATTATAAAAAACCAATGGAATATTCTTATTTATCTGAAAACGATATACTTTGGTCAAAACGTATATGGAGAATAATAGATTTATTTGAAATAAATAATCAAATTTTATTTTCGAACATTAAACCATACCAACAGGTAGATAGTTTAGAGCATTCATACACTTCTTTATCAGATTTTATTGTATCCAAAGTATTTTCGGGTGTAATATCGGCCTATTCTGTTGGAGATATTGGTGATGATGACTCCTTTACTAATAAGTTAACACAAGATGAAATAATAGGTCTATTTTTCGATACTCATGTTGAGCCAAATTCTAAAAGAATATTAAATATAACTAGATATGAAATTAAAGAAGATTGGTATTTTGATAAAACACGTTCAGAAATGAACGTTAGAGTTATAGGTATTTGTCCAATAGCAGAGGTGTATGATGATTATGGAATAATAAAAGGATATAGAAGATTATTTTGGATACATTATCCACAAGTACGAGGTGTATTGGCTCAATATTATGCTGAAAATCTATCAAGTCAAACGATTGAACTAAGTATAGATGATATTTTTGTCCAACGTTTATTTACTTCATATATTGTGAAAGAGTCTAATATGTATGATACCTATATATCAGAATACCTTAGCCAAGAAGAATTATTTTCAGAAAGTAAATGGATAGAACAAAAGATAAAACTATATGAAGAAAAATTTTGGGATTACTAATGAATAAAGATTAATATTATAGGAAAATTTAAAAACACTCGAAAGTCAGGAAAAAGCATTAGAACCAATTAAAGAAATTCGACAACTTAGATAAGAACTACCCAAATATAGAATTATCAAAACAAAAATCTAAAAGCCAAATGTGCACCAAAATTTCTGCTAGATATCAAAATTTAAAGTGAATCAGATTTTTACAAAACAGGAAGATATATTTTTGTTATAAGTTTAGTTAGTGTAATTACTTCACTTACATTAATTAAATAACTTTTTATTTAAGAGGGTCTAATAGAATAACCTTGCCAAATTTAACTACTTCATCGGAATCTATAGCTTTTTTGTATGAATACGTTAATTTCCAGGAATAAACTCCCTGCGCACACGATTTGTTCTTAAAAGTACCATCCCAGGGATTATCTGGTTTATCTGTGCTAAATAACTCATCACCCCAACGGTTAAATACCTGAAACTTAAAAGTTTCAAAAAAACATACCGAAACAACCCCAAAAACATCATTTATTCCATCGGAGTTTGCTGTAAAACTATTTGGTATATACACATCACATAAACAATTTTTAAAATCAACCAACAAGCTATCGTAATAATTACCACAATCGGTAGTATAGTTTAACCAATAAACTCCAGGCTGATTTATAGTATAAGTATTATTTGCACTCCCGTCTTGCCAGTAATACTGAGTTAAACTTAAATTTGATATATCTAGGGTAAGTTTTTCATCGCCACACAAACTAGTATCTTTAAATAGTTTACCTACCGAAAAGTCATTTTTAACAAAGAAAGAATCTCTCGAATAACATCCCAAGATTAAATTATCTACCCAATAAATACCCGCAGAATTAACTTGAATATTAGATGAGGATGAATTATCATTCCACACATGAAAGGCATTTGGGTTAGTAGCATTAAGTTGTAAAGTAGTGAAAGGGCAAATAGTCGTATCAATACGCTGATGTACAGTATTTTGTTTACTAACTAAAAATGAATCGCGTACACTACAATTATTTAAAGTAATATCTACCCAATAAATACCCTCAGTACTCACCTGTATGCTGCTAGCTGTACTGCCGTTACTCCAAAGATATTGGGCGTCCGTATAATTTTCGGTTAAAATAGTTGTGTTTTCACCACATATAATCCTATTATAAATATTAGGTTTAAGGATATAATCAACCAAAAAAGAATCGGTAATGACACAACCCGCTAATACATAGCTCACAATATAGGTTCCCGAATCATATACCGTAATGCTTGCGTTATTTTGTCCCGTACTCCAGTTATAAACAGGAGCTGTTTGATCCGAAGCATAAAGTATTATATTGGATCCTAAACACAAAACAGTATCCACTAAAATACCTGGAGGAACAGGTTTATGACTTACCAAAAAGGTATCTCTTTTAACGCATCCATTAATGGTAACATCCACCCAATAAATACCATCTAAATCAACCGTAAAGTATTGTTGGGTTGATCCGTCCTGCCATATATAAGTGGCTGGGGGAGGGGGAGTTGCATACAAAAGCAATAGCTGGTCTGGACATAACTCGGCACTAACGACAACCCCATCTGGTATAACATATTCTGTTAACTCAAAAGAATCTCTTACAACACAACCATTTATCGAAATATCGCACCAGTATTGACCAGGGTTTAGAGCATTTATACCACTAGTTATAAATCCATTATTCCAGAAATAACTCAATGCCCCAGACTTACTTGCATCTAAAAAAACTGCACTCCCTGGGCAAACAACGGTATCAACTTTTTGAGCCTCAGGTAAAATATAGTTAGCGACATGAAAAGTATCGGTTTTCTGGCAAGATAAAAAACTCACAGTAACAGTATAAACTCCAATGGAATCAACAGTTATTTCTGAAGTAGTTTGGCCCGTATTCCATAAATAAGTAGAATTAGGCAAAGTGGCATCTAATACGATTGAAGAACCGGGACAAATACTATCAAAAAAAGTAATATTTTGAATGGCAGAATCTAAAAAAACAATGGTTATCTTTTTATATTCACTTGTATCACAAGGTCCCTCAATGCGAACATAAAAATGGGTAGTGGTATCTATAAATGGTTGTATGGTATCTCCATAAGCGTATACAGAATTAAAACAGCAGGTATCTTTATACCAAACCACCTGGCTACCGCCTAAAACATAAGCACTATCTACCCAAATTTTTACTATTTGTGGAGTGCAAATGGTATCTGGATCAGCTAAAACTGTATCTATATATGAATTTAGGTTAAGTTTGGCAATAACCATATCTCGTCTTACACCAATAGTATTATATACATTTTGTCCAAAAAATATTTTTGAAAGGACAGAGCTACCAATTGAACTACTTACAGAACCAGCAAATACGACTTTATTACTAGCATCTACGTAAAAGCTTCCTGAAGAATAACTTCCAACAAGGGAGTCCTGCTTTACAACCCATTGGCTATTCAAATCGGGGTCATATTTAGCTACATAATAAAATGAGCCAAATGTTCCACTCGTAGAAGGTGTGATAATGCTATCAGTATCAAAATAAATTACCGTACCAGTATTGGTTCCTCCATGCCCGAATAAATAGAGGTTTTCACCACAATCATCAAAGTCTAAATAAGCTCTAAAAACCCCAACAGATGGCGTGTTACTACCAAATGAGTGCGCTTTTATATAGTTCCCATTTGCATCTAATTTTAATATATAGGGTCTATTACCTCCGGTGTATATTGGTAGAGGAGAACTTCCGTTACTAAAAATGGGGGATTGAGTTTGCAGATATGAAGTAGAAATAAAAACATCTCCTAAAGAGTTTACTTTTAAATCTCGAACCTCATTTCCTATGGTATTTCCTGAACTTGTTTTGTTTACCCAAATAACGTTTCCATTATTATCGAATTTTATGGCTAACATCATATTATATGGAGTAGCTGATGTATAAATAGTGCCAAATATATCTACAGTATTCCCAAAAAAAGCTCCTGCAAAATAAACATTTCCATTTATATCTATATCTATAGCTCCATCTGCATCATGATTGGGGGTTCCCATAGTTTTAAGCCATTGCAAAACACCCATATTATTCACTTTAAAAATAAAATAGTCGGTCCAGCCGTTATTGCTTGGAGTTAAACCTTCAATATTTGTATTTTGTTGAAAGCCTCCCATTACAATTAAATTTTCATTATCGTCAATTTCAATATCATAAACACTATTAAAACTAGAAGATGTAGGAGAACCTCCATTTCTTGCCCACAAACAAATTCCGTTGGCATCAAATTTGGCATAAAAATAATCGGATCCTGTTCCCGTTATGCTATTCATAGGAATTCCTCCATTTAAAATTAAATTTCCACGAAAAGAACCCGCAATAATTATGTTATTAGAAGGATCGGTAATTACTTTGGAAATTCTAAAATTGGTATTTATTCCTCCTGATACAGGTGTGGCAGATACTACAGGTTCTATTGCCCAAATTAAGTTTTGATTTACATCGAACTTAGCCATAAATGAACCTCCTCCATTTGTAATTGGTGTGATAAATGTATTTCCTCCTATTACTGCATTACCATTTGTATAGGATCCAACTACTATAAGGTTTTCATTACTATCCTTCGTGATACCATTGATAGTTTCCTCAGCTGTATCTCCTTCAAAAATTACCCAATCGTAAGTTTGAGCTAGAACATTATTAGTGAAAAATAAACATATTAAAACTACAAGATATTTTATAAAATACATGTTCTATTAACTATAAATACGATTATTCCCATTCTTGTAAAATTAAGGAAAAAAAATCACAAATTTTTGAAAGTATTCTTGAAATTTAAAAATAGATTTTGCATGAATTAAATAGTTTGTTAATTTTTCGTGCTTTTGAAAAATTAACTAGAGATTTTAGTACTAATATCTATTTTAGTGAGTCTGAAAAAGTTTTAACACATGAAATACACTTATTTTTTATTGGATAAATTCCAATAAAAATAAGGAATGGTTTCAATTCCTTTAAAAAAATTAAATACTCCAAAATGTTCATTGGGCGAATGAATATCATCTGTGTCTAAGCCAAATCCCATTAAGATAGATTTTAAACCCAATACTTTTTCAAACATAGACACTATAGGAATACTTCCTCCACCTCTAACCGGTATGGGTTTTTTCCCAAATGTTGTTTCCATAGCCATAGCGGCTGCTTTATAGGCATCAAAATTTGTAGAAACAACCCAAGGACTCCCGCCATGATGTGGTCTTACTTCTACGGTTACTCCTTTTGGAGCGATAGAAATAAAATAATCTTTAAAAAGTTGTGTAATTTTTTCAGGTGTTTGATTGGGCACTAACCTCATAGATATTTTTGCGAAAGCTTTAGAAGGAAGAACTGTTTTTGCTCCTTCTCCGGTATAACCTCCCCAAATACCATTTACATCAAGTGTGGGTCTAATAGAAGTCCTTTCTACACTTGTATACCCGTGCTCGCCATGTACTGCATCAATTTTTAGTTCCTTCATATAATCTTCATCATGAACGGGAATTTTATTTAGCTCATCCCTTTCTTCTTTAGATAATTCAACTACGTTATCGTAAAATCCCGGGATGGTAATTTTATTATTTTTATCATGTAGTGAGGCAATCATACTGCAGAGTATGTTGATAGGATTAGCAACAGCACCTCCGTAAATTCCTGAGTGCAAGTCTCTGTTAGGTCCTGTAACTTCAACTTCTAAATAGCTTAATCCTCTTAATCCTACCGTTATAGAAGGGGTTTCGTTGTTAATAATAGCGGTGTCGGATATTAAAATAATATCGGCTTTTAGTAGTTCTTTATTTTCTTGAATAAATTTCTCTAAATTATCAGAACCAATTTCTTCCTCTCCTTCAATTAAAAACTTAACATTACATGTAAGAGCATTTTGTTTGAGCATTAAATCAACTGCAGCAACATGCATATAAAACTGGCCTTTATCATCGCACGCTCCTCGTGCGTATATTTTTCCATTTCTAATTTGTGGGTCGAAGGGCTTTGAAGTCCATAAATTTAATGGGTCAGGAGGTTGAACATCGTAATGTCCATATACTAAAATCGTAGGGGCATTTGATGAAATAATTTTTTCGGCATATACTACCGGATGACCACCTGTAGGTAACACAGAGGCTTTGTCTAAGCCAATTTCAATAAATTTTGATTTGAGTTTATTGGCCATATTCAAAACATCGTTTGAATATTTTGGATCGGCACTAACAGAAGGGATTTTTAGCAGTTCTAATAAATCATTTAAATATTGATTTTTGTTTCTTTCTAAAACATCGGAAACTTGGAACATAATAAACTAAATAAAATAAAACTTATGTAATTGAAATAAAATCATATTGTATACAAACAATATGAAAGCTTCTTGAGGGAGTATTTATAATTTTATAAACTTAAATGGAATTTGTGTGATATTTTCAAATTCCTCTCCTGCTTCTAACATATCTTCGTCCATTTCATCGTAATGCCAACAAATTTCAATATTTATATTGTTGTTTGATAACTTAATGTCGTTTAATTTTGACATAATATCCATTACATACTTAGCAGAAGAAGAATTAAAATATTCAAAAATGAAATTAAATTGAATTTTTTGAGTGCTATTCTGTTGTTTTAAGAATGCTCCAAAACCATCAATCCATTGAAGAATAGGTTCGTAAAATTTTCGAACATCTTCTGGTCTTGATTCTCCTGAAATTTCAAACACAGATCTAGCAGGATCAAAAATCACTTTGGGTGAGTTGTCGGTAGCTTCAATAATTAAGGCTTGCATATATATAATTATTAATTTGTTATTCTAGTTTGAAAGGCAAAAAATACTAAATTTTTTCTATATTCTTTAAAAAAATATTCTATTTTATTTTTAGATTTTAATGAAATCTCAATTAATCCTAAGCCTGCTCCTCCTTTATGAGAAATGGAAGTATTTATAAGTTTACTGGTATGTAATTCTTGTAACTCTTCTCTGCTTAACGAGTTTACCTGCTTAATTCTTTCTTCGATACCATTTTTTTCTTCTTCATGAACAATATTGCCTACGGTAATACATATTCCGTTGTCTATAGAGCTTAATAATACAACAGCCTCGGGAGATATATCATGTGATGTATTGGTGTGTTTTAGTATATTTTCTAAGCATTCAATTAAAATACTATAAGTTTTTTTAAGTGTTTTTTTCTCAATATTTCGTCTAATTAAATCGCTTTTAGCTTGTTTTAATAGCATTTCAATAACTGGTTGACTAAATTCACCATGGTATGCCGAAATAATTTTATGCGAAATCATTTCTCGATACATTTCATACACGCTATTTCCTAATGCTTTATTACTCACGTTTATGAATTAATTTTTACACCAAAAATTAACATATCATCGTATTGCTCTAATTCACCTTTCCATTCAGTTATTTTTTTATCTAACATTTCCCTTTGTTTTTGCATAGGTAGAGTATGAATATCAACTAAAAGTTGCCTAAACGGGGGATAATAAAACTTTTTTTGTTGTGGTCCACCTTTTTGATCGGCATATCCATCGGAGAAAATATATAACATATCAGAAGATTTTAGTTCATATTCTTGATTCATAAATTGAACATTCGAATTTTGATGGCCTTTCCCAATAGGAATTTTGTCGCTTTTAAGTTCAATTAATTCTCCATTTCTGACTAAGTAAAGCGGATTGTATGCTCCGGAAAACTCCAGTTTATTAGA
Organism: uncultured Flavobacteriales bacterium; assembly: GCA_964512145.1. GTDB lineage: Bacteria > Bacteroidota > Bacteroidia > Flavobacteriales_G > JALEGO01 > CAYOHR01. The sequence goes on from CAZEIM010000004.1 coordinate 73,777, forward strand.
ATTTTTATGAATGGCACAAATCGCAATGTCCATTCCGTCTTTTACCTCTTTACTTTCATCCTGACGGAGTGTTTTAATAATATGTAAACTTAATTGAGTTAGTATTTCGGAGGGTTTGGTAATTCCTTGTTCTTTTACAACTTTATCCAACAGATTATTACCAATAATTGACATAAATGCGCCAGGCACTCCATGTCCTGTACAATCTACAGCTGCAAAAATAATTTTATCTGAAGTTTCGTGTAGCCAATAAAAATCACCACTTACAATATCTTTAGGTTTATACAAGATGAACGATTCGGGTAATGCTTTTTGAATTAAATCCATTGGAGGTAAAATTGCTTCCTGAATTCTTTTAGCATAACTAATACTTTCCATAATATTTTCATTTTTCTTAGTAATTTCTATGTTTTGCTGTTCAACCACCTCTTTTTCTTTTTTAAGCTCCTCGGTTCTTTTAGCTACTTCTGTTTCTAGATATTGTTGGCGTTCTTTTAGTTTTCTCTCCCTTTGTTTAATATATATAATTACAAGAGCAACAATCAATAAAATACATATAGCATAAAACCAATATGTTTTCCAAAAAGGAGGGGTAATAGAAAAGGAAAAGCTTATAGGTTGTGAGTTTTCAATACCACTATTATTAATTGCTTTAAGGTGAAAAACGTATTTTCCATGAGGTAAATTTGAAAAGATGATTTTGTTTTGCTTAATTTCGGGCGACCATTCTTTATCTAAGCCCTCTAAGTAATATTTATACCGAACCTCTTTAGGATTCGTTAAGCTAATACCTACTACATCAAACGTTAAATAATTTTCTTTGTAAGAAAGGGTTAAGTTATCATTTAGAGGTACATTTTGATAAAAAACAGATATTTTTTCAATATATGTCATAGGTTCTATTCGGTTAATTTTATCTTTTTTAGGGTCAAATTTTATGGCCCCCCTTAAGGTTCCAAACCAAATATTTCCTTGAGAATCTTTATATATGGCATTTTCGTTTGTTTCTAAACCATTAAATCCTTGCATTTTTCCGTATAAGCTGAATTTTTTCTTTTCCTGATCAAATTTTTCGAGTCCAATACTTTGTCCAATCCAAACATTATTTGAATGATCTGTAGTAATAAAATGGGTTGAATTAGAGCTTAATCCGTGTGTTGAATTATAGGTAGTAAAAGTTCCATTAGAATATTGAATGATACCATCCCCATATGTTGAAAGCCATATAGATCCATTTTTATCTTCGGTCATACTGAGTATAAACTTAGATTCCAACCCGGAATTTTCATCAAAAATTTTAAATGAATTGTTTTCGTACTTGGTAAGATACCCCCCTAAAATTCCAAACCAAATATGTTGTTTAGAATCTTTAAAAATATGATAAACCTTGTCACCTCCCAGTCCATCCGAAGATGTATATAACGTTACCGTGAAATTTTCAGGATGAATTTTAGCGGCTCCTTTTCGGGTACCTGCCCAAATATACCCATCTTTATCTTGTTGTATGGAAAATATTTTACCGTCTTTAAGCCCTTCAGGTAAACCTATTTTTTTAACTACTTTATTATTATCTAAAACGTTTATACCATTGTTTTCTGTTCCTGCCCAAATCCTTCCTTTTGAATCTTGAAAAAGAGAAATGATAATGTTTTCTGATAAACCATTAGAAGAATTAATTTGATAAACAGAAGGGTTATTGTATTGTAATTTACCTTTAATTTTTGGGAAGCTAAATACAGAAATTCCTTGAGAAGTTCCGAACCACATACTTCCATTTTTATCTTCTAAAATGGACCAAACTAAGTTATTAATAAGATTGTCGTTATGATTGTAAATACGAAATAAATCGCCCATATATTTGTTTAGGCCAATTTCTGTTCCAATCCAAATATTTCCCTCCCGATCTTCTAAAAAGCAATTTGCATGGTAATATTTTAATTCAAATTTATTGCTAAAAATATTTAATTCTCCCTCGGTTATAGTATTTTTTGAAGGGTTTTTTAATTCAGGAATAAACTCAATGACACCTTGGTCTTTTGTTCCAATCCAAACTTTTTGAAGTTTATCTTTATAAAGGGTTTTAATATTATTGGATGTTAATCCATCCATTTTGTTTAAGGCATCTGCAGATATAATTTGGTACGACTTATCAAATTTAACTCTTAACACCCCTTCATTTCCACTAGCTAACCAACACTCGTTATTGTAGGCATATATTATTTTGTTAATTTTTGCAACAGAATATCCTTGAATAGAACTAAATGTATTGATGATTTTATTGTTTTCGGATGAAATAATATCAATACCATTTTCTGTAGAAATCCAAAGATTGTTAAATGCGTCTTTCTCTATCGACTTAATTTCATTTCCGGATAGCTTAATATCCATTTTTTCCGGAGTGTTTGAAGCAGTATTAAACCTAAATAAACCGGCTCCTTCAGTCCCGATATATACATATTGCTGATTTACTTCAAGTATTGTATTAATGTATTTAAAATTACTTGTTTTTTCTAGTTTTAAATCAACAAATGAATCGGATTTAGCCAAATGCATGCTTACTCCCCCTCCCCAATGTCCAAACCATACATTTCCTTTATGATCTAAAGCACTGCAAGTGATCCAATCTTCTGCTAAGCCATCTTTATTTGTGTAGTTTTTAAATTTTATCCCATCATATTTTGATAAGCCCCCAATGGTTCCAATCCATAAATACCCTTTTGGGTCTTCTATTACGGTTTCGATTTGAGACATAATTAATCCTTCATCAATACCATAAGTAACAAAATTACTGTTTTGTGCTGAAGAATATTGCCAATACGACAATACAGCTAAAATAATCAGCTTAATGTGTAAAGGCGCCCTTAAATTAGTTTTTGTAATTGTTTGTAACATCATGCGAAAGTATTCAAAAATTGTTTTTTTGGTTATAAAATAATTCTTTTTGAAGTTTTTTAGTTTCTGCTATTTCCTCTATAAACCTTCTCTTTTCTTCTGCTCTTAATAAGGCGTTTTTATTTTCTATTTCTGCTTCGTGTTGTCGAGTTTTCTGCATTTCTGTTTCTAATATTTTTCTTTGTTTATCGCGTTCTATTCTTTCTAAAAATTGTTCTGTTTGCATATGCTCCTTTTTAACGGCAATATTATTTTTATGTTTCAAAATATTTACTTCTTCTAAAATTTCTTTGCTACGTGCCGATTTTGAGTACATGTTTGAAATTTCAAGTTCAAATTTTTTTTCATCATCATCTTTAACTTGTATTTTATTTTCATGTATTGAGTTTAATGGCTCTAGGGAAATAGTAGTATTTTCACTAACTACTTCGTAACCCGAAAAAATTTTTTTATTCGCTTGAAAAGGCCTGTTACTTACAAAATAGTCAAATCGATGCAATAAAGTGTCGTAATAAATTTTTGATTCATATTTTTGAGTTTTTCCATCCGTAGTTAGTTTTATTTTGATATAAACTGGCCATAATTTTGTATCGGTAGGAATATAATCAGACTTGGCTTCAATAAATATTTTTTCAGCATCGTAAGGCATGTCATCAATAGCTAAATAATAATTGTTTTGTAAGGGCAAGGAAACAGAAAATGTTCCATCTTCTTTAGAGAAAATATTTTCAATCATGTTGTTTTCCACTGATTTAATTTTAACAGGAACTTTAGAGGCGGGTTTATTAAGATATTCCAACTCACCTTGTATTTTCAATGTGCCTTGAGCCAATAGAGAAGGAGCCTTTAAAATACATAATAGCACGATATGTTTTATAATCCGGATATTCATTCTATTGAATAGAGGCTTTATACCCATTTAATACTTAAAAAGTTACGAAATTAGTTTGTTTCATATAAGTTAAGGCTTACATTTAAGTTTAAGCAAGCAATTAAATAGGTTCAAATTTTAGGTTGTTTTTGTTTATATACTTTTTAGGGGAAGAATTTAGCATAGTTTTAATCTAAATTTTAATAAACGTAAACTAATTATGAATTTTCCTCTATTTTCCAAAGAATAATTTTTCGGTCGTCACCAGCTGAAATTAAATAATCAGGTGTCCACACAATAGTATTAACCGAATGAGTATGTCCCTTGTCTTTTTTAAAATCAATTCTATATAGTATTTCCAAAGTTTTAGCATTCCAAACCTTAATGGTTTTATCTCTGCTGGCGGTGGCTATATACTTTTTGTCGGGAGAAAAAACAAGGTTATAAATAGCAAAGTTGTGTGCAGGGATATTTAAATGTAGGGAGTATTCTCGAGAAATGTCCCAGGCTTTCATGTAAGCATCTCTACCTCCTGTAAATAATATATTTTTTTCATCCCAAATTAATAAAGCGTTTACTCCCGTTGAGTGTGCTTCAACAATGTTTAATATTTCCTTTTTTTTATAATCTAATACGATAACTTTTCCGTCCGATGATGCTACATAGAGTAAATCTTTAAAAAATAAAAGTTTTCGTATTTTTTGTGTACTTATTGGAATATATGAGATTATTTGATGGGTACTTGTGTTCCAAAGGCTTAATTCACCTTGTATAGTGGCTACTGCAAGAATGTTCTCTGCCTCGTTAAATGCAAAACTAAATATAGCGTGTTTGTGGGCTAGAATGTATTTAATTTCTTTTCTTTTATACATATCTATGACATGAATTCCCCCCACGGCATTAAAAATATATAATAAATTATTTACGGCACTAAGGTATACGCCATATATAGTGTGCTGTGTTTTTACCGAAAATGTACCTGGATCAAGGGTTTTTAAATTCCAACAACCCACCATTTTATCGGCTCCGGCTGAATATAATTTATTTTCTGAAGAATCATAATTTAAAGTATAAATACCAGCTTGATGTGATGAAAACTCCTTTACTTTAATAACATTCATTTTTTGTTTAAAATAGCGACTGTTAAACGACTAATACAAACTAATTTTTGGTTTGAGTCGGTAATTTTTATTTCCCAAACGTGTGTTTTGCTGCCCAAATGTATAGGCTTTGCTATTCCGGTTACTATTGAAGAATTTTCGGCAACGGGTCTAATATGGTTTGCATTAATTTCTAAACCAACCGCATAATATTTGTCCTGTTGAATTATTAAGTGTGAAGCAATACTTCCTAATGATTCTGCTAACGCAACCGATGCCCCGCCATGTAAAATTCGCTGAGGCTGAACGTGTTTATGGGTAACCGGCATTGTTGCCATTAAATAATCACTCCCAATTTCTTGTATTTTTATATCTAAGGTGCTTAATAATGTATTGGCACAAAATTGATTGATTTCTTCTATGGCATAGTTCTTGTTCCAAATCATACAATTGTTTTAATTTAAAAACAACAATTTAATGAATTATGTTTAATACTAAATCAATCCGTATGAAAAAACTTCTTTTATCCTTAATGTATCTGATTTTTTGTTCAGGTTTTATGTTCTCTCAAAACAATACATTCGCTTCAGGGGCTGAAATTGTATTTAAAAATGAGATGCATGATTTTGGAAATATTCCTAAAGGTTTTAATGCCACTACCGATTTTATATTTACTAACACAGGCAATGAACCTTTAATTATAACCCATGCTGCAGGGTCATGTGGTTGCACTGTTCCGGAGTGGCCAAAAGAACCTATTGCTCCGGGGAAATCAAGCATAATTAAGGTTACATACGATTCGCAAAGGCTTGGGCCTATCAATAAATCAGTTACTATTACTTCAAACGCTGTTAATGAACCTAATAAAATGATTCACATACGAGGAAATGTTCAAACGAATGAATAATGAATGTAACTATATTTAACTTGTTAAATAATATTAAAACACGAAATATTTTACATTTGATTTTCTATTCAACACAATTATTAATAAATTTGATAAACTAAAAATTTAAAAACTATGAAAAAGATATTATTGACTTGTAGCTTAGCTGTATTTAGTTTTGTTATGTTTTCTCAAAATAACAGTATAGGCGGTGGTGCTGAAATCACTTTTGAAAAAGATGTACATGATTTTGGAAATTTAAAACAAGGTGGTGATGCTACTACCGAATTTAAATTCACCAACACAGGTAATGAACCTTTAATTATATCTAATGCACAAGGTTCTTGTGGATGTACAGTGCCTGAGTGGCCTAAAGAGCCTATTGCTCCAGGAAAGTCAAGTGCTATTAAAGTTAAATACGATTCTAAGAGAGTAGGTCCTATTAATAAATCAGTTACTATTACTTCTAATGCTTCAAACGAACCAAGTAAAGTTATACGCATTAAAGGAAATATTGATGCTGTTGCAGAAGAGAATACTACTATGCCGGTTAAAGCAACGACACCAACAACACCTAAATCTAACTAATACCTTAGAATAATTTTTAAACCCCGTTTGAATTTTCAAACGGGGTTTTTTTATTTATGTAAACTTATACCATAGCTTGTTGTTATTAGAAATATATATACCCAATATTATGAGATCAAGCCCATTAGTTTTTTTAAGCATTATTTTAATCGTAACGGTTTTACTTGACTTATATGCTTATAAGGGCATTCGGTTGCTTATTGATCATATATCCAAAAAAAATATCCGTACTTTTTTAAAAATACTATATTGGGCATATTCTATTGGTTTATACACCTGTATTTTACTTATTATAACCAATTTTAGTGCAGGAAGCTATAAATAATCCTATTTGTGAAGTAATCCAAAATTGTATCAATTTGCTAGTATAGTCTTTGGGTTAACTATTTTAGGATTTGTTCCCAAGCTTATTTTTAGCATATTTCATTTATTAGATGATGTAAGCTTTTTAACGAAAAAAGGAATACACGCCCTTTCAAACTCCCATCAAGATACGACATTAATTAGTCGTTACGAATTTATTTCACAAATAGGATTATTTATAGCAGGAATTCCTTTTATATCCATTATTTACGGGATGACCAAGGGGAAATATAATTTTGAAGTAGTACGTGAAACGATAAAACTATCTAAGCTTCCAGCATCATTAAGCGGATTAAAAGTTGTACATATTTCTGATTTACATTTAGGGAGCTTTGCAAACAACTATGCAGATGTTCAAAAAGGGATAAATTTAATCAACGAATTAAATCCGGATATTGTTTTTTTTACCGGAGATTTGGTCAATAACTATGCGTCTGAAACTCATGGATGGGAGGATGTATTAAGCTCCATAAAAAGTAAATACGGCAAATTTTCTATACTGGGCAATCACGATTATGGGGATTACGTACCCTGGAGTTCTGTTGAAGAAAAAAGAAAAAATTTGGATGAGATAATTCTTTTTCATAAAAAGATTGGATTTAATTTGTTATTAAATTCTAATGAACCAATACATATAAATGGGTCTACTATTCGAATAGTTGGAGTGGAAAACTGGGGTTTGGGTGGTTTTGCAAAATATGGAAATATCGAAACATCGCTAAAAAACACTCAAAACGATGAGTTTAAAATTTTATTGTCGCACGACCCTTCACATTGGGAGGCAGAAGTAATACCAAAATCGAATATAGATTTAACCTTATCCGGACACACACACGGAATGCAGTTTGGAATTAGACTGGGTAAATTTAAATATAGTCCGGTGCAACATCGTTATAAGCAATGGTCGGGACTTTATTCTCAAAATGAACATTATTTATATGTGAATAAAGGATTTGGATTTATTGGATTTCCGGGAAGAGTTGGAATGCCTCCTGAGATTACTTTATTAGAGCTTGTAAGTTAGTGATAATAAGCCATTCTGTTTTTTTAACACTCTATATCATAAAATAAATTTTTCTTGTATTAAAAATACAGGTATTTTTGCATCAAGTTAAAAAATCGTTAACCGAACCATAACCCTATGAGACAATTAAAAATTACAAAACAATTAACCAACAGAGATAGCAAGTCTATCGACAAGTATTTAAGTGATGTTTCAAAAGAAGAAATGATTTCTCCGGAAGAGGAAGTACAATTAGCTATTAAAATTAAGCAGGGAGATGATGAAGCATTAAATAAGCTAGTAAATGCCAATTTGAGATTTGTAATTAGTGTGGCAAAACAATATCAAGGGCACGGCTTAACGTTAGAAGATTTAATTGCCGAAGGGAACATTGGATTAATTACTGCTGCTAAAAGATTTGATGAGACCAAAGGTTTTAAATTTATCAGTTATGCTGTATGGTGGATTCGTCAAAGCATTATGCAAGCTATTGCAGAAAACTCGAGAGTAGTAAGATTACCACTTAATAAAGTGAGTGCTATACAAAAAATTGCTCAAGCATACTCTAAACTTGAACAACAACATGAAAGAGCTCCATCTAACGATGAATTAAGTGAGTTATTAGAAACATCTTCAGACAGTATTTCTGATTTATTTTCGTATTCTCAAAAACAAATTTCGGTTGATGCACCATTAATTGACGGAGAAGAGAATAGTCTATTAAATGTATTAGAAAACGAAAATTCTGATAGTCCATTAAATGGTTTAATAAAAGATTCACTTTGTGTAGATATTGAAAGAGTTTTAGTATCCCTAAAACCTAGAGAAGCAGATGTTATTCGTTTATCATTTGGTTTAAGTGGAGAGCCACCTATGACATTGGAAGAAATTGCCAATCGATTACAGTTAACGCGTGAGAGAATTAGACAAATTAGAGAAAAGGCATTAAGAATTTTAAGAAAAAAAGCCAATTCTAAGTTATTAAAACCCTACTTGTAATCGCATAATTTTATTATTTCATTTTTATGGGTATACCGAAAGTATACCCTTTTTTATTTACATATGACAGTCCTGTCAAAAAAATAATTTTATTTTTGTTTTTAAGGTGCTTAATCATATAATGTTTTAAAAATTAATATTTATAACGTATTAAATAATATATTTTACAGGGGTGAGCAAATTAGCTAAATTAATTATACTATACAGAAACTATATATTAGTTTGCTGGTTGATTTGTACCCTTATATTTATGTATTATGCTCAAAAGCTAACCATAGATTATGGGGTTCCTAATTTACTTACCAAAGAACATCCATCATATATTCAATATGAAAAATTTAAATCGGTCTTTGGCGAAGAGGACGTAGCTTATATATTAGGAATTGACCAAAATCCCCTAAATCAATATAACTTATATAAAAACTGGGAAAAATTGGCCGAAGATTTTCAAACCATAGAGGGTGTTGATACGGTTATATGTATCAGTAAAAATATATTTTATTTTGAAAAAGATACGGCTAAAAAAACACTTAAAACACAAGGTCTTCCTAAACAACCTATACATAATGAAGCAGATTTACAGAACTATAAACAGCAAATAAATCGGTTGCCTTTTTACAACCATTGGTTAAATATAAACGATAGTGTTGGGGTAATGATGGTTTCTTTGAACCGTAAAATCTTTGATTCTCCCGATAGAAAAAAAATTATTGAACCATTTTTTAAATCGGTTCAAAATTTTGAAAAATCAACTCAATTAAAAGTACATATATCTGGTATTCCATTTGTCAGAGCTACTATGAGAGAATTTGTTCAAAAAGACTTTATAGTATTTATTTTATTATCGTTTTTATTTTGTTTTGGAGTAATTTTTTTAATATTTAAAAATGGAAGTCCAACTATTATTTCATTATTAGTTATTGTTTCCGGTATTATTTGGTCAGTTGGTTCTTTAGAATTATTTAATGTTACTGTAAATGTATTAACCGGTGTAATTCCAACCTTAGTTATTGTTATTGGAGTTCCCAATTGTATTTATCTACTTAACTACTTTATTAAACAATACAAGGATTCAGAAAATATTGATCAGACATTGATTAGCACCATAAAAAACATGGGAAATCCCATTGTATTAACAAATCTAACTACAGCCATTGGGTTTTTTATATTTATGTTTACCGGTAGTGAAGGTCTAAAAGAATTTGGCTTAGTTGCTGGAGTAAATATTTTATTTTTATTTTTATTAACCATCGCTTTTATTCCGGCTTGTTTGTATTACTTTCCTCCCGATGTTAAAAAACAAAAAGTTCAACGCAGAAGTAAAATTTCTTGGTATTTCATAAATATCATAAAACGAAAATCAGGGCTGGTTTTTTTATGTACCGCAATTTTTTTGATGGTTTCTATTTTTGGGATTTTTCGTTTAAAAACTACCGGTAATATTACCGATGAGCTTCCTAAGGGACATCAATTGTTTAGTGATCTACGATGGTTTGAGAGTGTTTATCAAGGGATAGTACCATTAAATATTTATATTGAAAGCGATAAAAAAAATATTTTAAACAACGAACGATTTATTCGGAATTTAGATTCTTTAAGTCAGGATATTGCCTCAACACCATTAGCTTCAAAAGGAATGAGCTTAGCGGATGTCACAAAATTTATTAAGCAAGGTTTTTATAATAATGACCCCGATAAATTTGACATTATCAGCAAAAATGAACGGTTGTTTATAATGGAATATTTAAATTTTAATAAAAACAGTAGTTCACAACAACTTCGATCGTTGATTGATTCAAGTCAAAAAATTGTTCGAATCAGCTATCTTATAAAAGATCTAAATGCCGAAGAAATGGATGCTTTTGAATTAGAGTTATACGATAAAATATATCACTATTTCCCTAAAGAAAAGTATCAAACGTTTATAACAGGGTCGAGTTATGTTTTTTTAAAAGGAACTAAATATTTATTGAACAATTTATTTAGCAGCATTTTATGGGCTGTTTTAATTATTAGTATTATGATGGCCTTATTATTTAAATCGTTTAGAATTACCATTATTGCGGTAATAACAAATTTAATACCTTTAGTATTAACCTTAGGTTTTATGGGGCTATTTGGCATTGCCATAAAGCCATCTACCATATTAATTTTTAGCATTGCTTTTGGTATATCTGTAGACGATACCATACATTTTTTATCAAAGTTTAAACAAATTATTAAAAAGGATTTTTCCAATAATTATCAGGCCGTAATAGAAACACTAAAAACTACGGCAGAAAGTATGCTTTTCACTTCCATAGCATTGTTTTTTGGGTTTATTGTTTTTGTTTCTTCTGAGTTTCAGGGGACAAAAGCTATGGGAATATTATTATCGTTTTGTTTAATCGTAGCCATGTTGTGCAATTTGTTATTTTTACCATCTTTGTTGCTTATTTTTAATAAACGAAAAAAACTATGAAAGGGATTATTTTAGCAGGTGGGTCCGGCACTAGATTGTATCCTATAACTTATGCTATTAGCAAACAAATTATGCCTATTTATGATAAACCCATGATTTATTACCCACTTTCTATATTATTAATCAGTGGAATACGCGAGATATTAATTATTTCAACACCTAATGATTTACCTCAGTTTCAGAAATTATTAGGAACCGGAGAACAATTGGGCTGTAGTTTTTCATATGCTGTACAAGAGGTGCCTAACGGACTTGCTCAAGCATTTGTTATTGGAGAAGAATTTATTGGAAACGACAAAGTGTCACTCATCTTAGGAGACAATATATTTTATGGTTCAGGTTTGTCTAAAAAATTACAATCTTTAAACAATCCGAATGGAGGTGTTGTTTTTGCTTATCATGTAAACGACCCTGAGCGTTATGGGGTGGTTTCGTTTGATGAGCATATGAAAGTACTTTCAATTGAAGAAAAACCTAAAAATCCAACTTCCAACTTTGCGGTGCCGGGATTATATTTTTATGACAACCAAGTGGTTGATATTGCTAAAAACCTCAAACCCAGCGCTAGAGGAGAATATGAAATAACCGATGTAAATAAAGAGTATTTAAAAATGGGAAAATTGTCGGTAGGAGTTTTAGATAGAGGAACCGCTTGGTTAGACACCGGTACTTTTGCATCCTTAATGCAAGCCTCGCAATTTGTTCAAGTGATAGAAGAAAGGCAAGGCTTAAAAATAGGATGTATTGAAGAATGCGCTTACCGTATGGGCTTTATTAATCAGGAACAACTCCAAAAATTAGCACAACCCCTATTAAAAAGTGGGTATGGAGATTATTTGTTGAGGTTGATAAAAAACTAAATATTATTTTAAAAACCTCCTGACTTGTCCGTTCTATTTTTTATTTTTTCATAAATCACTCAAAAACAATAT
>CAZEIM010000005.1:0-14101 GCA_964512145.1 uncultured Flavobacteriales bacterium
ATTTTATCCCCTTGTTTTATTTTATCAATTATATCTATCCCCTCTACAACTTTACCAAAGCAAGTATGATTTCTGTCTAAATGCTGAGTATTTTCTCTGTTATGACAAATAAAAAACTGAGATCCTCCTGTGTCTCTTCCTGCATGAGCCATACTTAAAACCCCACGATCATGATATTGATTATTTCCTGTAAGTTCACACTTAATTTTGTAACCTGGACCTCCCATTCCATTTCCGTTTGGACAACCCCCTTGAATTACAAAATTAGGTATAACTCTATGAAAAGTTAATCCATCATAAAAGCCTGACTCTGATAATTTAATAAAATTATCCACTGTATTTGGAGCATCTGAAAAATAAAAATGCACTTTTAAATTTCCTTTTTCTGTTTTTATTGTTGCTGTTTTCATAATCCTTATTAATTAAAATTTAAAAAAAAACCTCCTTCTTTTTGCAAGAAGGAGGTTAAAATGAAATAAATTAAATTTATTACTTTACTATTACTTTATAAGTAGCTTCTTTGCCACCATTTGTTATACTAATAAAATATAATCCATCACCAAAGGTAGATAAATCTAAGGTGTTTACATTAGATTGAGCCACCATACCAATCACTTGTTGACCAATAATGTTTCTTACTGAAATATTAGTTATACCAGAAAGATATTGCTCAACAAAAACTAATCCATTACTTGGGTTAGGATATACTTTTAATGACTCAGTATTAAACTCCTGAACATTGGTTGATATAAGTATAATTGAATTTGATGGAGCAGATTCACAACCATTTGCATCTACATACGTTACCCAAACAGGATTACTAACCAACTGAGCCCAATTGGTATTAGTATAAGTACTTGAATTTGTTCCAACAGGATTTCCATTTAAATACCATTGATAAGTAACACCTGGGGTTGTACAAGTAAATGTTAAACTAGGTTTATCTCCTGTAATTACTGGCACAGCAGGTACAGGGAAGATAGTAACCATTACAGAATCAGATATTCCTGTGTTTCCACATATATCTGTTGCTGTAACATAGTAATATCCTGACTCAGAAGAAGTAGTTAATACAATATTAGAAGTAGTTTGACCACTTGACCAAGCATAGGTTGAACCACCTGTAGCGTTTAAGGTAATTGTTCCTGTACCTTCACAAACTTCATCAATACCGCCAGAGGCAGTAACTAAAGCATTAACAGTAGGAGGTAATTTTGTAATAACTACTGTAGAAGTATCAGAGCAATTTGAGTTTGATACGATTAATGTAATGGTATCTCCATCATAAGCAATAGTAGATGTTCCAACGCTTCCATTAGACCAAAAATAAGAAGCTCCGGTAAAAGTAGTTGCTGTTAACGTAGTAGAGTCTCCACAAATATTTACAGTACCATTAATAATAGACTGAACATTAGGGTAAATAGATATAGTTAAGGTATCTGAATCAAAAATATTACCACAAGCATCAATAGCTTGGTAATAATAATCTCCTGATTGAGCAACAGTACTAATAGTAATAGATGAAGACGTTGCTCCATTTGACCATAAATACTGAGTTCCTCCATTAGCGAGTAATGTTATAGAACCATCTCCTTCACAAACAGCATTGTTTCCAAAAGTATTTGTTACAACTGGTAAATCTAAAGCTGGATTAACATCTGTTACTGTTACAGTAATTGAACTATCGTTTATTAAACCTAAGGTATCTGTTGTACATAATGTTGATACATCAACTGTATATGTTCCAACAGTAGTAACAGTTATACTGGGTGTTGTTTCACTAGTAGACCAAAGATATGAATTACCACAACTTGCTTCTAACACAGGGAAAGATCCATTACATTTAGTCTCTTTAACATAAACATGGCATTCCCAAATTGGAATAGAAAGAAAATCAGCCATGGAAATGTGCTTGTAAATAATTTCATTAAAACTAGGAGTAGGATTGCCTGAACCGTCTCTAGAGGTTCCTGGAACACCATCTTTATTAAAAATAAAATATACTGCTGTATCTGCTAAAATAGAAGCATTTGCAAAAACACATTCATCAAAATCATGATCATCTGGATCAAACACAGGAAAACCAGTTGGCAATATATAATCTAAACCATCTAAATCTCTAAATATATAATTAACACCTAATATACCATAAGAACCTGCTGTTAAATCCCATGGCATTGTCCAAGAACATCCTGCATCGGGAGACATTAACCCGTAAGTATGTCTATAATAACCTCCTGCAAAATCAGTATATTCAGTGAGTGCAGAATACATTAAAACAATATTATTGTTAGCATCTACTGAAAATGAAGGCATCATAGCAAATTGATTCATATTACCGTATCTGTAATTATCTAAATTATCAAAGATATCAGCAGGAAAATCTTGATCTCCATTCCAATCCCAGTAACCATTTGCAACAATTATACTGTTTCCTTCACTCATATTCTCATTCCAATAACCTAAACCGTAATTTGCAAACATGTAAATAGAAACACTTCCATCTGTTAAATCTAAATTAGCAAACCCGATTTGGTCAAAAGCTATGTGAACAAGATTATTATTATCAATTAATATAGCCGAAGAACCTCCTGATGTTTGTCTTAAAGATCCAGCTGTATCGACTAAAGATTGAGACTCAACGAATTTCTCTATACCGTTGTCCAAAACTTTTTTCATTACCCAAGTTTGTCCATTATCTATAGATTTCCACATTCTAACAGGGCTTCCCAACTCAGTTACAACAACTACAACTACATCTCCTTTAGCTTCAATTTGATACGCATCTCCACCTATCGATTCATAGAAAGAAGAATCTAAACCAGGTAATTGAATTGGTGTATCCCAAGTATCCCCACCATCTAAAGATCTAGCATACAATAATGCACCATCCATTCCTTTGTATAATGATCCACCAAATGAACTTGGTGCTGTAAGGCCTATCATGTGTACAGATTCACCATCAGGACCACCAATAGCCATTTTTGGCCACAATTCAATAGGCAATAAATTGGTAGATGAAGTTTGTGACCAAGTTCCAGTTCCTGCTACTGCTCTTGTGTTTCTTATTATTGTATTAGTGGATGTTCCATGAGAAATATTAATTTCTTTTCCAGACGTAGTAACTCCAATGTTTGTCCAACCAGTTCTGGTTGATTCAATACGAGAGGTTGGAACGGGACCCCAAGTTGTTCCGTCAAAAAAATTGTATCCGGTTCCTCTATTTGGGAAACCTGCAGCGTTTGCACTATACGTCCATGTTGCAGAAAACTTACCGTTTCCTAGATTATATAATCTTTCACATAAACTTGAGTTTGTTTGTAAGTCATAATAGGTTTCACCTATTTTTGTTTCATTAATTCCTAATACTCCTGGAGTTGACAAAACAGGCTTTGTAGGCATTCCAGCTTCATTTCCTGTATATTTCGTTTTTACCGATTTACTAACCACACTTGTTGGATTAGTTTTAGTAAATTTTGAAATTTGAGAAAATGAAACTACATTAACACCAGTTAAAGCCGCTAATAGTAATACTTTCTTCATTTTTTAATAATTTTAAGTGGTTTGCAAAAATATAACATTTTATTAACTTAATAGATATATTTTTCTATTTTATTAAGGAAGTAAAAATATATTAAATAAAAATTAAAATTTATTGAAAGTTATTAAAGGCATAAATAACAGGATAAACGGTAATTATAAATTATTAAGTGGTTAATACTTTATAATTCTAAAAAACATGGCTTGTAAATTTTTCACATCAGCCCATGTGGGTAGTATTTTTTTAATTGAGACTTTATTTTTTTTTGTAAAAAAATAAATTAAAACAGCTACAGAAAAAAAATATGATAAAACATTGGTAATGGCTGCACCAAAAATGTGAAATTTTTTAATTAATATAACTCCAAAAAATAATGTAAATATGGTTGAAAATAAGGATGAAAGTACATTGTATTTATTTTTACCTATCCCGGCAAAAAAGTGAGAAATTAAACCACTTATGCTAAAAATTATGATTCCGGGTGATAATAACAATAATATATCTTTAGTTAATAAAAAATCTTGCCCTAATAACCAAGTAAAAACTTTAGCTGGAACTAAAATCAAGAGTAATACCAATACACTCATTATTATAAATGTATACCTAATTAAAACAATTGTTTTTTCAATGTTCTCTGATAAATTATTAGTATTAGCAACATTAGAGTAATGAATAGCGGATATACTTCTATTTACTAACCATAATCCTTCGGCTATAGATATAGCAGAAGAAAAAACACCTAAAAATTTTAAATTACCCGTATAATAATGCTCTAAAAAGTAAAAAGTAAAGCGATAGTTAATAAATTGAATGACATTTCCAAACTGTATTACACTTGAAAAACGAATAAACTCTAATAAATTTATTTTGTCATAAGAGTTTGTTGAATTATCTGGTATAGAATATTGTAAGTATAAAGCTGGAATTAATGTAAAAATCTTAGAACTATATAAAGAATAAATGGTCGTTTCTTCTAATGAAAACCCTAAAAAATAAAACAGCATAAAGAAAAAACACAATAAAATCATGTTTAATACCTGAATAAAATTAAAGTACCTAATTTTATTTTTCCCCTGAAAGTAAAACAAAGTATTTCCCAAAATACTATCTATACATCCCAAGAATAATAAATGATAAAAAAAAGAATACTCTATCTTATTACTAAATAATAAAATACAAGAAATTAAAGTAGAACTTATTAATGCCCAAATATAACTCATTAAAAAATTATTTCTTAAAGAGTATCTCGATGCAAAATAAACCCAGGAAGATCCGCCAATAATGCCACTTAGGTGTGTAATAAACGTAATATTTAAAATCCACCAACTATAAAAACCTCTGCCGTCTGCATTATAAAATCTGGATGTTATGACCACTAAAAATACATTTAGTAATGCGATAAAAAATTTTGATAATATTGTATATAATACAGATTTAAACATGCATAATTTCTTTTACTTGCTGATAAACCTGATTAACCGTTATGTGTTTTAAACATGAAAAATCGGGGCAATTTAATGGGTTTGATGTTTTACTAATATTTGGCTTGTACCATGAGTTGCATGGCCAACAAGATTCTTTATAAGCAATAATTCTATGTAATTTATTATCAAAACTTTCATAGCCGTATATTTCATAATCAGACCCTCCCCAAATAGTACAAGTTTTTGTTCCCATTCCAACTGAAATGTGCATTAGTCCGCTATCATGACCAATAAACAACAAGGCATGTTGTATAATTTGCATAACCTCAGATATTGTTGTTTTTCCAAGTAAATTAATTATTTGCTTGGATTCTTCAGTATGATCCCAAAGGTTAACCTCATGTATATCACCTAATAAAACTATATGCAATTGCGGATTATTTTGAATAATTTTTTCTATGAGCTGTTTCCAATTGTAAATATCCCAAGTTTTATAGGGAGCCGTATTATTTCCACTGCTTAATTGAACAACAATATAAGGAGCCTCAATAAAATGTTTTTGATTGAAATTTAAGAATGTAGGCAAATAAAAATCTTGCAAATTTAATGTGAGCGATTTATTCAATAACTTTAAATTAGTTAATGCCATATGCTGCTTTGTTGTAATATAAACCCAGTTTATGTTGATAAATGAAGGAATTTTTATTTTTGATGCATGAGCATAAATATTTTTAGAAATATACCATGAGATTAAGACATTCTTTTTATTTACAGCAAAAAAATCTAAATATATGATTGAAAATGATTTAAAAAGTGGAATTAACTTAAAATAGTCGGAAAATTTGTGTATCGTAATTTTTTTATGAACTAAAGAATTATCCCAAAATAATTCTTCACAATTATACGGTGAATTAAAAATACCATATACTTCAGTTTCTTTAGGAATGTTTTTTAATAATGGAACTAAAAGTAAAGCATTTCCTAAGCCAGAAGAAAAAAAAACACCTACCTTCTGTTTTTTCACTATGATCCAATAATCTTAAATTCAGTTCTTCTGTTTTCTGCCCTTCCAAGTTCATTGGAATTATCAGCTATTGGAGTTGTATCTCCATATCCTTTATAAGTTAAACGTTCAGATTCAATTCCTTTATTGATTAAATAATCAAAAACAGCTTTTGCTCTATTTTGAGATAATACCATATTTGAATTAGATGAGCCAACGTTATCTGTATGTCCACC
Source organism: uncultured Flavobacteriales bacterium (assembly GCA_964512145.1). Lineage (GTDB taxonomy): Bacteria > Bacteroidota > Bacteroidia > Flavobacteriales_G > JALEGO01 > CAYOHR01. Next base: position 6,205 of record CAZEIM010000005.1, read on the forward strand.
TATTTCAATTTTAAGCGTTTTATTGTTTGACAAAAATTCAAATAACTTATTAATTTCAGCAATAGATTGATTTTTTAAATCATATTTGCCGGTTTCAAAAAAAATGTTTTTAAGCACAACCTTACTATTTACAGCAATTGGAGATAAAGGAACATCTTTTTTAAATGGCTCAACACTTTCTTTATTAACTAAACTAAAGGTTTCAGAAAAAAATAAATACCCAGTTTTAGATGCGTTTAATGCATATTCTTTTCCGGAAGGTAAGGAAACTAAATATTCTCCGGAATTCGGGTTTGAAAATGAGGTAACTACTGTTTTACCCGTTGACAAATCAATTAATTCAAAAACAGACTCCAGAGGTTTTTTAGTTACTTCATCGTATACTTTTCCTTTTAAATAGGTGACCATGATGGGTTTCATCTGTTCAGGCAATTCAAAGGAATATAAATCTAAACCACCAAAGCCCCCTGCCCTATCCGATGCAAAAAGTGCTAATTTTCCGTTAGCGGAAACAAACAAACTATTTTCATCTTGAGCTGTATTAATAGGATAACCTAAATTAATTGGCCTAGTCCACTCTCCATCCTCTTGAAGTGTAGATTTAAAAATATCCAACCCCCCAAAACCCGGGTGACCATCAGACGAAAAATATAAAGTTTTTCCATCAGGGTGTATAAATACGCTCTCTTCACGGCCAGGTGTATTAATAACTGAACTAAGTTTTTCGGGATTACTCCAAAAACCATCTGGTTGAAGGATCGATTTATAAATATCCTGATCTCTTTTTCCTTTGCTGTTTTTTACACCTCTAATAAAGTAAAGAGTTTTGCCATCTGCCGAAAAACATGGCTGACTCTCCCAATGCATTGAATTAATTGGTTTATTCATATTTTGAGCCGGACTCCAACCCTTAGAGGATAACATAGAATAAAATAAATCACAACTTCCAAAACCCTTTCTATTCCCCCCATATTCTCCAAAAAGTTCACATACGGTAAAAATAAGTGTTTGTCCATCCGTAGAAAGTGTTGGAGCACCTTCATTTAAAATGGTATTAATGGAAGGGCCTATATTTTTAGAGTTAGTCCACTGTCCATTTTCATTCTTATTACTAAGAAAAAAATCTTCGTTATACTTATTAGGACTATTGGGTTCAGGCAACAGCCTTGTATATAAAATCATTTCTTCATCTACAGTCATGGTAGGAAAATATTCAGATAATTCTGAATTGATAGCCTCCCCTAAATTAGTAGGGTTAAACGGCACCGGATTTTTTATAGCATCTTTGGCAAATGCCGCAGATTTTAAATCAAACTCAGCCATAGATTTTAATTCTTTATTTACATTAGGGGTGTTAACAAAATATTGAATACTCTTGTATGCTTCTTCGTATTTTTCGAGTTTCATTTGACAAATTCCTAATTTATAAAAAACCATACTACTAAAGCTTGGGTTCATATTCGTAATGGCCCTATATTGCTGTGCTGCTTGAGCAAAATTATTGGCTTCAAAGTGAATATCTCCTAATAACATCCTAGCTTCAAAAAAAGTAGGTTCATCTATCGTTACTTTATCTAATATAACTATAGCGTCTTTATCATTTCTCCCTTCATAAAGTTTTAAAGCCTGTTCGAAGTTTTTAATAGCTTTTTTATTGCTTGTGGTGTAAGTTTGTTGAGCATTTAATAAATTACTCATTGAAACAACAAAATAAAAAAATAAAATATTTTTAATCATAATTACGGGATATTAATATATTTATGTGTTTGTAAAGATAATGTCCATTTTGGGTTTTGTTTTATGTAATCGAGTATATATGGCATCATTTCCGTTTTTTTATCCCATTCTGGTTGCAAAAATAATTTACAAGCACTATTCACTTTTTTTGAATTTTGCTCAGCAAATTTAAAATCATCCTTATTATAAATAATAACTTTAAGTTCGTTAGCTAAAGAAAAGTTTTTTTCCAACACTGGCATTCGTTTTTTGGGTGAAAGACAAATCCAATGCCAAATTCCGGTAATTGGAAAAGCTCCTGACGTTTCCAAAAAAAGCTGAACATTTAGTTTTAAAAATGCTTCAGTTAAACTCGTTAAGTCATATTCTGTTGGTTCGCCCCCTGTAATTACAACAAATTTAGCATTCGAGTTTTTTACCCAAGATATTATTTGATCTATGGTATATGAAAGATGTTTTTTAGCATCCCAACTTTCCTTTACATCACACCAGTGACAACCAACACTACAACCTCCAATTCTAATAAAATAAGCTGCTTTTCCTGAATTATTTCCTTCACCTTGTATGGTATAATAATGTTCCATAACTGGAAGTTTTTCAGCCTTTATAGGAATATAATCAGCATTAATTTTCATGTTATTTTGAAAACATTGAACCTAAACCTGGAATCATAGTAGATGCGACCGATTTCATTTCTTGTTCATTGACTTTTTCGGCTTGCTCCATTACCTTTTCTAATGCTTGTTTAATATGTAGCTGCATTTGATGTAATGAAAGCTTTGAAAAATCTTCATGTAATGTTACAGACTGAACTTTTTTATTTCCATTTACCTGAATTGAAACTAAATTTTGTTCAGAAGATGCCACTACCTGTATAGAATCTAACTTAGATTTTACGGTCTCCATTTCTTTTTTCATATTTTGAAGATCCCCAAGCATATTTCCTAAACCAAACATATATTTAAATTAAGAGTGTTTATTAATGAGTTCGTTTAAAATTTTTATGGCTGCTTTTGTAATTATGGTACCAGGACCAAAAATAAAATGCACCCCATTTTTATATAAAAAATCATAATCTGATTCCGGTATTACTCCACCGGCTACAACCATAACATGACTCATATTTCGATTATTTAATTCCTTGATTAACTCAGGAATTAATGTTTTATGCCCACCTGCTAAAGAGGAAATACCAATAATATGAACATCATTTTCTATGGCTTGTTTAACTACCTCTTGAGGAGTTTGAAAAAGAGGTGCAATATCAACATCAAAACCAATATCAGCAAATGAAGTAGCTATTACTTTAGCTCCTCGATCATGTCCGTCCTGCCCCATTTTCGCTACTAAAATTCTAGGCCTCCTACCATCCATTTGAGAGAACTTATCCGATAATCGAGTAGCCTTAACAAAGAGTTCGTCATCCATTTTTTCTTGAGAATAAGTTCCCGAAATTAATATATTTTTAGCAACATGCCTGCCAAATACTTTTTCTAAAGCATTTGAAATTTCTCCAAGCGTAGCTCTTTTTTTAGCTGCCTCAATAGCAAACTCTAATATATTTCCTTCCCCAGATTGAGCACAAAGAGTTAATTTGTTTAAAGACATGATAACCGAATCATTATCTCTCATAGATTTGACATATTGTATTCTATCACATTGCTTTTTTAACACTTCGGAAGTATTTATTTGAAGTATATCAAATTGAGATTTTTCTTGAGTAGTATATTTATTTACTCCTACAATAATATCTTTACCATTCTCTATTTTTGCTTGGCGTAACGTGGCATCTTGTTCAATACGCATTTTTGGAATTCCTGCTTCAATAGCTGAGGACATACCACCTAAGGATTCTATTTCAAGAATTAACTCTTCTGCTTTCAAGATTAATTGCTGAGTCAAGTTTTCTAAAAATAGCGAGCCTCCAAAAGGATCGATACTTTTTGTTATATTCATATGTTTTTGAATATATAACTGGGTGTCTCGGGCTATTTTGGCTGAAAATTCAGTAGGTAAAGCAATGGCCTCATCAAAAGAATTGGTATGTAAAGACTGTGTGCCTCCAAATACTGCTGATAATGCTTCAACACAAGTTCTTGAAATATTATTAAAAGGATCTTGTTCTGTTAAACTCCAGCCAGAAGTTTGACAATGTGTTCGCAATGCTAAAGACTTTGGGTTTTTAGGATTAAACATTTTCATGTACTTTGCCCAAAGAACTCTACCTGCCCTTAATTTTGCAATTTCATTAAAAAAATTCATTCCAATTCCCCAAAAAAAGGATAAGCGAGGTGCAAAAGAATCTACATCTAACCCAGCATTAATTCCAGTTCTTACATATTCTAATCCATCTGCAATAGTATATGCAAGCTCTATTTCGGCACTAGCTCCTGCTTCGTGCATATGATACCCTGAAATACTAATTGAATTAAACTTTGGCATATGTTGAGCAGTATACTTAAAAATATCTGCTATAATACGCATTGAATGACCTGGAGGATATATATAGGTGTTTCTTACCATAAATTCTTTTAAAATATCATTTTGTATGGTTCCAGAAAGCATTTCTGGTGAAACTCCTTGTTCTTCTGCAGCAACAATAAAAAAAGCCATTATAGGTATAACAGCTCCATTCATAGTCATGGAAACGCTCATTTGATCTAAAGGTATCCCATCAAACAATATCTTCATATCCTCTACCGTATCAATAGCAACACCTGCCATACCCACATCCCCTTTAACTCTTGGATGATCAGAATCATATCCCCTGTGTGTAGCTAAATCAAATGCAATAGATAAGCCTTTTTGACCAGCCGCTAGATTTTTTTTATAAAATGCATTAGATTCTTCAGCGGTACTAAAGCCTGCATATTGTCTAACTGTCCAAGGTTTTTGAACATACATAGTTGCATAAGGACCTCTTAAAAATGGAGGGATTCCAGCATCTGAATGTATTAAATTATTTAAATTTTGATGTTCGGAATCTTGATTTTTTGAATATTTAAAGGCATCAATTGTTGAAAAATCAATGGGTGATTGCATATTTACAATTATTTTTTTAATTCTAATTTTAAAAAATGACCGGTATAACTTTTCTTATTTTTAATAATATCATCAATACTGCCTGTAGCAATAATATTTCCTCCCTCATTTCCTCCTTCAGGACCCATATCAATTATATAATCTGAAACTTTAATGATATCTAAATTATGCTCAATGATAATAACAGTATTTCCTTGATCTACTAATCTATAAATTACTTTTAATAAAATATCAATATCCTCAAAATGTAACCCTGTACTAGGCTCATCCATAATATATACAGTTTTACCAGTACTTTTTTTAGCCAATTCAGTGGCTAATTTTACACGTTGTGCTTCTCCTCCTGATAAGGTAACAGAAGATTGACCTAACTGTATATAACCTAAACCAACACTCATTAGGGTATTTAACTTATTATATATAGATGGGATGTTTTCGAAAAAAGAAGTAGCCTCTTCAATAGTCATATCTAAAACATCTCCTATAGATTTTGCCTTGTATCTAATTTGTAAGGTTTCACGAGAATATCTTTTACCTGAACAAGTTTCGCAGGGTACGTAAACATCAGGTAAAAAATTCATTTCAATAGTTTTAACACCGGCACCCAAACAATCATCACACCTACCCTCTTTCACATTAAAAGAAAATCTGCCGGGTTTATACCCTCTTATTTTTGCCTCCGGTAAATTTGAAAACAATGCCCGAATATCAGCAAAAAGTCCTGTATATGTTGCCGGGTTAGACCTTGGCGTTCTTCCTATAGGAGATTGATCTACTTCTATTACTTTATCGATATACTCAAGACCTTCTATTTTTTGGTAAGGTAATGGTTTAGTTTTTGAATTATATACATAATGTGATAAAATGGGGTATAGAGTTCCGTTTACCAAAGAAGATTTTCCACTCCCCGAAACACCTGTAACACAAATTAATTTCCCTAAGGGAAATTCAACTGTTACATTTTTTAAGTTATTACCGGATGCTTTATGAATTTTGATGGTATGATTATTTTTAGTTCTTTTATTATGATTAAACTCGATATTTAAATCGCCTTTTATATATCTAGCCGTAGAAGTTTTGCTTTCAATAAAATCAAGTGGCTCGCCTTGTGCTACAATTTTACCACCGTGTTTACCTGCTTTTGGCCCAATATCAATAATATAATCTGAAGACAACATGATATCTTTATCATGCTCAACTACGATAACAGAGTTTCCAATATCCCTAAGTTTTTTTAGAGATTGGATAAGTTTATGATTATCTCGTTGATGAAGTCCTATACTTGGTTCGTCTAAAATATACAGCACATTTGTTAACTTACTTCCTATTTGTGTTGCCAGTCGTATTCGTTGTGCTTCACCTCCTGACAAGGTAGCAGAACTTCTATTCAGTGTAAGATAGCTCAACCCAACATCCAATAAAAATTTAGTTCTATTATTTATTTCAACCAATATTTCCTTCGCAATTAACATTTCTCTTGACGATAATTTTTCAGGTAAATTGTCTATCCATTTTTTAAAATTAAGAATATCGAAAGATGCAACTTCAGAAATATTTTTTTCATCCACTTTAAAGTATAAACTTTCTTTTTTTAATCTTGATCCTTTACATTCGGGGCAATCAATTTTATTCATAAATGCCTCTGCCCATTTCATTAATGAGGGGGTATTGCTTTCTTCGTATTGTTTTAATAACACATTAACAATACCAGGAAACTGAATATGTTGTGAATATGAAACACCAATAGTAGAATTATTTACCACAAATGACTCATCAGACCCGTTCAGTAATATTTGAATTACTGAAGTTGGAATATCAGATATTTTGGTGTTAACATCAAATCCATATTTCTTTCCAATTGCTTCAATTTGCTTAAAAACCCAATTGTTTTTATATTCTCCTAAAGGAGCAATACCTCCTTTTTTTATGGTTAAATTTTTATCAGGAAAAATCTTAGACTCATCAATCTCTGACACTTCACCTAATCCAGAACAATGGGAACAAGCTCCGTAGGGAGAATTAAATGAAAAAGAATTTGGCGCGGGTTCATCATAAGATATTCCGGAAGTTGGACACATGAGCATTTTACTATAAAAAAATTCATGTACCATTTCCAACTGTTCATTCACTTCTACTACTATTAAAGAATTATTTCCTTGTTTTAGGGCAAGATTTAAGGATTTTGAAATTCGGGTAAGATTTTCTGGAATAATAGAAACCTTATCAATAAACAAATCAATATCGTGAATTTTATACCTGTCTACTTGCATCCCAGGCTTTAATTCTGTTATTTCTCCATTTATCCTTGCTCTTAAAAACCCATCTTTTCTAAACTTTTCAAACAACTCTCTATAATGTCCTTTTCTGCCTTTTACTACAGGTGATAAAATATATACTTTTTTATTGGCTAACTTTTCAAAAATTAACTGTAAAATTTGTTCCGATGAATACTTAACCATTTTTTCACCTGAAATATAAGAATATGCTGTGCCAACACGAGCAAATAATAATCTTAAATAATCGTATATCTCCGTTATAGTTCCCACAGTTGAACGTGGACTTTTATTAACCGTTTTTTGCTCAATAGAAATAACAGGACTTAAACCTAATATCTGGTCCACATCAGGACGCTCCATTTTGCCAATAAATCCTCGAGCATAGGCTGAAAAACTTTCAATATATCTGCGCTGACCTTCATTAAAAATGGTATCGAAAGCTAAAGAAGACTTACCACTACCACTTAAGCCGGTAATTACAACCAACTTGTTTCTGGGAATGTTTACAGAGATGTTTTTTAAATTATGCTCTCTAGCTCCTATAATTTCTATATAATCAGACACTTTATGAAATAAGTATTTTTATTTGATATTTCTTTTTTTCAGCATTTGGTAATTTATCAGTTAACAACCAAGGATTTAACATTTTTAATTCTTTGTAGGAAATATTATTTTCTTCTGCAAAACTAACTAAATCTTCTATAGAACTATTTACTTCTAATACTTTATATGAATATGGCATATATTTTTCTTGATGAGAAATATTAAATCCGAATAATTGTGGCGAGCAAAATATTTCTTTTATAGCCAAAATTCTAAATACATAGCGACTAGTTTCTGAG
>CAZEIM010000005.1:14123-14391 GCA_964512145.1 uncultured Flavobacteriales bacterium
TATAAATCGTAATAATTTGTTTTTTTTTGTTTTTCAATTTGTTTTTTTAATCCAGAGACTCCCATATTATATGAAGCCGCAGCAAGAGTCCAAGAACCTAGTTTTTGATAAGCATTTATTAAATATTTACACGCTGCATGTGTTGATTTTTCAATATCTAATCGTTCGTCCACAAATTCATTAATTTCAAGTCCTAATTCTTTTCCGGCTGAATCCATTATTTGCCAAAAACCTTTTGCCCCAGAAGGAGACGTTACATTTAATAATC
>CAZEIM010000005.1:14409-14903 GCA_964512145.1 uncultured Flavobacteriales bacterium
TATAATGGGCAAATACTTAAAATCAGATGGAATAGAGTATAATTTTAATATATGTTCAATTTGCCTATCCCATTTATTTGATCGTTTTAAAAGTAAAATGGTTTGAGAATGCCAATAGGCATTTATAAATAACTCCCTTTCATATCGCTCTTTTATCTCGGGAATAGATATAGGAACTTGCTCATTAAAAACTTCTAAATTTTCAGGAATTATATAATGTAATGGAGTGTTATTTTGATAAAAAATATATTGAGTATCATTTTTCTTTAATGAAATAAAATAAAAAATCCACAATCCTAAAAAGGCAATTAAAAAGAGGGTTGTCCAAAACCAAAACTTAGAATTAATTGTCATGATTTGTTAATACTTCAATAGGTGGTTTTGACACTATTGAATCACCTGAAGCACTTGAAGGAGTAATGGTTTGTTGTTCAATCCATTTATTTCTGAATAAATGTTTTTTAAAATAATTATGAAATACTGCTTTAGTATTC
>CAZEIM010000005.1:14926-27924 GCA_964512145.1 uncultured Flavobacteriales bacterium
TATTCACAAATAAAAACACGCTGGCTAAAATACTTATAAAAACAAAAGGGAAATAATATACATTATTCGTATTGTATAGCAAAACTGCAATTAAAACTGATATTACATTTATAAACAATATTACAAAAGCCACCATTTTTTCTGAAAAGCCTAAAAAAAACAATTGGTGTGTTGTATGATCTTTACCTCCAACAAATGGTGAAGTTTTTTTCAAAATTCTATTTACGGTTACCGTAAAGGTATCTGTTAGAGTAATAATATATACAAGAAATACTAAAACAATCCCTGTGTAGTTTCCTAAAAAATGATTTTCGCTTGGGATATTCCAAATAGAATGTATTCCGGTTGCCGCAAGAAAATATCCCAAAAATTGACTTCCGGTATCTCCCATAAACATTTTAGAAGGATTCCAATTATAAAACAAAAAAGAGGAAAGTGAAAATAGTAGGGAAACCGATAAATATAAAAACAGTGGGCTTTGAATAAAACTTTCTGTATTTAAAAAAATAGTTGCTGAAATAATAGCCAAAGAAACTAAAGTAGTAATTGAATCCATGTTATCTAACATATTTATTGAATTCATAATTCCAACTACCCAAAAAACAGTGATAATATAATTTAATATATCTGAGTTAAAAAAATGAATATAAAAACCTGAATAAATTAATACTGCAGCGCAAAAAAATTGGGTCAAAAATTTTAAAAAAGGTTGAGTGTTATAAGCATCATCATACAAACCCATAATAAACGCGACAGCAGCTCCCAGCAAAAAACCTGTATTTTCAGCTAAAATATCTTGAATATTATCGTGCTGATATACTATAACAAAAAAAATTAACCCAAGCAAAAAGGTAATAAAAAAACTAATCCCTCCTAATGCTGGTTTGGAGGTTTTGTTAAACCTAACAATGGTTATTTGATTATTTCTAATACCTAAATTAGATGAAAACTTTAGTAAAATTTTGTTTAAAACAAAAGAGAAACTAAATGAAAGGATTGATAAAATTGCTAAATCAATTATCATGGTGCAAAAGTAGACTTAAAATCTGAAAATTACAATATCGACTCTATTTCAGCAAATGATTTTCCAAGTTTATCTTTTGAAGATATAATAGGATTCTCAATATCCCATGAAATATTGAGAATAGGATCATTCCAACGAATTGTTTCTTCAGAATCTTTATGATAATATTCGGTGCATTTATAATTAAAAACTGTATCTTCTTCTAAAGATAAAAATCCATGAGCAAAACCTGGAGGAATCCATAAAATAAGTTTATTATTTGAATTTAAAATAACTTTAAAATACTTTAAATACGTTGGTGAGTCTTTACGAATATCTACAGCAACATCTAAAACGCTTCCATGTATTACTCGAACTAGCTTACCTTGCTCAAATGGTTTTTTTTGAAAATGCAAGCCTCGCAATACATTTTTTTTAGATAATGATTGATTATCCTGAACAAATGGATGGGGAATTATCTGTTGTAGCTTTTGTAGGTTATATGACTCAAAAAAATCTCCCCTTTCATCCTCAAATACTTGGGGTTTAATAAGAACTAAATCTTTTATGTTGGTAGATATAATTTCCATTAATCGTAATATCCTGCCTTTTCACCATAACCATAAGCATATTCTCTTCCGTAACTATATCCGTAACCATAGCCATGACCGTAGCCATAGCCGTAGCCATAATCATATCCGTACCTTGAAGCATAAGCATAAGGACCATACTTATAATCTACATCATTTAATACAAAACAAATATTTTTATATTTTTTGTCGTTAGAAATTCTTTGCAAGTTAGCCATAAATGACTTTTTAGAATATTCAGCTCTAAAAAGATAGATTAAACAATCGGCCATGGTAGCGCACTCCAAACCATCCGTTACTAAGCCGGAAGGCGGAGTATCAAAAATTACATAATCGTAATTTTGTAAAAGTTTATCCACAATATTTTTCAACTCACCATTTAATATTAACTCAGATGGGTTAGGGGGGACAGGTCCTGAAGTAATAAAATGTAAAGTAGGAATATCACTCACCTTAATACATTCTTCAATGGTATTTTTTTTAATTAACAAAGTACTCATTCCGTTCGTATTGGTAGAGTTGAAACCTAAGTGAACTTTTGGCTTACGCATATCTAAGTCTAAAATAACTACTTTTTTATCCATCAGTGCTAAAATGCCTGCAAGATTAATTGCCACAAAGGTTTTACCTTCACCAGATACAGTAGAGGTAATAGAGATAATTTTATTACTTTGATTTTCTAATATAAATTGTAAGTTAGTTCGTGCATTTCTAAACGATTCTGTAATGACCGACTTTGGTTTTTTATGCACAACCAATTGAGAAAAATTCATGGTTTGTGTAAATTTTGAAATAATTCCCAACACACTCACTTGAGGGCCAACACCTTTTATTATTTCTTCTACATTACTTAGTTTGTTATATAACAAATACTTTACATATACCATTATTATTGAAACAATAAAGGCTGATGATAAAAGAATTAAATATACAATAGTTGGTTTAGGATATATAGGTATACTAGAAATTTTACCTTGCTGCAAAATAACATTTTCCGACACAAAACCTGATTTAGCAATTTCAAATTCTGCCTTTTTCTCGATAAAAAGTGTGTGAAATTTTTCATTAATTTTATATACTTTTTCTAATTTACCAAACTCCATCTTTTTTTCAGGCAAGGTGTTTTCCTCTACATTTACAATGAAATAACCTAATTTATCTTTTAATAACTCTTTTTTAAGGGTGATGTTTTTTAAATTAGATTGCAAAGATTCTCTGAGAATTTTTTCTTGATTTTTAATATTATGTTCAATATATTTAATCGATGAACTGTTATTTTTATAATCAAACAACAATTCCTGCCTTTGACTATATAAAGTATATAATTTATCAATTTCTCGATGAATATTAATTTCTTTTGGAAGAAAAGTAACTAACTCAACAATTTTTGAAATACTATCTAATGATCCAATTCTATCCACAACGCTTTTTAAAATTCTTTCGTTTAATTCTAACGTAGTTATTTCAGCTTCAATCACATTTTTCTGTTGCAAAATGATGTTTTGTTTTGAATTATCTTCTACCAATTTGTTTTCTTTCTGGAAGCTAACTATATCCTCTTCCGATTTTTTTAAATCTTTATAAATATTATTTATTTGATCATCAATAAACGATATCATTTTCTCGGTACTTTGACTTTTTCTATCCAAATCGCTTTCTAAAAAAAATGTAGCGATTGTATTCACCCTATCCGCGGCTTTTTGAACACTTTCATCATCTAAAGATATTTTTATGGTTTGTGCCACATCGCTAACTAATGAAATTTTAATTTTTGAATGATACAAAGCCTGCATTTTGCTTAAATCATTAATTTTGAAATAATATCCATTTAGTTCGTCTTTATCATATTTTTCATTTAACCCAGTAATTCTAAAAGAAAAAATGGGAGTAATTATTAGTTCTGAAATCTTATAAGATTTTTCAAAAAGTTTTTTTTGTGAAGTATACGACACTATAACATTTTGATTGTCCGTAAACTTAAGATGTACTTCTAAACCGAAAGCCAATGGGTCTGATTGAATTAAATCTATTGAATAGGGAGTTGCTTTATAGCTTTCCATATCCAAAATTCTACCTTTCTTAAAGTATGAAATTTGCAAGGGAAGTTGTTCAGATGCTTTTTTAAAAAACTCAAAAGACTTTAAAAACTCCAAATCTTGATGAATATCCATTCGAGGTAACATGTTGTTAGTTCCTCCCCCGATAAATTGATTAGCCGCATTTGATGATCTAACCTGAACTATGGCATAAGAATTAAATAACTGAGGCGTATATCTTAAATACAAAAAAATTGCTAAACCAAATATGGCAAATATACCTAGTACATACCATAAATTTTTTCGGGCAATATAAATTAATAAAGGGATGTTTAATCCCAAATCTTTTTCTTGTTGTTGTTCGTTTACGCTCATTATATGCCTTTAACAACCTGCCAGGTTACAAAAATAGTGAGTACTGTCGTTAATATGGTTAAAATAGGCGCCAACTCTTCCACCAACTCTTTAGCTACATAAAAGGTTGGTTCAACATAAATAATATCGTTTGCTTGCAAATACATACCTGCATCTTTAATGCTTTCAATTTTAGATAAGTCGAATAAATATATAGTTGGATTTTTTAAATCGCCACGAATTAATTTTACTTTCCAAGCCTTACCTGTATTAGAAATACCACCAGACATTGCCAAAGCTTCGATTAATGTGGTGTTTTCATTTTGCAGAGGCAAAACTTTAGCTGTACCTTCATTACCTGGAAAAATAATTACTCTCTTATTAGTTACGCGTAAATCTACAAAAGGACTATTATAAAATTCAGTATATTTTTGTTCTAAAAACTTTTCTGCCTCTCGTATACTTAAACCTTCAATTTTTTGTCTACCAATAACTGGAAACTTAACCATTCCATTACTTTCTACTGAGTATTGAATCAATTGTTGTGAATTATTTTGAACCCCTCCACCACTCATGTTTTGTGTCATTTCCAATACTTTAAATCCATCATTAGAAAAAACTCTAAATGTTAAAATATCGTTTTTTCTTATTATATAATCTTTTTGAACACTATCTATAAACTGATCAAAACTAAAACCCTTAGGCGTTTTAAACATTACACTTGGTTGAAAATATCGGCAAGAGCTAACAAATGCAATAAATACAATAAAAAATAAATATTTCTTAGATTTCATATTTAAAATTGTTCAAAAATATCATTTTTTAAGTATTGAAGGCTTATTGTAGAAGATTTTTTTTAATAAACGAATAAAAATTAAAATTTTAACGTATTATATTCTTGTAAATATAGATCTTTCATGTTATGAACCAGCCTATTATATGAAAATCGATCGGCAATATTTTTTCCATCATTTTCTGACAATTGAAAAGAAGTTTTATTGACTATAAAATCCACAAAATCTTTAGAATTAAATGATTTAATTATTTTTCCAGTTACATCAGGAATAATAATATCCTCTACTCCACCTGCATTGGTTGATAAAACAAACTTTCCTGTGGCTTGTGCTTCGATTAAACTAACTGGAGTACCTTCATTAAAAGAAGTAAGTAAAACGATATCAGATCCAGCATATACATAATCTACATCTTTAATCCACGATGTAAAAAGAATATCTTCGTTATTTTTAATAACGCTAGAAGTAAAAGACAAGTTTGTGTTTTTTACATATTCAATAATTTCATCTTTATTTTCACCATCCCCAACAATAACTCCAACATATTTTTTAGGAAATAATTTATTTAACTCTTTAATAATATCTATAAACAACGGGTGGTTTTTTATAGACACTAAACGACCAACTATACATACAGCGATTTTGTCGGGAGGTATATTATATTTAGCTCTAAATGTATTTCTTTTATGGGCAATATTTTCCCTAAATTTTGACAAATCAAATCCAAGAGGTATAACCGAGATTTTTTCAGCTGCCACGATTTTATGTTGAAAAACTAATTCTTCTTTTTGTTTGGGGCTTATGGCAATAATTTTTGTTGACTTAGTAGCCAGATACCGTTCTACATTCTTGTAAAACATAGTTTTAACTTTTCCAAAATATGAATGAAAAACGTGCCCGTGAAATGTATGAAAAATTAACGGAACATTATGATTAAATGCCGCCAACCTTCCAATAGCTCCAGCCTTAGATGCATGAGTATGAACAATATCCGGTTTAAATTTTTTGATAATTTCTGATATTTTACGATATGCTACCTTGTCATATTTTAAGCTTATTTCTCTTTTCATTTCTGGAATTATGGTAGGTACTATTCCTAAATTATCTAAAATAAACGTAGAACTCTCCTCGGTTTCGTCTTTAGCACCTCCAATGAGTAAAGTTTCAAAATCAGGCTCTAAATATTTAGTTAAATACGCTACATTATAGGTGGGTCCACCTAAATTAAACCTATTGGCAATTCGTAAAATTTTTAATTTTTTACTCATTTAAAAAAAATTATTTTTAATCAATATCAATTACATTAAGTATTTTTTCCACCAATACTGAAAAACTATTAATGCCCAAACTGTTGCATGAACATCTCCTGGGTTATTAGAATATAATTTACTTTTAATTTTTTGTATCTCTTGCAATGAAAAAATGCCCTGTTCTAAAATAAATTCGTCCTTTAATAAATCATCCAAAATCAATCCTTTTAAATCATTTTTAAACCATTTTAATAAGGGAACTTCAAATCCGTGTTTGGGTCTATTATATAACTCAGAAGGTAGTAAATCCTTAAAAGTATCTTGCAATATTTTCTTTTTAATATTTTTATCAATTTTATAAGATTCAGGTAACCCGGTAACAAAATTAACTAGTCTGTAATCCAAAAATGGAGTTCTTACTTCTAATGAATTAGCCATGGACATTAAATCAACTTTTGTTAACATATCATAAGGTAATACTAAATGTAAGTCGGCTAATAATACTTCATTTAAATTATTGGTTTTTAAATATTGTAAAAATTTTTGTTTGAACTTTTCATATTCTGAACTATCAGAAGAATTTAGAATGAGTAGTTTATCAACCTCTGATTCTGACAATAGTCCTGCCCATTGCCAATATCTTTCAGAATTGGTTAAATGTACACTATTAAAAAATTTATTAAATTGTCTAACTTTATTTAATACAGCATTATTTCTTGATTCAGGAAAAAATTTAATAAGATGCCTTAATGGACTTAATGTTTTTTCTTTCCAGGTTAAATTTCTAACTTTAAATTCTGCCATATGTTTGTTATAGCCAGAAAAAAGCTCATCCGCTCCATCTCCAGATAATGCAACAGTAACATATTCACGGGTTTTTTTACTTAATATATACACAGCTAAGGCAGATGAATCAGCAAAAGGTTCGTCTAAATAATCGAGCATTTCATATATGTTATTTATAAAATCGTTATTAGACAAACTAAATACTGTATTTAATAAAGTTAGACAATTTAATAAATTTTTAGCGTAGTTTGTCTCATCAAAAAAAGGTTCATCTTGATAACCAATTGAAAACGAATGTAAATTAGGAACAAATTTACTAGCTAAGCCGGTAATAATACTGGAATCTATACCACCGCTTAAAAAAGAACCTAAGGGAACATCAGAAACTAATCTTAATCGAACAGAGTCTTCTAGTAAATGATAAATAGTTTCTTTAGCGTTATTGTAAGTAGGAATATTTTCATGTATTTGATAGTTAGGTATCGAATAATACCTTGATATACTTACTGTATTTTCAACTAATTCTATATAAGATCCTGGCTCCAGTTTAAAGAAATTTTGGAGCATACAAATTTGAGGCAAGTAATTTAGATGAAAATAATGTCGTAAGGCAGAAGGATTAATTTTTCGAGGAAATGGAAATGAAAGTAAGGATTTAAATTCCGATGAAAAAGCAAAAACATGATCATCAAGGTAATACACCAGTGGTTTAATTCCATATCTATCACGCGCAATGGTGAGTTTGTTATTAGCTTTATCATATATGGCAAATGCAAAAAAACCGTTTAATTTATTTAAACAAGAAACGCCCTCTTTAATAAATAAATTTAATAATACTTCGGTATCGGAGCCTGATAAAAATTCTGTGCCTTCTAACTGTAAGGATTTCCTAAGTTCTTTAAAATTAAAGATTTCCCCATTAAATACGATGGTGTAATTGCCGGATGGGTCGGTAAAAGGTTGGTTGGCTAAAGTAGAAGTATCTATTATTGATAATCTAGCATGGCCTAATGTTATGTTTCCAAATCTTTTAAAATCTTGAAAATCAGGACCTCTTCGATTTAATTGTCCTAAAGCACTTGAAAAAGATTCTAATGCTTGATGACTCGAGTTATCAAGTAAGGCAACCCCTAATATTCCACACATACATAAAAGCGAAAAAAATTTCGCTAAAATTATAAGTGTATTACTTCGCCATAAGCTGCTGCCGCAGCTTCCATAATAGCCTCACTCATAGTAGGATGTGGATGTACTGTTTTAATTAACTCATGGCCTGTAGTTTCAAGCTTTCTAATAGCTACAATTTCTGCAATCATTTCTGTTACATTATAACCAATCATATGCGCTCCTAACAACTCCCCATACTTTGAATCGAAAATTAATTTAACAAATCCATCTTTATGGCCTGCAGCACTTGCTTTACCGGAAGCCGAAAAAGGAAATTTACCCACTTTAATATCATATCCTGCTTCTTTTGCTGCTTTTTCAGTATATCCAACTGAAGCTATTTCAGGCGAACAATAAGTACACCCTGGAATATTGTTGTAATCTAAAGGTTCGGGGTGATGACCCGCCATTTTTTCAACACAAATGATACCCTCAGCAGATGCAACATGTGCTAAAGCTTGTCCTCCAACACAATCTCCTATAGCATAAATTCCAGGAATATTTGTTTTATAATATTCATCTACAACAATTTTTCCTTTATCTGTAGCTACTCCAACCTTTTCTAAGCCAATATTTTCAATATTAGCAACAATACCTACTGCAGAAAGTACTATTTCTGTTTCTAATTTTTCAATTCCTTTACTTGTCTTTACAGATACCATACAATTTTTACCTGAAACATCTACAGATTCAACACTTGCTTGTGTTAACACATTCATGCCAATTTTTTTAAAAGAACGCTCTAATTGTTTAGATACTTCCTCATCTTCAACAGGCACAATATTTGGCATATATTCAACAAGCGTTACCTGAGTACCCATAGTTTGGTAAAAATAAGCAAACTCAGAACCAATAGCTCCTGAACCAACTACTAACATAGATTTTGGCATAGTAGGTAAAGTCATGGCTTGTCGGTAACCTATTATTTTTTTACCATCTTGTTTTAAATTTGGCAATTCTCTTGATCTAGCACCTACTGCTATTATAATATTTTTTCCTTCAACTACCGATTCTTTGTTATTTGCATCTGTAACCGAAATTTTACCCGGAGATAAAATTTTACCAGTGCCCATAATCACGTCAATTTTATTTTTTTTCATTAAAAATTGAACTCCTTTACTCATCCCATCGGCAACATCTCTGCTTCTTTTAATAACCGATGAAAAATCTACGGATGAATTAGAAACTTTAATACCAAAATCCGAAGCATGATTTAAGTAAGAAAAAACTTGAGCACTTTTAAGCAAAGCTTTAGTTGGAATACATCCCCAATTCAAGCAAATACCTCCTAATGATTCTCTTTCAATTACAGCTGTCTTTAAACCTAATTGAGAAGCCCTAATTGCAGCTACATATCCACCAGGTCCACTTCCTAATACAATAACATCGTAATTCATATATAAAATTTAGATTGCTAAATTAAGAGTTAATGTTCAAATAAACACAATATACCTTACAGAAAATTATATGTTTTTAACATATAACATAAAATGTCTTTAACTTTTTCGAGATGAGCTAAATAATCTGGAAAAAATATTTAGTAATTTTTTAAAAAAATCAAAATATAGAGTAATAGTAAGCATAAAAGACATCATCCATAAAACAAAAATATTTACCCAAGGAGTAAAAAAATACTTTCCAAATATTTTTTTTCTGGGAGCATAAAAATGTGCTCTAAATCCATCTGAATCTAAGAAAATCGGATCTGTTTTTTGAATTAATTCATCATTCAATTCTAAAATATACCTTAAATCTTTTTTATTCGTTAATAAATCAGATAAAGCTGTATTTTCATGCGAAACTTTTAATTCATTAAATAGGTTTTTGCCATTTTCATGATTTGCATAAAATTTTTGTATAATCTTATCCTTTCTATCGGCACCTTTATTAAACATTTTAACATAAAAAATATTTAACTTGTACAATTCATCTTTTAATGATTCGATTAAAGTTAAATTTATTTTTTGAGGATGAATTTGTTCAAAATCTGAAAACAAAAAATGTTTATTAATATGTTTTTCTTTAAGAAATTCATTTTTTAAAAGACGCAAATCACTTTCTATATCTTTAACATCTTCATTGCGTTTTATTACACTTTCGATATTGTTTACTTTAGCTTGTAATTTTGGTATCCAAAAGTTTTTTTTGTAGTTGGCAATACTCATCATTTTTTTATCGGAATAAAACATTTTTTCGTAGGAATTTTCTTTATACTGATAAACAGCTAAGGCTTCAAATGCCCAACGAGAAGCCATTAAATCACCAATTAGCGGAACATTTTTTTGAGAGGTGCTTACCGGATTTAATTTATCAAACTTAACAATAATACCACTAAATAATAATTGAGGAATTAATAGAAATGGAATAAGAATATAAATCGTTACTGCCGAATTTAAAGTTGCCGAAATATTTAAACCTACCATGTTTGCAAAACACGCAGTACTGAATAATACAAGCCAATACATCGAATACATTCCATGTATGCCTAATATTGTATTTCCGATTAAAATAAATAAAAGTGTTTGAATGGCTGAAACCGAAAACATTAATACAATTTTTGAAAATAGATAAGAGCCATTACTTAAATTTAAAAAAGATTCTCGTTTTCTAATTTTTTGATCTCTAATTATCTCCTCTGCACTTACCGTCATACCAATAAACAATGAAACGACAACCGACATAAATAAATACACTGGAATATTTTCGTTATCCATAAAGGTGTATCCCATTTGATTATCTACGTCCGTATCGTAAAAACGGATAAAAAAAGCTAAGATAAATGCTAGAATAGGAGTTTCTAATAAATTAATTAAAAGATATTGTGTATTCGTTAATTTAGATAATAAATCTCTGATTAAAAATATATTAAACTGTTTAAGCTTAGAAGGAACATTAAAAGTACTTTGGGGTAATTCAGATTTTTCTTCTACTATTTCCTCTATCGAATTATTTTTATCTTTTAAATAATAATCATTCCATTCTTTAGGGGAAATTTTTCGTTGATCTGTAACATTCCCATATTCATCTAATATTTTAGATTCCAGCGTATTAAAAATTTGTTCTGGATTGACATTTCCGCAGCGTTTACATTCACTTTCATTAGCATTTACATGGTTGATGATTGTTTTAAAGTAAATAACAGCATCAACTGGGTTTCCATAATATACTGGATAACCTCCTAAATCTAATATCAATAATTGATCAAACATTTTAAAGATATCTGATGAGGGTTGATGAATTACTACAAAAACTAATTTGCCTTTTAGGGTTAACTCTTTCAGTAAATCCATAATATTTTCTGAATCTCGAGAAGAAAGACCCGAAGTTGGTTCATCGGCAAAAAGCACGGCAGGTTCACGCAATAATTCTAATCCTATATTAACTCGTTTGCGTTGTCCGCCACTAATAATTTTATCAATTGGGTTTCCTACCTTTAAATGCTTAATTTCTTCTAATCCAAGGCTGTTTAATAGGTCAATGACTAATTTATCGAGCTGATTATTAGATAAATCTTTAAAACACAACTTAGCATTATAGAATAAGTTTTCATATACGGTTAATTCCTCTATTAATAAATCGTCCTGAGAAACATATCCGATAATCCCTTCAATTTTATCTTTTTCTTTATAAATATCAAATCCATTAATTAATATTTTTCCTTTTGTCGGAGCGATATTTCCATTTAATATATTTAACAAGGTTGATTTTCCAGCACCACTTCCTCCCATTATAGCTATAAGTTTACCGGACTCTTCTTGAAAACTTAAAGGTTTAATCCCTGAATTTCCATTTTTAAACTTATATTCAACATCTTTAACAGCGAATGTAATTTTAGGTTTTCCAACTTCTGTTAGAAAACATTTTTGAATATCGCTATAATAAATAGTTTTTAGCTTATTTCCCCTTAAAGATGCACCTCTGTTTAAAATATAAGAACGAGACGAGATGATAGCCTGACCATTTAAATTAATCTCATGAATACCAAAATATTTAAAGAAAAATAAATTTACACTTTCAATTCTAAGAAATAATATGGGTAAATCAATATCTGGTTCAACAATAAATTTGTTATTGGTATCAGCAATTGTTTTATTTACTAATAAAAAAGAGGGGCTATTGGGTATTGAATCTTGTTTACTGGTAATAAATTCTAAACAATTTAAATATTCTTCTGCAGAGATTCTGAAAGTGCCTGCAACCGTCTCTGCAAATTCTTTCTCTTGCTCTGTCATACTCTTTTCAGAAAATAAATACTCAAAAATTCTTAGTAATACTATGATTTTTTGTACTTGAGTTAATTCTGAATTAATTTCTGTGCAAATTCTTAAAATACGAACAGAGCTTAAAGAAGTACGCTTTCTTTTTAAATCACCGGAATTTGTATATAAAGATTTCTCAAATTGAGAAACATAATCATCATACAATGAGAGATATTCTTCAACCAATTCTTGACTAAGCTGTTGAGCCAAAAATGCCTCTACTATTTTTCTTTTGCTTTTAGTAGTATCGGATTCGGCAACAATAGCAAATAACTGTACTAAAGCTTTTAGAATTCTTTCACTCATTTTTTGAAATCTAAAGCTTTAGTACGAAGAAATCTAAAAAAAGTTATAGTAACGTTAATTTTGTTTAAAACTAATTAACAAAACGGCACAACCAGAACTAATATCATTAAGTTCAGCTGTTATATATCCATCGATAGTGGAATTGATTTTAAAATCCCAATAAGAAGAATAATCATAATCTTTATTTGAAAACAAAGGCTTTTTATCGCTATCGTATAAGGTAAAAATAAGATTTCCGTCAGACAGTCCACTACAAGCAGATATTCGATATGTTGCGCCACCATAAAAAGTTGCTTTAAATTCAGCAATATCATCTCCCACTAATAATGCTCTGTATTGCTGACCATCCGAAATAAATTCATTCGTCATATTTCTAGAAACACAAGCATTTGCAATAGTATCACAACGTTGTGCGGAAAGAGAAAACGAAAAAATCACGAATGTTAAAGTAAT
>CAZEIM010000005.1:27941-77416 GCA_964512145.1 uncultured Flavobacteriales bacterium
ATAATTCTTTTTCATAAATTTAAATATTAAGCAACTATATCATTTCTAATAGAGGTGATTTTTAATGTAATCTCGTCTATTAATTCTTTAGTTATTTTTACCTCAGTTTTATTATTTAATATTGTTAGTTTTTTATCTTTTTGAGTCTCAGGTTTAGCGTAAATATATTCAATCTCAACTTTATCAAAAGAATCGTTTAAATCTCTTAACTTACCTAATAAATCCTCAAAATCTTCACCATTTGCATACATTTCTAATAATTTAATCAAATTAATTAAAGAGTATTTTTGCTCACCAATTCTATTTTTTAATTCTTCATTTGAATTTGTTTTATATGCAGTAGTAGCAAAATACAATGACTCTATCCATCCACCCGCTAAAATTAATGAACCTAAATCATTATTTTGGTTGTTTTGTAAATAAACATCAATTAATTTGTAGGCATCGGATACAATAGACAACAGTGAATCTTTATTTCCTAAGTTTTTTTCAAACTTTTTTTGAAATTCAGGCGTAAATGCTGTAGTAATTCCTAAATCATCTGAAATTTTTTTACATGCATTTAAATACGTAATAGCATCCTGTGTTTGCTCATACAGATTAACGTACCCTAAATCCGCTCCATAAATACCTAAATTTAAGCTTTTAGAAACTTTTGTAGAATATTTTGAAGAAAAAGAAGGATTATTTAAAATATTTTTATTGTAAGATACTCCAGAGCTCTGAATTAGATAAGCAGTTTGAATGGGGGAAGGAATACTAAAAAGTCTGTTGCCCAAACTAACTATTCTAGAATCGGTTGTATCTACGTTTTCTATATTATCTGTTACTTCAATATCTTTAGGCTGTTTATTTTCACAAGAAACAACAAAAAAAGATAAAACTGCGAATAAAAATAATCTAGTATAATTCATCTTATATATTTTACTTTACAAATATATAACTTAGTTGTAATAATCAAATATTTTTATAAAATAGTATCCCTAAACATATTTTTAGGAGAATATATTATTAAGGTATTGTTTTAATTATAAACATATTAGATGTCAGTACAATAAAACAACATACTATCAAAAATTACTTTTTCCATTGGTTTATTGTATTTCCTTTTAAACCGTAAAATAAAATGAATAGGTAACAAAAAAGGGGAATAATTAGCGAAAATTCAGATGAAATTTGCTGGGTTAAATAAGCAAAAAAAGGAGGTATAACAGCACCTCCAACAATGGCCATAATTAAAATAGCTGAGGCTGTTTTAGTATGTTTACCTAAATCTCTGATAGATAATGGCCAGATTGCGGGCCACATTAAGGCATTTCCAAAACCTAATGATAAAAAAAACACTAATGAATAATACCCATTAGTGAACATGGCAAAAAACACACAAATTATATTAAAAATACTAGATATTATTAATGCCCTTTGTTGGGTAATGAATTTAGGTATAACTATTGCACCTATAACATATGCAATTACCATAGCCATCAATGAATAAGAAGGAAAATATTGTGCTTGTAATAACGTATAACCTTGTAATTGACCATACGTTACTGCCATATCAATACTAATTACCTCTGCTCCAACGTACAAAAAAATACTTATTACACCTAATACTAAATAAGGATAATGCCAAATTTTTTTTTGGGTACCATCTACGTTATAACTTTGCTCTTTATCCTCTACATTTGGTAAAGGAGAAAATTGGATCATTAATCCTAATAAAAAAAGTGTTATACCAATAATTATGTAGGGTAAAACTACTCTATTTGAAAGTTCATTTAAAATAAATTCTTTTTCTTGTAATGAACTAGAATTCAGTGAATCTTGAATTGAATCAATGTTTAACAAAAAAAAGCTTCCTAATAAAATAGGCGCTGACATGCCTGCTATTTTATTAAATATACCCATAATACTTATTCTTTTAGCAGCACTATCAATTGACCCTGCTAGTGTAACGTATGGATTAGATGCAGTCTGCAGTAAAGATAACCCAACACCAATAGTAAATAATGCGATTAAAAAAAGAATATATTCACGGGAAATTGCTGCTGGAATAAATAAAAAAGCCCCTAAAGACATAATCCACAAGCCAAACATCATGCCTTTTTTTAGTCCAGTCTTTTTTAAAACCCACGAAGAAGGAAGGGCTGTAACAAAGTATGAAATATAAAAAGCAAAAGTGACCAACGAAGATTGAAAATCATTTAATTGACAAGAAATTTTAAGATAAGGTATTAATGAACTATTTAACCAGGTAATAAATCCGAAAATAAAGAAAAGGGAAGATAATATCACAATGGTTAAAAGGTTTTTAGATGCTTTCTTCATAATTTATTAAAAAAACAAAAGTATTTCATTCCAAGAAAGTTTGATACATTTGAGTATAAATTTATAGTATGATTAAAAACATAGGTATTTTTACTTCTGGGGGTGATTCTCCTGGAATGAATGCTTGTATTCGAGCTATTGTAAGAACCTGTATTTACCACAATCTTATGCCATTTGGCATTTTTAGAGGATATGAAGGTATGATTGATGGAGAAATAGAAGAAATGAACTCAAAATCGGTAGCTCAAATTATACAAAAAGGAGGTACAATTTTAAAATCATCTAGAAGTGAACGTTTTATGCATTATGAAGGAAGAAAAAAGGCCTATGAAAATTTAAAAAAGCATAATATTGATGCGCTAATTGCTATAGGAGGGGATGGGACATTTAAAGGCGCTGAAATATTTTCAAATGAATTTAATATACCCATTATTGGATTGCCAGGAACCATTGATAATGATTTAGTTGGAACTGATTATACCATTGGCTATGATACAGCACTAAACACAGTAATTGAAGCTGTAGATAAATTAAGAGATACGGCCGACTCTCATAACAGATTATTCATTGTAGAAGTAATGGGTAAAGATGCTGGATTCATAGCACTAAGAAGTGGTATAGCCAGTGGAGCTGAAGCAGCACTTATTCCTGAGACTAAAACATATATCCCTAAAATAATAGATAAGTTAGAACATGGCAGAAGAAGTAATAAAACCAGTGGGATAATTATTGTTGCAGAGGGAGATGATAGTGGCGGTGCTATGGAGGTAGCCAAAAAAATAAAAGAAAAATTTTCGTATTATGATATTCGGGTTTCCATTTTAGGTCATATACAAAGAGGTGGTAATCCAAGTGCTTATGACAGAATTTTATCCAGCAGATTGGGGTTTGGAGCCGTAAAAGGAATTTTAGAGGGACATAAAAGCGAAATGTTAGGCATTGTGAATGGTCAATATCATTACACGCCATTTTCTAAAGCCGTAAAACATCATAATAAAGTGAATCAACACTTACTAGATTTAATAGAGGTATTATCTATTTAAATTTATTTTTCAACCGTAACCTGACCCGATTTTTGCTCTATTTTAGAGCCACAAATTGTTGTATATTGTAAGTCCCAATTATAAACTCCTGGTTTTACTTGTTTGCCATTTAAATCAGTCCCTTTCCATTGTACTTTAGGATCTTTAGTCTCAAAAACCAATTTCCCAGAATTTGTTGATACTTTTAAGTAAAAATCCTTTACATCGTTAATGGTATAAGCAAAATAATTATTATACGAAGCACTTAATGAAAATTTATTAAGGGTGCTAAAAAATGTAGGTCTTGCATTAAATTTAACATATATTTTTTTCGTTTCTTTGCACCCATCACCAGTTAGCGTAACAGAGTAATAATTTGACTCCTTTACTACAATTGTGTTCGTTTTTTCTTTGGTTGACCATTCATACGTTACATTTACACCACCTGGTTTTAAGACTAAACTACCAACACAATTTAACGTAGTATCTTTTAATAAAACAGAACAATCCGATTTTTTAGAAACATCTATGCTTGCTGGCTTATGATTTTGTGTTTCTGCATTA
Organism: uncultured Flavobacteriales bacterium; assembly: GCA_964512145.1. Lineage (GTDB taxonomy): Bacteria > Bacteroidota > Bacteroidia > Flavobacteriales_G > JALEGO01 > CAYOHR01. Next base: position 31,856 of record CAZEIM010000005.1, read on the forward strand.
TTTTGTGTTTGACTAGAAATATTTGAGTCAAATTTTCCAATACTAGGCTTAGACGGCAATCCATAAACACTATATGTATTTCCTAAACTTAAAGCAGATTCTTTGTATAAACAAGAGGCTCCGCTTAAATTGGGCTTTTCTATTATATCTAAAAAATTGTATGTTTTAGCAATATAAATTTTATTATCGGGCCCTAATTGAATAGCACCATAAAAAATACTTTGGTCTGTTTTTTTAAAAATTTGTATAGGTTTATCTGAACCAGATGATAAGTCAATTTGAGCAACAGACATGGGGCCTTCTAAATAGGAAACGTATAATTTTGAGTTGTCGGGAGAAAACTCAATACCATATGCTTTTCCAACTGAAGTATAATTTTTTAACCATGTAATTTTTCCTGTTTCAGAATCGAAGTTAAATAGTTCAATCGGTGAATTTTCTCTATAACAAGTTGTTACGGCTAGTTTAGTTCCATCGTGCGATGGTTTTAAATAACCAATGGCCTCACTCCCATCATTTCTGCTTTCATTTTTATAATAAATTCCAGCGTTCGATTCAACTTTATTTGTAATTCCATTTTCAGTGAGTAGGTAAGCAATAAAAGTATTTGAGTTCCAAGTATGACCAATAATCCAAATATCTTTACCATTTTTATGAAAAACACTCGTGATTTTTTCACTTACCGGACCCGTTAATTTAGAGTTTAATATCGATAACTCGTATTGTATATTTTTTGTCAACAAATCAGGCGTGTAATAGGCATCATTCTTCATTTTTTGAACATTATTTGAAGTTTCATTTCCTATTTTTAGCACACTGTAGTTTAAGCCTTTTAAACCAGCTTTTTCATCCACTGTAAAAATATAGTATTCATTTAGAGTGTTTGGTTTTAAACAAACAACAATTTGCGCAGATGATTTATTGCCATGTAACTCTTTTTCTTCATTTATTACTTCGTGTTTATTGTTCCAAATTTTAACCCCATTGGTATAAAATAAAATCTGACCAGTTTTATCAGAAACTGAAACACAAGACTCGTCAGTAAACATTTGATTATCAGATAATCTAGTAGTTTTTTGTGAACCAAATTTTATTCCAGCACCATTACCAAAATACCATGTGTTGAAGTAATTTTGAGTATGACTATCGTTAATGAATACTAAATAAAATATAAAGGCTAATAATAATCTAAAAAACATATTATTTCAATACCGCTTTTACAACAGCTCTTCTGTTTTTAGATCTTCCTTCTGGATTATCAGATCCATCAGGCTTAGTATTAGGTTGTGCAGGTCTATCTTCACCATAAAACTCTAATTTAACACTATTTTTAGCTATCTTTTGACTTGTCAAATAAGCTAAAACCGAATTAGCTCTTCGCTTAGAAAGATTTAAGTTATATTCAGATTTACCCAAAGCATCGGTATGACCTTCAATCACTAAATTGACTTTGTCTTTATTTTTTATGTAAAAATCGGTCAACACATTAAGATTTTTATGATATTCAGGATTAACGGCAATACTATTAAAATCAAACAAAACAGTTACTACATCCGGTAATATTAAAGCATTCTTGTCTTTTAAAGAAGTTATTGACTCAGAACTATTATCTAATTTTTCATCCGTTTTTAATGGTTGATCAGAATCCTTTTTTACATCGGATGAAGCAAGAGTTTGTTCATCTTCTTTAGGTTTTTCTTTAAAATCTGTATTTTTAAATTTATCATAAGAAACCACTAATAAGGTATCATTGTCAATAATTAAAGGCTGTTTATTAATAGAATCGGAAGGTGAACCTGAATATGTTACTGCCTCAGTATAGGCTTCATTAGTAACTACTCTTTGGTACTGATCCGTAACTTCATCGGTGATATCCTTAACGGTATTAATTTTTTGTTCTAATGCTAAACGAGCATTTTCATCATTTTGAGAAGAATCCGTCAATTCAACAATATCTTTAACTAAATCTTTTAAATAATCCGGATTAGCTTGTTTTAATTTAGGATCTAATTTTTCAGTTACTCGTAAATCTTCAAATGAATTAACTACTGTAATATTTTCAGAAACTAAATCTCCCGAACCTGTTTTCTTTAATAAAATTTCTTGATAAAACTCATGAAAATGTTCTTGATCCGGAATGTTTAATTCAATTTGATAATTATCGTAACCTTCAGCTGAAATAATCATATTATAGCTTTTACCTGGGGGTAAAATCATTAAATATTTTCCGGTTTTAATATTTGGATTATACACATATTTTTGTTTTTCATTATCTTCTTTTCCAAATACATCTATAGAAGCTAAAATTTCTTGATTGTTTTCTGTTCTAACAACTCCTTTTATTAAAACCAAAGGACGAACGTCTTCATCTAATGTAACTCTATATATATCATCCATTCCATCTACATTATTTCTGGATGATGTAAAAAAGCCTTTTTTACCATCGGCAGTTAATACAAAATGTAAATCATCAAAAACGGTATTAATTGGATATCCCATGTTAACAGGTGCACTCCATTTTCCATCTTCATATACTGACTTAAAAATATCAAAACCTCCAATTGAATTACCTGAGTTTGAAGCAAAATAAAGAGTTTTACCATCAGGATGAATAAAAGGAGACTCCTCATCATAAGGGGAGTTTATTTCGGAAATATTTTGAGGCGTTCCCCACTCTCCATTTTCTAATTTTTCACATTTATATATATCTAATCCGCCTTTTCCTTCTTTGCGATCACTGGTAAAATATACCACTTTTTCATCCAAAGAAACACTAGCACTGGTTTCCCAGTACTTTTTTGAGTTAATTGTAGCCCCATTATCAATTAACATAGGGGTTCCCCACACATCCGCTTCTAAAAAGGAGTAAAATAAACTCCCTGAATTTTTTCCTCCTTTATAAAAAATCAATTTTCTACCATCGGCAGATAAGCTAACACTTGCCTCATGATTGGAAGTATTAACGTTTGTTCCAATATTTTTAGGATTTTCCCAATACCCATATTTATCTCGTGATGAAATGTAAATATCTTCAAAATATTTACCGTCAATATCTTTTAATCCACCTGTGTTTTCAGGTCTTCTGGATGTAAATATTAACACAGATTCATCAGCAGATATCACCGGTTTATATTCAGGATATGAGGTATTAATAGGATTTTGAATATTTAAAATCTCATAATTTTGTTTTGCTTCGTAGGCTTTTTTGGCATTGGAAGACATTTCAATTTCTCGGTTGATTAAGTTCTTTAAAAAATCATCCTCTAAACTAAGAGACTCTAAACTTGTTGTAAAAGACTGAATAGCCTCATCAAACCTTTCATTTAAATGCAATGCTCTAGCTAAATAAAAATAATACTCATCCCGAACATCAGAAGTTGATAATAATTCTTCATTCGACTTAATAAGTGTTAAAGCTAAAGGAGCATTTTTTCGCAACTCTATTAAACAACTTCCCTTTTTAAAATCATAATAGGCTTTCCCTTCAGGCATTAATTCGGCCAACTTATCATAGCACTCATATGCTAATTCAAAATTTTGTTCATAAAATGCTTTTTCAGCTTTTTCGATAAGCTTCTTTGTTTCACCTGCAAAAGTTACATTGTTTAAAGAAAACAAAGCTATATGGAGCCAAAAAAACAGGATAATATTTTTTACCATCGTAATTATAAATCTTTTGCCAAAAATATATTTTTTGTTCATAAAAAAATACATTTTGGATAAATTGTTTAAAAAACATTCACTCTTATTTATTTTCTGAAACATATTTTTATTTAACATTGAAAAAAATTATCAACCCATACGCATGATAAAAAAAGTATTAGTAGCCAACAGAGGGGAAATTGCCATTCGGATATTTAGAGCTTGTGTAGAATTAGGTATAAAGACAGTTGCTGTTTATACTTTTGAAGACCGATATTCACAGCACAGATATAAAGCAGACGAAGCCTATCAGTTAGGTAATGAAAACGACCCTTTAAAACCATATTTGAATATTGATGAAATTATTAATGTTGCTTTAGAGAACAATGTAGATGCTATTCATCCAGGCTATGGATTTTTATCTGAAAATGCTCTGTTTGCAAAAAAATGTGCAGAAAAAGGCATTACTTTCATTGGACCTAAACCAGAGGTAATGGAAGCTTTAGGTGATAAAATTAAAGCAAAAAAAGTTGCCATATCACAAAACATACCTATTATTCAAAGCAACCAACAAAATTTAACGGATATTTCCACTGCCATTAAAGAAGCTGAAAACATTGGCTATCCGGTTATTATTAAGGCTTCTGCCGGTGGAGGTGGTAGAGGTATGCGTATAATCCGAAACCAAACTGAATTAGAAATTGCTTTCCCTGAAGCTAAAAGAGAAGCCAAAAATGCTTTTGGAGACGATACTCTTTTTATAGAAAAATTTGTTGAAAATCCTAGGCACATCGAAGTTCAAATTGTTGCCGACAATTATGGAAATGTAGTTCATTTATTTGAAAGAGATTGTTCGGTTCAAAGGAGATTTCAAAAAGTAGTAGAAATTGCTCCCGCATTTAATCTAAAACAAGAAACTAAAAACAAATTATACGAGTACGCCATAAAAATTGCACAAGCGGTTCGATATAATAATGTTGGTACGGTAGAGTTTTTGGTAGATCAGCATGAAAATATTTACTTTATTGAGGTTAACCCTCGTATTCAGGTTGAACATACCGTAACAGAAATGGTAACAGGCATTGATTTAATTAAATCTCAAATTTTTATTGCTTCTGGGCAAAAATTATCCGACCACGTAAGTATTGCCAATCAAGAATCGGTTAAAACCTATGGTTACGCCATACAGTGCCGAATAACAACAGAAGATCCGGAGCAGGATTTTAAGCCTGACTTTGGCGTGATAACCACTTATAGAAGTGCCTCAGGATTTGGTATAAGGTTAGATGAAGGAAGTTTGTATCAAGGCGTTAAAATTAGTCCGTTTTTTGACTCATTATTAGTTAAAATATCTGCTCATTCTAGGTCTTTTGATGGAGCTATTAGAAGAATGACACGTGCACTTAGAGAAACCAGAATAAGGGGTGTAAAAACCAACATATCCTTTTTAGATAATGTAATCAACCACCCTCAATTTAAAGAAGGAAAAGTAACCGTAAACTTCATTCAAAATACACCGGAACTTTTTAAAATTGATCAGCGATTAGACCGTGCAACTAAAATTGTACAGTATTTAGGAAATGTTGTAGTAAATGGAAATCCGGATGTAAAAACGCTAGAAAAAAGAATCTCCTTTCCTAAACCAGTTGTGCCTAAATTTAATCATTATGAAAATTATCCTAAAGGGACAAAAGACTTACTGAATGAATTGGGACCTGAAAAGTTTTGCCAATGGCTGAAAGCTGAACAAAAAATTCATTTCACGGATACAACTTTTAGAGACGCGCATCAATCTTTACTGGCAACTAGAATGCGTACCTACGATATGTTGAAAGTAGCTGAAAGTTTTGCTAAAAATCACCCAAACGTATTTAGCATGGAAGTATGGGGAGGTGCTACTTTTGATGTTTGTTTGCGTTTTTTATATGAAAATCCATGGAACAGATTAATTGAATTAAGAAAAGCAATCCCAAATATATTGTTGCAAATGCTTATTCGAGGATCAAATGCTGTGGGATATACCTCCTATCCAGATAATGTGGTAGATGCATTTATTCAAAAATCTTGGGAAAATGGAGTGGATGTTTTTAGAATATTTGACTCATTAAATTGGTTAAAAGCCATGGAACAAAGTATTTTATCGGTGCGAAATAAAACAGGGGGTATTGCAGAAGTGGCTATGTGCTACACCGGAGATATCCTAAACCCCAAGCGTACTAAATATACATTAAAATATTACTTGCAATTAGCCAAAGATATTGAAAATGCTGGAGCTCATATGTTGGCCATAAAAGATATGTCGGGCTTATTGAAACCTATTGCGGCAAAAGAGCTAATTACTGCTTTAAAACAAACTATTTCTATTCCTATACATTTACATACACACGACACGTCTTCTTTGCAATCGGCCACCTATTTAATGGCTATTGAATCGGGTGTTGATGTATTAGATGTTGCCCTTGGTGGATTATCGGGCTTAACATCTCAACCAAACTTTAATGCCATGGTTGAAATGTTAAGGTTTCATCCAAGAGAAAACGAAACCAACATAGAAACATTAAATCAATTTTCAAACTATTGGGAAGATGTAAGAGAGTATTATTATCCTTTTGAATCTGGAATGAAAGCAAGTTCTGCAGAGGTGTTCCAGCATGAAATACCGGGTGGACAATATTCTAATTTAAAACCACAAGCCATCGCTTTAGGATTAGGAGATAAATTTGAAGAGATTAAAACCATGTACGCTCAAGTAAACGAACTTTTTGGTGATATCATTAAGGTTACCCCTAGCTCAAAAGTAGTTGGAGATATGGCTCAATTTATGGTTAGTAATAACTTAACCGTTGAGGATATTTTTACCAAAGGCGAAACTATTTCTTTTCCCGAATCGGTTCAATCCTTTTTTAGAGGTGAATTAGGCCAACCTCCGGGAGGTTTTCCGGAAAACCTTCAAAAAATTATTTTAAAAGATAAAACTCCCATTAGTGGTCGACCTAACGATTCTTTAAAACCCATTGATTTAGAAAATGAATTTAATGTATTTGTAAAAAACTTTCAAAAAGGCTTTGACCGAAAATTAGTATTCACCGATTTTTTATCTTACTTAATGTACCCTAAAGTTTGGAAGGAGTCTTACGAAAAACACAAAGAATATGGTGATATATCTAAAATTCCTACTAAAAACTTTTTTTACGGTATGGAGCTTATGGAAGAAACCATCATTGAAATTGCTCATGGAAAATCTATTATAGTAAAACTTTTGTCAATAGGCCCTGCAGACAAAGAAGGAAAAAGAACCGTGTTTTTTAAAGTAAACGGGCAAACTCGAAATGTGGAAATTTTAGATCATTCATTACATGTAGAGAAAAAAGAAAACAAAAAAGCAGATACCGCAAATACAAATCATTTAGCAGCCCCTCTACAAGGGAAATTATCTAAAATTTTTATTCAAAAAGGTCAAAAAGTTCAAAAAAATGAACCTTTATTTGTTATAGAAGCCATGAAAATGGAAACCACTATAACGGCCTCCAAAGAAAGTAAAATATTGGATATAGTTTTACAAGAAGGCTCCATGGTTAACTCAGAAGATTTGGTGTTGGTGTTAGAGTAAAATGAGCTTATGGTATCTCTTTAAATTCATACGTCCACTTTTGATCTAAAAATACCTGTATTTTTAGATACCCTAAAGTAGTATCGTTTTGATAAATCGCTTTAAAGTGATGTTTACCAAAAGCACTTTTTTTACTGCCATTCCCGGAAACAAAATAATGATTATTTTGAATAGTAAAATACTGAGCATTATGATCGTGCCCAGATATATAGATTAAGTTTTCATATTTTGAAAAAATACTTAATAATTCACTTTTTACTTTTTTATATCTTGGAAAATAAAGGTCCTGACTAAAATATCGGTGCCCTCCCAAAAAATAAAGTGGAGTGTAAGTGCCCAATAAACGAACAACGGTTTTCTTTTGACCATGTTTTCCATTCGAAAACAAAGGATGGTGCGCGCAAATAAATACCAGTTCATTATTTTGTTTAGAATGAATTAAAATAGAGTCTATTTTTCTATAAAAGTTTCGAATCATGTTCTTTTTAGTCAACCCATCCTCCTTTCCTACTGAATGAAAAATACTTTGTTGAAGAAACCACTGCAAATCCAAAAAAATTAAGCGAACATTTGAATCTATTAAAACGCTTTCAGGCCCAGGACATGCATTCGTTGGTAAAAAATTCACCTGATTTTTGTTTCGAACATTCGTAGAGTTTAAATAATTTTCCACATACCTGGATTGCTTTAAAACAGCTTGTTTTCCTCTTATTTTCCCTGCCCTCCAATCATGATTTCCGGGAATAAAAAAAGCATTTCCTTTAAAACCATCCAAACATTGTAATTGAGAATGAATTTTTTTTTCGGATACCCTAAATTTTTTAGACTTCTCATTCAGTTCCAGTCCTTGGTAGTAAATATTGTCGCCCAAAAATATAATACTGGATAAACTATCCAACATTAATTCTTTATTCAATGTTTTTAATGCATTATTTTGAATCGTATCTTTTCCGGCATCACCTATAAAATAGAAGGTGTGTTGAGCATAAAAATGAATTGGAAAAATCCACGTTATAAAAAGCAACCTTTTGTTAATCATTACGACTACTTATTGTAAATTTGTATCAAAAGTATTTTAAATTGCTTAAGAAACTCATTTTTTTATTTCAATTCATTTTACTAAATCTTTCGGGTATATTTACTCAATGCGAGTTAATACAAAACGGAAATTTTGAGGCAAGTAACACCCTTCCTGCGCCTGGTTTTAGTACTCCAAATCACACCCAATTTCAATACTGGCCAAATGCTTGTGTTTATATAGGAGAAGTAAGTTTAGGAAGTTCTGCGAATTGTTACTCGGGTAGTTGGTCATTAACCGGAGATCATACCACTGGAAACGGAAACTTTTTAATGGTAGATATAGCTCCAAATACGACCGATATTGATTTTTATGAAACCAATTTCACTAGTCATCCTGGGGCTCAATATCGATTAAATGTTTGGGCATATAATCCTAATATTACCAATAATTATTTTACTCGATTAGATTTAAAAGTAAATGGGACAAAACAAAACAATGTTTTAACTGTAAATAATACACCGGGCTGGAAATACAAAGACTTTATATTCACGGCCGCCTCGGCAAGTACAAATATTAAATTATACAACAATGGAAATCATAATGGTTCTTCCGGGAAAGATATTGCCATAGACGATGTTTGTGTAGAACCTATCTTCGACTCCATTCGAGTGGTTTTATTAAATCCAAGTACTGGAATTTGCACTGGAGATACCGCCTTTTTTAGATTTGAATATTTTGGTTTTAATGGTGGCATTTGTTTTCAGATTAACGATGGCGGAGCCCTATCTAACAATACATTTAGCAAAGATGCTATTTTTTACTCCATTGTAAACGCAAACAAAAGCATACAATTTACAGCAAACTTTTGTGAGGGGAGAAATTACCAGAAGGTTTTTAATCTTACGGCAGAAACTCAAATCCCGGTTCAAATTTCATCCAGTGATATATGCGATGGGGGTATAAACGTTGTTTCCATTAATGGCCCAAACAATGGTAGCTTTTCTTTAATTCCTCCACTAACCGATGCTGCCATCATTGATCCTGTAAGCGGAGAAATATCAAACTATACCGTTGGAAACTCCTATATTATAGAATATGAAGTAAATAATAACGGATGTATTGGAATTGGAACGGATACCGTTCAAGTATATTCCCCTGAAAATGCTTCTTTTACTATGCCAAACTTTTGTGAAGGTTCTGCGCAAACCATCCAAATAAATGGAACTCCCAACGGAATATTTTCATTTTTCACTCATCCAATGGATGGATCTACGATTAATCCCAACAGCGGAATCATCAGTAACTATGTTGCAGGAACCACGTATTCCGTTCAATATAAAACTACCGGTTTTTGTCCCGATAGTGCTGTTCAACAAGTACAAGTTATTACTAAAGATGTGGCCGATGTTACAGCTTCCGACTTTTGTTTTGGCACCTCAAATACTATACAAATAAATGGAACTACGGGTGGAGTATTTTCATTCTCCCCTACCCCTTCAGATGGTGCCATAATAAATGCTTCTTCGGGAGTTATCTCAAATTATACATCCGGAAGTACATATTCCATACAATATACTACACTGGGTGTATGTCCAGATTCTCAAACATTTAGTATATCCGTATTAGATAAAGACATTGCGCTTTTTTCTTCTGCCAACTTTTGTGAAGGAACGCAAAACAACATTCAACTTTTAGGAACAAGTGGAGGTGTATTTTCTTTTGTTAATACCCCCTTAGATGGAGCAACCATGAATTCTAATACAGGTATCATATCGAACGGTACAGCTGGAAGTACTTATTCTATTAAATATGTAACTCCAGGTGTTTGTAAAGACAGTTCTACTCAAAGTGTTATGGTTATTCCTACACAAAACGCAAGTTTTGTGTATAACGACTTTTGTCCCGGAAGCATTATTACACCTATTATTACCGGAAATTCAGGTGGAACGTTTTCATTTAACCCAAACCCAAATGACGGAAGTACCATAAATCCAAATAATGGACAAATTTCAAATCCAATTGACGGCACATTGTATTTTGTACAATATGCTACCTCAGGACAATGTCCTGATTCTTCTGTAGTTCCGGTTCAGGTTTATAACAGGCCTCAAGCTCTAATCTACGGAAGCGGTGATTTATGTGATCAACAAAAAGACTCCTTTTATATACAATTAAATGGAATTGCGCCTTTCAATTTTTCATTTACAGATGGAACTCTTATTTACACCTATGTAAATTATAATTCGAATCTATTTTCATTTGAAGTGACTCATACAAACCCATTTACAATGATTGATGTTTCGGATAATCAATGCTCGGGAATAGTAACCGGAAATACTAGTTTTACCAGTAGTGATTTACAAGTTACATTAGACACAAACGTTGGATGTCCGGGTTTTGAAACTTCTTTTACTATTTCATCTGTATTAGGAAATAACCCAACCTGTATTTGGAAATTTAAAGACGGAACACAAATAAATGAATGTAATACCTTTTCTAAAACCTTTTATGAAGAAGGATGTGAAGATGTGGAAATTATAGTTACAGCAGATTATGGATGTAAAGGCAGTTTCATAAAAAATAATTTGATTTGTGTATTAGAAGCCCCTAAAAGCTCATTTACCATGTACCCTGAAATTCCTACGTATTTTAATTCTGACATTGAATTGTACAACACTTCGATAAATGCAGAACAAATACAGTGGAACATGGATGGAATTGTTCTAAGTACAGGAAACCAAGTATCGTTTGAATTGCCCCAGGATTCTAGCAAATCGTTTCAAATATGTTTACTTTCTGTGTCTAAAGAACAGTGTAAAGACACTCACTGTATTGATGTAAAAATACAGGATGATTATGTGTTATATGTGCCCAATACATTTACACCGGATGAAAACAACCTAAACGAAGTATTTTTACCGGTGGTAACGCAAGCTCCTGAATATTCTTTTACTATATACAACAGATGGGGGACCATTGTTTTTAATACACCAAACACCAAAGAAGGTTGGGATGGCATAGAAAATGGGAAAAAAGTTGAACAAGGCGTGTACACATGGCTCATTGAATTAGTAAACTACAAAGGCATAGCGGTTCGTAAAACCGGAAAAGTATTGGTGTTGTATTGAAACCACAATCACTGTACAAATTCAAAAAATGGGGAATTTTAAATCAATTTAGAGGTAAAACATAAATTTTACTCTTGTTACAAATACTGTCCTATGAGCTATGTTTGTGAAGATGATGCATAGATTTTTATTTTTAAAAACTTTGCATTAATTTTATTAATTAAAAAAAGAGTCAGGTTGAAAATAATGAAAAAAATAAGGCGTAGTAAAGACTATATAAATCTATCAAAATATAGTTGGCTTTATTTGGTTTACTAAGTATATAAGTAAGTTATGGGCAATGCTAAAATACAGACAGACCAAACATAAAACGACAGACGAAATGCCAACCGCACATTCAGGCACATTTGCTTGCCCCAACACACGGACGACCGCTTCGCAAGCAAAAGAGCCTGAATTTTGCCTACGCCCAAATACTGCCGAATTTAAACTGATTTAGGATTAATGACAATAGAGGAAATATATTATTCTGAAGAAATAAGTGTTCGTTCTTTCAACGTCTGTAATGACAATGACTTAAAAGACCTGTCCGCAATTTTAAAACACTATCGTGAAAATAGAACTTTCGAAAATCTTAAAAATTGTGGAAGAAAATCTAATGAAGAATTGACAGCTTTATGTTTGAAATATACAGATTATGACAATAATCATTTATCTGAACCTTTAGAGCCAGAAAAACAACTAATTACGACAATAACTAATTTCACAAGAACCCAAAGAGAAGTAGTAAATAGTTTTATCGAAATAAATTCAAATAACCTTTCAAATAGAAGCAAAAACGCCATAACCACGTTCCTAAATGGAAATTTGAAAATTCGAAACATAAGCGAGAAAATTTTAACGAATGATAGATTCAATTTCCAAGACATTAAAAATGTCGGAAAAAAGACGGTAACGGAGTTAAAAAGTTTTATTGATTCAATAATTGAATTTATTACAAAAGTTGCGGAAGTTGGCAATGAAAATGATTTAGTTGCTCTGCGAAACAGATTTTTCATCGAAAAAACATTTTCAATTTCTTCAATCCCTAATGAAATTCTAGAATCACAATCAATTTTTAGCCTAGTTGATTTTCTAATAAGTAAAGATGCAATCTTTGAAAAAAACGAAAACCTCATTTTCAAAAAAGGCATTAAAATTTATAATGATCAACCAGAACTTACACTAGATGACATAGCAGATGAAATAAAAATTTCAAGAGAGAGAGTTAGACAAATACGGAAAGGTATTTTGGAAAATTTATTCAATAACCTGCAATTTGTAAGGAATATTGAAGACGATTTGTATCAGAAATACGATATTGACCAAAATCATCACTTTATCAACATTGATGACGATTTAAATAATTTGATAAATACAGTCAATAACACTAATTTTTCTGTTGAATTTAACACAATCATAATCTACTCTTACATTTCAGATAAATTTGATCTTATTGGAGAGATTGAAGATGTCTTACAACCCAAAACATTTAATTCTAGAGGTCGTCATAATTGGGATAATTTTTACTTAGTAAGCAAAGGCCTAACCAATCTTTTTGACTTCAATAATCTCGTTGATGACATAGATAAAAGACTGAATGACAGAATTGAAGAAACGTATTGGTTCCACTTCAAAAGCTACTTAACCAGTTTTATGAAGGTAGATGATAACTCTTTAATAACATTAATTTTACCTGTTGCTGAGAAAATTCTTAATAAAGAATTCGATCTCATAATTGACCTTAACGATAATATTATTTTTAAAAGAAATACAGTCAAACAAGTTCCTGAATTTGCAATAGAAGCATTAGAGAAACTTGGTGTACCTTCAAACATTGAGGCCATCTACAAATTAATTGAAAAAGAATTTCCTGAAATAACTAAAAGCAAAGAAGCATTGAGAGGGAGTTTACAACGAACACCTGAAATAATATACTTTGGTAGAAGTAGTACATATGGCTTAAAAAAATGGGAAACAGAAAAGGATGGAATCAAAGGTGGAACTATTAGAAGCATTGTAATTAAATTCCTAGAGTTAGAATCCGAACCTATTCATATTTCAAAAATATCAAAACACGTATTACAATATCGTCCTGATTCAAATGAAAAAAGTATCTACTATAATTTGAAAATGGATGAGTCAAACTCTTTTATTTTCTATAAAGATTCGCACGTTGGATTGATTCAAAAGAATTATGACAAAGCTTTTGAAAAAATATCTAATGATAAGAGAATTGAAAAAAAATCTTGGGAAGAAAGATATACTGAACTCTCAGGATTTATAGCTGTAAACAATAGATTACCCTTTTCAAGTGGTTGTCCTGAAAACGAAATCAAACTTTACAGATGGTATAAAATCCAGGTTGGAAAAACAAAAAATGGGAGGATCGAAGAAGAAAAAGGCAATTTAATAAACGAGATAATTAAAAATTTTGAAAAAGGTGAATCTACTCAAAGGACAAGCACAAATAATATAGGAAGAATAAAAAAGGTAAGTAGTAATTCTAAATATACATATGAATACCTGACTGAATTTATAAGTATTAATAAGCGGATGCCCGACTCCAGAGATCCAAATGAAAGTCGCCTTTATCAATATTATTACAGAAACAAAAAAAATCTCGAAAATATTGATGAATTATCAGTACAAGAAGCGAAGTTATTGGAATTAATAGAGAAATTTGGATCTTCTAAACATCCTAAACATACAATTGATGAATTGATGGAATTTATTAAAAGCAATAAGAGAATGCCCGATTCCAGAAAAAATAATGAAAGGGGGCTATATCAGTTTGCTTATAAACAAAGAAAGTTGTTCGAAGAAGGAGATCTAGACAAAGTCGAAGTAAACAAATTTGTTGAAATAGCTAAAATAATTCAAAATCACAAGTATGAAAATAAAAGAAACTAAATTATTGCAAGAGCAAAGACTAAAAGAAATATCAACGGATAAGGGTGTTGATTATGATTCTTTAAATTCCCTCCTTGAATCTGTTAGAACAAAAAAGTTGCTGAAAAGAAATAATTATCATCAGCAAAAAATTAATGACGTAATTGAAAAAGCAACAAAATGAAATTTTCAAACATTGAAATAAATAATTTCAGGCAATATTACAACTCTGTATATGTTGACCTTGAGACAAATGATGAAAGAAATATCGTCATAATTGGTGGTCGCAATGGTTATGGCAAAACAAATTTTTTGCTTTCAATCGTTTGGTGTTTATTTGGCGATAAGATTTCACAGATAGATGAGAATTTCAAAAAAGAGATTCAAAAGGAAAAAAACTATTCTTCCTTTATGCAACAATCTATCAATTGGACAGCAAAAAAAGAAAACAAAACTAAGTTTTTCGTAAGTATTACAATTTCAGATATTGAATTACCAGAATTAAGAGTACTTAATTCAAATACAAATTCCATAGTTATAAAAAGAACTTTTGATGTGGCATCAATGAATGAAACACTTTCAATCACTGACGTGACCTCAAACCTTGAAATATTTGATGATGAAAGTGACAAAGTAAATTTTATTAATGATTATATCATTCCAATTGACGCAGCAAAATTTGTGTTTTTTGATGCCGAAAAGATTGCAGAAATAGCAAATTTGTCAATTAAAGATGAAGGCAGTTTTATTAATGATGCTCTTGGAAAAATTCTTGGTTTGGATACATATGAAACTTTAATTGAGGACATTGAATTTTACATCAATAGTTTGAAAAAAGAAGGAGCATCAAAAAACCTTCAAGAACAAATAATTAATAATGAAAAAGCTATCGAAATATCAGAGGATCAAATAAATAAACTTGAAGAAGAAAATGCTGAAAGTCTAAAGAAAATTGATGACTTAAAGAAAGATATTAGAGAATACGATGATGTGATTTTAAAACATAGTAAAAAAGGCAACTCAACTTTTGATAGAAACGCTATTATAATTGAAATCGACAAGTTAAAGGCTAAAGAGGTTGAGCTTAATGAACGATTTAACGAATTGAGTGAAATTATACCGCTTGCTATTCTCACAGGAAAACTAGAAGAAGTAAAAGAACATTTGGAAATTCAAGAAAAAAATGAACTTTCACAAAACTCATCCAAGGAGAACTCGGATAAAATTGAAAACTTTATTGAACTTCTTTTCAATAAACCTCCTGAACCAGAGAATTCAACAATGTCTTTAAAGGATAAAATGTTTTACTATGAAAAGGCACAAACATTAGGATCACAATTATTTAAAGAGAATGGCGAATACACAGAACTTGAATTTGAACACGATCTTAATAATTCTGAAAAGAAGCTAATAGCAGATGCAATCAACTTGGTTAATACACAATCCAAAGATTTATTTAAAACTACAATTGAAGAATTTAACGAGATAAAAGTAAAACTATCAGATTTAAATAAAACTCTAAGTAAAGTTGATGCAGATCTTGAAGACGAATTAATTCTTGAGTATTCGTCAAAAAAAGAAACAGCAGATTATAATATTACAGAAAAAAACAGGCAAATTGGCGAGAATAATCAACAAATCACAAAGCTGAGAAGTGATATAGTAAGACTCAATCAACAATTAGTTACTTTAGTAAAGAAAGTTGATATTAACGAGCAAAACAAGTTAAAGATTCAAAAGAGTAATCAATATATTGATGTTTTACATCAGTTCCTAGATGAACAAAAGAATAAGCATAAAGATAGCTTAGAAGAAACAATTCTTTCTGAACTCAAAATCCTTATGCACAAACTGAATAGCGAACCTAATCAAACTAAATTTATTGAAGATGTAAAGGTTACTATACTTGCCTCTGGACAAGGAATGAAAATCACACTTTTTGACCAAGATGACATTGAGATTAGAAAAGAAAGCCTTTCATCTGGTGAGAAGCAAATTTATATCTCTTGTTTGATAAAAGCTATTTTAAAGGAATCAATTAAAAGTCTTCCAATTTTTATTGACACACCTTTAGGAAGACTTGACGAGGAACACAGAGATAGTATTACTAAAAAATATTATCCAGCACTTTCTGAACAGGTTGTTTTATTCTCTACAAATAGTGAGATAACACCAAAAAGATTCAAAGAGATTTCAGGAAACATTTCAAAATCGTATTTATTATTCAATGACGGAGTAAATACAAATTTAAAAAGTGGATATTTTAATACAATAAGCAATGATTAGATTCAAAATAGACAACGAAAGCACTGAACTTTTAGATAGAATTACAAATATCTATAATTTCAAAAGAGATACTATTACAGGTAGAATTGCACTTGCCTTAAGTATTAACAAAGGTAAATTCTTTCACAACAACGAAAATGGGTTACCTCAAAATGGTCGTGAATACACCCCAACAAGTAACATTTTTGGTCGTTTAGTGAATGATACTGATAACTATGTTTTGTATAAAACAATATTCGATCAACATTATAAAAAAGAACTTTCTGAAAATGATTTTATAAAACTGTACAAATTGCATTTAAGAGATGGTTTAGATCTATGGATTAATGAATTGGAAAAAGGGGATATCACTAAAGGCGATCATATTTCATTTTTAATTGAACCCGTTAAGCGAGGTCTAGCGAAAAGAAGTACGAATGTTGTTTTAGGCAACAATCAAGTTAGAAATAATCAAAATGAAATTTCAATGAGTGGTTCTTCAAAACCAATTGAATTAAATTTTGGATTAGATTTAAATGGTGAAAGAATTCTAGTAAAAATTAACGATGAGAGAGAATACACAAGTCGACACTTTGCTATTGCAGGAACTACTGGATCAGGTAAAACCCAATTCGTTTTTGATATTCTAAATCAAATTTCAAAACAAACTGATTATGAGTTAAAGTTTACCTTTTTTGATTTTAAAGGTACTGACACTAAAGAAAAACTTAATGACTTTTTAAATTCTACTAATGCTGAATTTATAAAAGTTAATCACAACGAAGGTTTTCCTTTTAGTCCTTTAAAGAACTATGATTTGAGTAATCAAAACTATATTGAGTCATTTGCAAGTGACCTTAGGACATTTTTTAAAGATATTAGACAGGTACAATCTGCAAGCTTAGTAAGGCAAATTATTGATTACTACTTTGATAACAAAAAATCTCCAACATTGATTGAGTTAATGGAAAGTTTGTTAGAAAATAATAAAGGAAAATTCGATACGACCACTAGTGTTATTCAGCAATTGATTAATTCTGGCATCTATGACGAAAGTAAGACATATTCAATATTTGATCAAAGTTCATACATATCTATGCCATCGGAAGTAACAAAGGAAATCAAACAATTTGTAACTTTCAATTTACTTAAATTTATGTATGATAAAATTAAAAGATCAGGAGATACAGTTGTAAATGATAATATAAAAGAGTTGAAACACATAATTATTATTGATGAAGCTCAAAATTTTCTGCAACATAAAAATGCCCGACCTGTAATCGAAGATATGTTAAGAGAATTAAGGTCAATGGGGATAATTATAATTTTAATTGCTCAAGAAACTCAAGATTTCATTTACAGTGATTTTGATTTAACTTCTCAAATCAAGTTTCCTATTTGTTGTGATGTTAGAGATAAATCTCTCAAGAGAATAGTTCCATTTATTGGAAGTGTTAACAGCGAATTGAAATTAAAAAATCAACTTGATAAACTAGAGTCGGGAAAAGCAATAATTAATATCGGAGAACCTAAAATTATCGAGCTAAGACAATGGTGGAAAACCAAAAAAGAAGAAAATATATAATGCCAACCCTTAACAGCCAAACACATTGCCAAGCTGCACAAGCCCATGCTCAAAACCCAAGCTTGGCAGTAGCGTGTGTCTGTCCCAACGCACAACCAAAACGACCGACAATAAAAAGTAAATTTGACATTTGAATAAATTTAAAATCGATAAATGAAATTATACACGATGTAAGATCCCCCAACATTAGGATCTTTTGTGGGTAGATAAAAAAACGAATAACGTAACCTAAAAAATGAAACCGTTACAAATTGTAACAGTTTGAAAACAAAAAGGAAATCATGGATAGAAAGAATGAAATTAAAGTATTTGAGGATAAGCAGGTAAGGTCTATTTGGGATGAAAAGAAGGAAAAATGGTATATCTCAATAGTGGATGTGATTGCCGTTTTAACCGAAAGTGTTGACCCCACAGTTTATTGGAGAAAACTTAAACAAAGATTAAAAGCAGAGGGAAACGAAACCGTGACGAATTGTCACGGGTTGAAAATGCAGGCTATGGATGGTAAAATGCGGATGACGGATGTAGCTGATACCGAACAACTATTCCGCCTGATACAATCCATTCCATCTCCCAAAGCCGAGCCTTTTAAACAATGGCTGGCGCAGGTAGCCGCAGAACGTTTGGATGAAATGCAAGACCCGGAATTGAGCATTGACAGGGCATTGGAACAATACATGAAACTTGGTTATTCAGAAAACTGGATTAACCAAAGACTAAAAAGTATTGAGATACGAAAAGAATTAACAGACGAATGGAAAAAACGGGGATTGAAACAAGGGGTTCAGTTTGCAACGCTTACCGATATTATTACCAAATCTTGGAGCGATAAAACCACCAAAGAATACAAAATCCTGAAAGGTTTGAAAAAGGAAAACCTGCGGGATAACATGACCAATACAGAACTCATTTTAAATATGCTTGCCGAGGCATCCACAAAAGACATATCAGCGGCAACCAATCCGAAAAATTTTGAAGAAAGCAAGAAAGTAGCCAAACAGGGAGGTAATGTAGCAAGGGTGGCACGAAAAGAATTGGAAGCTAAAACAGGTAAAAATGTAGTTACTTCTCTAAATGCCAAAAAATTGTCTGAATCAGAATTGAAAAAATTAGAGGATGAACAGGATAAAAAGAAAAAAAGAAAATGAAGGAAGAAAAGATAACATACAAAAAATTGGTTGTTCTATGAAGACGCATAACACACTTGGCAATGGTTTTCAAGAAGTAATATATCAACGCTGTCTTGCTATAGAATTAAAAAAGGCCAACTTAGGTTTGGGAAGAGAAATTGAACAACCTTATTTATTACGAAGGCAATGAGATAGGAACACGAAGGGAAGACTTTATAGTTGAAAATAAGATAGTTGTTGAGTTGAAGGCTTTAGTAAATTTGGAAGAAGTTTATCTAGTAAAAGCCAAAAATTATGTGGTTGCCAATGATTTTCTCACAGGTCTGTTAATCAATTTCGGCTCTACAAGTTTGCAATACCAAAAGGTTTTTAACCCAAAATACAGCATTGTTAAACATCCTGCTAATCCAAAAATCAATTAAATCCTGATTCAAACAATATGCTCCATAACAACACATCATTAAAATCGCTTATAGACAAGCTCTGGCAATTTTTTTTCCAAGATATACTAAGTATGCGTATATTTACACCCTTATAATTTTATATGAAAAAAGCCGTATTTCCGGGTTCATTCGACCCCTTTACAAAGGGACACGAGGCTATTGTTTACCGAGCCTTACCATTATTTGATGAAATAATTATTGCCGTTGGAAACAATTCGGCCAAAAATTCTTCGTTTACAT
The DNA here is from genome assembly GCA_964512145.1 of uncultured Flavobacteriales bacterium. GTDB lineage: Bacteria > Bacteroidota > Bacteroidia > Flavobacteriales_G > JALEGO01 > CAYOHR01. Next base: position 51,791 of record CAZEIM010000005.1, read on the forward strand.
TAGAAAATCGAATGAAAATGATTCAAGAAATATTTTCGCATGAAAATAAAGTTAAGATTGATTCTTTTTCCGGTTTAACCATCAACTACTGTAAACAAAACAATATTCATTTTATTATTCGTGGACTTAGAACATCTTCCGATTTTAACTATGAACGATCCATCGCACAAATGAACCGAGCATTAAACCCTGAAGTTGATACAGTACTTATTATTTGCGAACCGGAACATTCGGCCATTAGCTCAACCATTATTCGGGATATTATTAAACATGGCGGAGACCCAACTCCCTTTTTACCGGAAAAATTAAATTATGCTAAGTATATTTAAACACCTTATTGCATTATTTTTTCTAACCCAAACAATGTTTGGGTCAACCATAACTGGTTCCTCGCCTTTTATTCAAAATACATACATATATGTATTACAACCCTCCAGCAGAATATTAAACACCTATATTCCCATCGACTCAACCTTAGTGGATGAAAAAGGAGTTTTTTCTTTTAATAACCTGCCCATTACCGAAACCGATTTATATCAAATACAGGTAAAAAACTACGTTGGTTTTATTTATCTAGCTCCTCATAATGAGTATACTATTCAATTAGAAGAATATCCCGAAGAGAACCAGCCTATTTACCGAAAAAAAAATATGCGTATTGTTGTATTACATGAAAAAAAAGATTCTCTCAATACTACCATAGATGAAATATCTTTTTATATAGATTCTTTATTATATAAAAGTATTATGAGTTCAACATTAAATATTCCATGGGATAGCGTTTACGATGTTTTAACCTTAAAATACAATCCTAAAAAGAATGATTTTCTTCAAGACTATATCCATTTTTCTATAGCCCATGCAAACTATCAAACGCATCCTCTGCAAAGAAGAAAAATAATACACCAATACTTTCATTCGAAGGCGAAAATTCATTCTACAGCTTCGTTTATTTTTTTTAAATCACTCTATTCTGAATATTTTCAGCAATTAACTAAAAACAGCAGAGACACGTTTCAATATGCGATTAATAATTTTAATGAATCAACAGACACTCTTATCTTGCAAAAATTATATTCATCGCTATCGTATCCTAAAGAAAAAAATTATGCCCTGTGGATTTTCACCTACACGCTTACAATGGGTAAAGAAACCAAGATATTTAAAACCGAAAAGGTGCTTGAAGTTCTAAAATATTTTAAAAAAAATTCTACAGATTCTTTATTGCAAAAAGAACTATCAGAGATTATCAATTATTTAACTCGAAATAGCACCGGATCTAAATTTCCAAATTTTTCGATGATCGAAACGCATAAAAATTTCAACCAAAAAATACCGGGAAACCATAAAAAAAATCTTGTACTTTTCTTTTTCACGTCATGGTCTGAAAGCTGTCAAAAAGAGCTCATGATCTTAGAAGATTTATGCGAAAAATACGAAGATGTTATTAATTGTATATGCATATCCTTAGACGAAAATGAAGAAACTTTTGAAAAATATGTTTTAAACAAAAAGCTAGTCCATAAAAATATGCAATGGATGTACTTTAATCATGATTTTTCTTGGCTAAATAAAACAAACATTCTTTCAGTTCCAACGGTTCACCTCTTAGATCATAATTTATGCTATCGAGAAGCGTACACACCTAATCCTTCTGAAGGACTTGAAAAAACTCTATATTCCATTAAAAAAGAAATGGAAGAAAATAAAAAAATAAAAAACAAACCCGGAAGTAATAAATAAATGGGATATATATTTAAAATATACCATTCCGTTAACAAGCAAGTTCGTTTTTTAGTAAAACACAAAATATTTATGGCTTGTTTGCTTATTTATCCATTGCATAATAACGCTCAAGAAAAAAACACAACCATTGGCTTGGTCCTAAAAAATACTATACCCAATACTATTTTTAGAACTAAAACCCCGATACAAATAACACAAAATAATTTAAACGTGGATGTAGAGGGTAAACATTCAATATCATTTGGCATGGTTTTACGTAAATCCCTAACCAATGTATGGAGTATTGAATCGGGCTTATACTCTATTAAACGAAATCAAATACTTAATTTTAGCGACAAGTCAAATAATTTAACCGAGAACTTATCATTCGCTATTTCTTCGTATGAAATTCCAATTCAAGCCTTAATATATGTTAAAATTAATCCCTCATTATATGTTGATGCATCTAGTGGTGTTAGCATTAATTTTTTTCCATCACATGTAGGAAACTCATCAGAGAAAATCACCCACTTAGCCGTTAAAAATCAATGGATTACTCCTTCTGCTATTGTGAGTACAGGCATGGAGTACAGAACAAAAAAATCCGGGTATATATACTTTGGAGGATCATATCATGTGTATTTTTTTCCAAGCTATGAATCTCAAGTAGTTTATGAAAACAATGGAGTAAAACAAACCATCCCATATCTTTTATCCGGCAATTACTTTTCACTGGATATAAAATATTTTTTTTACGAGGATAAAAAGAAAGAAACTCCAAAATTATACGATCACGAATTGTGATTTATAATTTCTCAAGCGATTTTTTTAAGGCAAACAATTCATCCCTAAGCCGAGCAGCTTCCATAAAATCCATTTCTCTAGCCGCTTTATGCATGTCTTTTTCAGTTTTTTGAATCAATTTTTCCATATCCTTTTTACTCATGTATTGTACAATAGGATCCGCTGCAATATTTAGTTCTTCTTTTTCTACATAGTAGGATACTTTACCTCCTTCTTTTTCTTTATTTGCTTCAATTACCGAGGTTTGTTTAAAAATATCTTCTGTTTTCTTTTGTAAAGGCTGGGGAGTTATGTTATGCAACAAATTATAATTCATTTGCTTAATTCTTCTTCTTTCGGTCTCTTCAATAGTTCTTCTCATCGATTCTGTGACCTTATCGGCATACATGATAACTTTACCATTCACGTTTCTGGCTGCTCTTCCGGCTGTTTGAGTAAGTGAGCGATCAGAACGCAAGAACCCTTCTTTATCAGCATCTAATATAGCTACCAATGAAACCTCAGGTAAGTCAAGTCCTTCCCTCAACAAATTTATCCCCACCAAAACATCAAATTTACCTAATCGTAAATCACGCAAAATTTCAACTCTGTCCAAAGTATCCACTTCAGAATGAATATAGCGACACTTAATACCAAGTTTTACCATGTATTTGGTTAATTCTTCTGCCATGCGTTTCGTTAATGTGGTTACCAATACCCGCTCGTTTTTTTCACTGCGTAAAGCAATTTCTTCCATTAAATCATCCACCTGGTTCGATACAGGACGAATTTCAATTTGAGGATCCAACAATCCTGTAGGTCTAATTAATTGTTCTGCCACAACCCCTTCAGACTTTTCTAATTCATATTCGGCAGGAGTAGCACTAACATATATTATTTGATTAACTAAGCCTTCAAATTCTTCAAATTGTAAAGGGCGGTTATCTAAAGCTGCTGGCAAACGAAACCCATACTCTACCAAATTTTGCTTTCTAGATCTGTCGCCACCATACATGGCTTTAATTTGAGGAATAGTGACATGACTTTCGTCTATTACTATTAAGTAATCGTCCGGAAAATAATCCAGCAAACAAAACGGTCTTTGCCCTGGCATCCTGCCATCAAAGTATCTAGAGTAATTTTCAATTCCGGAGCAATATCCCAACTCACGCATCATTTCCAAATCGTAATTCACCCTTTCTTCTAAACGTTTTGCTTCTAAAAATCGGGAAGTCTCTTTAAAGTAATCTACTTGCTTTTGCATATCCTCCCCTATTTGATATAGTGCCTTATGCAGTGTTTCTTTAGTGGTAACAAAAATATTGGCAGGATAAATTTTGATCGTTTCAAAAGCATTTAATTTCTTTCCATGTATAGGATCAATAGAATATATCTCTTCCACCTCTTCATCCCAAAATACTATTCTTATGGCATAATCAGCATATGCTAAAAATATATCTACATTTTCTCCAACCACTCTAAAAGTACCTCTTTTAAAATCTTTAGTTGTCCTGGAGTATAATGCCTCTACCAGTCTTAATAAAAAAGCATTTCTACTTACCCTTTCTCCTTTATGTAACTGAACAATATTGTGTTCAAAATCATCCGGATTACCCATACCATAAATGCAAGAAACAGATGAAACTACAATAACATCCCTTCTTCCAGATAATAAAGTAGATGTAGTACTCAATCTTAATTTTTCAATTTCCTCGTTAATGGATAAATCTTTTTCAATATACACTCCGGATGTAGGAATATATGCTTCGGGCTGATAATAATCGTAATACGACACAAAATACTCCACCGCATTTTGTGGAAAAAACTGCTTAAACTCTCCATATAGTTGAGCCGCTAAGGTTTTATTATGGCTCAATACAAGTGTTGGTTTATTAACTTGTTGAATAACATTAGCAATGGAGAACGTCTTACCGGATCCCGTTACCCCAAGTAAGGTTTGATGTTGAATGTTTTTTTGAATACCTTCTACTAATTGAGCGATAGCCTCTGGTTGGTCGCCAGTAGGATGGTATTCAGAAGTGATTTTAAATTGCAATAGATTATTTTATGACAAAAATACAGAATATTTAGAATGAATTATACGTACAACTTTATGTTTATTTTTTTCGTATATTTACTTTATGTTTAAGGTTTTTGTCATAGTTTTTTCTTTTTTATATATAAGTATCAGTTCAGGGGTATTTTTAAAAGCGCACTATTGCTCTGATCGATTTATTGAATTTAAAAGCTTCACAGACAATTCAAGCTGTTGTGGTGTTGAAAAAAAATCAAACAGTTATACCTCCGGCTGTTGCGATGATAAAATCATTGCGCTTTTTGTGTCTGAAGATCATATTCCAAGTTCAAATTCTTTCCTTCAACCTTTCATTATTATTTGGGTGAATTGCATTTCAAATTCTTTCCCAAGGCATCTCAAAATCTCACCTTGTATCCTCCGGATATCTCTTTGGAAACATTCCCTATTCCTAAATATATTGCTTTTCAAGCTCTCAAGTTACTCGAACATCTTATTTAAAAATTAATTTCTTAAATCTTTATTTGATTTAATTGATTTATCTGTTTTCTATACCATTATAAAATAATAATTTTTTTAAAAAACTTTAATACTCAATCCTATGAAAAAAATATTTTTTTTATGCCTTCTATTTTATACAGGCATATATTGTTCGTTTTCTCAAGCTAATACAGAAACTGTTTCATTTAAAGTGGAAGGAAACTGTGAAATGTGTAAAAATAGAATTGAAAATGCTATTTTACCATTAAAAGGGGTTATAAGTGCCGATTGGAATGTTGAAACTAAACTCTTAAAACTCACCTATAAACCTCAAAAAATAGCCCTCAAAGATATACACCAAATTATTGCTGAAGTAGGGCATAGTACCGACTCCTTAGAAGCTAGTCCTGAAGCATATGAAAAACTTCATCACTGTTGTAAATACAAAGAATAAATTATGAAAAGAGCATGTATTTCAGCGTTGATATTTATAATATCATCCCATAACATTTTTGGGCAAAAAATACAAGGAATGGTGTATGAAAAAAACTCAGCAGGAGACTCCATTCCATTATTTTCCTGCAATGTATATTGGAAAAATACCACCTTAGGAACTACCACGGCAAAAGACGGAACATTTATGATTAATTATCCTTCCAATGAATCTGTTTTGTACTTCCGATTTATTGGATATGAAATGGATAGCATAGTTATTCCTGTCCCAAAAGATACTTTCGTGTTCATGCTACTCGTTCCGGAAAAAGAACTAAATACGGTAGTGGTAACCGCCATAAAAGAAAGCTCCATGTATTTAAAAAATCAAACCGCACAAACATTGCATATTACCGAAAAAGAATTAAAAAAAGCAGCTTGTTGCAATTTATCAGAAAGTTTCGAAACTACGGCATCTGTTGATGTTAGTTTTACCGATGCTATGTTAGGATACAGGCAAATACAAATGTTGGGTTTAGAAGGAAAGTATTTAACCATTACAAAACATTGTATGCCATTTGTTCGCGGAATTTCCACACAATATGGATTAAGTTTAATGCCCGGACCCTGGGTTGAAAGTATTCAACTTTCTAAAGGATTGGGTTCAGTAACGAATGGATTTGAAAGTATGACCGGGCAAATTAATGTTGAATTAAAAAATCCCGAAACAGACGTTAAACATCATTTAAACGGGTACATTAATCAAAACGGCAGAATGGAATATAATAGTTTTCATAAAATTCCGATATCCAAAAATTTAAACTCTTCCCTGTTAGTTCATACCGGTGGGAGGCCTTGGGATCAAGATATGAATAAAGACGGTTTTAAAGATTCACCGATTGGATATCAATACCACGTATTAAACTCATGGTTGTATGAATCTGAAAATGGATTTATATTTAAAGGTAATATTCGGTATGCCGAAGACATTAAAACCGGAGGAAACATAGGCTTTGATAGAGGAATAAATAATGTAAATTATGGAGTTGGAATAGATATTAACCAATTTGAAGTAGATTTTAAAAGTGGATATGTTTTTCAAAACAGTCCATCCAAAAGTATTGGAATACAATTTTCTCAATCTTTTTCTCAGCATGAATCATTTTTTGGAAATACAATATACCAAGCAAAGCAAACTGGACGATATGCTAATTTACTTTTTAAGGATATTATCAAAAACACCGATCATCAATATACAATGGGTGTTAGCGTATTGTCCGACTCATACCATGAACTTGTATCTTTAACAAATTTTCAAAGAGATGAACATGTTCCGGGCTTATTCTTAGAGTACACATGGACTATAAAAGAAAACTCGCAAATTATTGCTGGACAAAGAATAGACTATAACTCTTTGTTTGGATGGTTTTATACACCTAGGTTGCATGTAAAACATAGTTTAAATAATTTTTGGGATATACGAATTTCTGCTGGAAGAGGACAAAGAACGGCAAATATCTTTGCCGAAAATTATTCCAACCTGATATCATCAAGACAGTGGAGTATACTATCTCAAAGTACAACAGCTGCATATGGATTTACCCCAGAAATCAGTTGGAATATTGGAGGAAGTATACATTACACGAAGAAAATAAACAAACACGAAATACAATGGATAAGCGATATATATTATACCCATTTCACCAATATGATTGTTAAAGACATTGATTTTTCGGCCACTCAATTGTTATGGTATGCGACAAAAGGTTCAAATGCATTAAGTATATCCTCTGAAATAATCGCCAATATAAATCCTAGCTTAGAATGTAAAATGGCTTATAGATACTATCAAACAAATATTTCCTATTTAAAAGGAAATGATCAACTTCCGTTAATTTCAAGAGATAAATTATTTTTAAACATAGCATGGGCTAGTAAGCAATCAATCAAAAAAATATACTGGAAATATGATGCAACCATTAGTTATAACAGTCCAAAAAGAATGCCCGAAACAAACTCCAGCCCGGCAGAATTTATCTTACCGGAGTTTTCTCCTCAAGTTACCATGCTAAATGCTCAAGTTAGCTTAGTTAAAAACGAAAAATGGGAATATTATATTGGTTTAGAAAATATATTAAATATTACTCAGCAACAACTTATCATCAATCCTACTAATCCTTGGAATGAATATTTTGATGCAAGTATTGTTTGGGGACCAATTTTTGGAAGAATGATATATGCAGGATTTAGGATAGATATAAGATGATATTAGTCGTATTACCTTACCAAAAACTTATTATATATTTGAAGTAATATAATTAAATTGAGTCATAACGAAGTATTTATTATAATTCAGGCACGAATAGGATCTACCAGATTGCCTAGTAAAATGGTTTTACCTTTTTTCAACAACCTTTCAATTTTAGAAATAATCATTAAAAAAATTAAAACCATTCAACATAAAAACATTCATATTGTATTAGCTACTTCTAATCAGCCTGAAAATAACGTATTAATACATTTAGCTGTAAAAGAAGATATCCTATACTTTTCAGGTGATGAACAGAATGTTTTAAAAAGATATATAGATTGCGCTAATCATTTTAATGCTGAAAAAATTATTAGAATTTGTGCCGACAACCCATTTCTGGATTTAGAGTTACTAAAAAATATTATACAAGAGCAAAACAATAGCACTTACGATTATATTGCGTATAAAGTAAATGATACCCCATCCATTAAAACACATTACGGGTTTTTCTCTGAGTTTGTACATTTAGAAGCATTAAAAAAAGCATATGCCAACACTACAGAAAAAATTTATTTAGAACACGTAACCAATTATATTTATTCTTTTGAAGATAATTTCTCCATCCATTGGCTAGATGCACCAAAAGAAATTTCTAATGCTCACAACATCCGATTAACAGTAGATGATTTGCAAGATTTTGAGCTTTGTAAAAAATTATATCAAGAACTCTACGAAAAATATAATATTAACTTTGGATATAAAGAAGTATTAACCCATTTACTTCAGAATAAGCAATATATGAGTGTAATGGAGCAAAATATTTTAAAATATGAAAAATAAATCAGTCTACATTATTGGTGAAATAGGCCAAAACCACAATGGTTCTGTTGATATAGCAAAATTAATGATAGAATTATCCTCAAAACCAATAAAAGAAGATTTATTCGGATTACCATTAAAGCCCATAAATGCTATTAAACTTACAAAAAGAGACTTAAAAGAAGAATTATCTTCCTCACAAATGTCAAAACCCTACGATTCTCCGCACTCATTTGGAAAAACATATGGCGAACATCGGGAGTTTTTAGAATTATCGGATGAAGAGCATTTTGAATGCTACAAACATGCTAAAGCATATGGTTTTGATTTTGTTGAAACACTATGCGCTACCGGATGCTTAAGTATGTTAAAACTATTTACGCCCGACAAGCTAAAGGTTGCCAGTAGAGATTTAACAAATCATCCATTGTTATCTGCATTAGCAGAAACAAAAATTCCTATCATTCTTTCAACGGGAATGGCAGGTAAAAAGGAATTAGATGAAGCCCTGCAAATTATTATGAACTATCATGATAATATTTCAATTTTACACTGTGTTTCAGAATACCCCACTCAACCTCAACATGTTAATTTAAATACTATACCATATCTCATTAAAAATTACCCAAATTTCACCATTGGTTACTCAGATCATACTATAGGCATATCTGTGCCGGTAGCAGCTGTTGCTATGGGAGCAGCTATTATTGAAAAACATATCACCATTGACCGAAGAATGAAAGGAACAGATCAGGCAGGATCATTAGGTCCTGATGGATTAAACCGAATGGTTAGAGATATTCGATTACTCGAAATGTCTTTCGGAAAAGAAGATATTTTTATAGATCCTTCAGTAAATTCAGCAAAAAGTAAGCTAGAAAGATCCATTGCTAGTAATAGAGCGATTAAAGAAGGCGAAATTATTTCAGAATCAGACATACACTTACTTTCACCGGGCGATGGATTTAAATGGTCTGAAATAAGTCAAGTCATTGGTAAAAAAGCAAAAAACAACATTCCGGCAAATGAAATTATTTACTCAAATATGATTGAAAAATGAACATAAAAACAAAAACCATTGCCTCCGAGCAAGAAAAAGAAAAGAGAGAAAATTTTTTAAAAAAATATAACACTAACCCTCTTCCAAAAAATGAAATATTAAGCAACGTAGGTTTATTTTTAAAAAGACAAGACTTGTCTAAAATTTTGTTTTTCAATGAACTATACAAAAAAATAATTCCTATTCATGGAGTTATTATGGAATTTGGCGTAAGGTGGGGACAAAATTTAGTTACATTAAATAATTTAAGAGGAATCTATGAGCCATATAATTACAGCAGAAAAATTATTGGATTTGATACCTTTGAAGGATTTACGGATATTAGTAAAAAAGATGGGAATCATGAAATAATACATGAAGGAGCGTTTAGTGTATCCGAAAATTATGAGGATTATTTACAACAAGTATTAATGTATCATGAGAGTGAGTGCCCACTTTCACACATAAATAAAAATGTTATAATTAAGGGTGATGCATCTATTACGTTGAAAAAATATTTAGAAACACATCCCGAAACAATTATTTCATTCGCATATTTTGATTTTGATATTTATGAGCCAACCAAAAAATGTCTTGAACTAATTAAACCTCATCTTACAAAAGGTGCAATTATTGGATTTGATGAATTAAATGACCCACAATTTCCGGGCGAAACTATCGCCATAAAAGAAAGCCTTGGTGTAAATAATATTTCTGTAAAAAGAAATAAATTTAGCGGAATACAATCCTATTGTATAGTAAATTAATTATATGCTACCGAAATTAATTTTAACCGATATTGATGGTGTTTGGACCGATGGGGGAATGTATTACGACCAAACCGGAAATGAATGGAAAAAGTTTAATACAAGCGATAGTGCTGGAATTTTATTTTGCAAAAAACTACATATTATTACTGGAATTATTACTGGAGAAAACACCCATATCGTTAAAAGAAGATCAGAAAAACTGAACATTGATTATACCCTGCAAGGAATTAAAGATAAGTTAAAAGCAGCAGAAGATTTATGTAAAACCTTAAACATTGATTTATCAGAAGTAGCCTATATTGGAGATGACATTATTGACTTACCCTTATTAAAGAAAGTAAAAATTGCAGGAGCACCCAGTAATGCTCCAGATTATATAAAAAAACACGTTCATTTCGTGACACAAAAAAGAGGCGGAGAGGGAGCTTTTAGAGAGTTTATAGAATACATCATTTCCAGTGAAATGTCATTTGATGCTTATTTAGAAGATATACACTTTAAAAAATAAGCTATCTATTCATAATGTATTAATTTTTACCATCTTTGTACAAAATTTAGTTTACATGTTAACTTTTACTAAACAACAAATTCTAGATATTTATAACAAACCATTACTAGATTTGATATACGAAGCGGCTACAGTGCACCGCAAAAATTTTAATCCAAACGAAATACAAGTTAGCTCTTTGTTATCGATAAAAACAGGCGGTTGTCCGGAGGATTGTGGCTATTGTCCACAAGCAGCAAGATATCAAACACACGTAAAAGCACATAAAATGTTAGATGTAGCAGAAGTTGTAAACGCTGCTAAGAATGCCAAAGAAAATGGGAGCTCTAGAATGTGTTTGGGGGCAGCTTGGAGAGAAGTTCGTGACAACAGAGATTTTGACAAAGTGCTTGAAATGGTTAAAGAAATAAATGCACTGGATATGGAAGTATGTTGTACCTTAGGTATGCTAACAGAAGAACAGGCTAAAAAACTAGAAGAAGCGGGTTTATATGCCTACAATCACAATTTAGATACATCAGAAGAATATTATGGAGATATTATTTCTACTAGAACGTATGACGATCGATTAAACACGATAAAAAATGTTCGAAAAACAAATATAACCGTGTGCTCAGGAGGTATAATAGGCATGGGAGAATCGGTAGAAGATCGAATAAATATGTTGTATACTTTAGCAAACATGAACCCTCAACCGGAATCGGTTCCCATTAACACATTAGTAGCTGTAGAAGGCACTCCACTTGAACAACAACAAGAAACACCCACTTGGGATTTATTAAGAATGATTGCTACTACACGAATTGTAATGCCCAAATCTTATGTTCGTTTGTCGGCTGGTAGAAAAGGAAGAGTGATGGAAGCGCAGGCACTTTGTTTTTTAGCTGGAGCAAATTCTATTTTTGCAGGAGATACATTGCTAACAACACCAAATCCTGAATTTAATGAAGATAAAGCATTATTTTCAATACTAGGCTTAACACCTAAAGAAAGTACTCATAGTAAAAAAGAGATAAAACAAGAAAAAACGTTGGTTTAAGAGAGTTTTTTAGCTCATTAAACCCCTTCCTGTTTTTTTAATTAAACCTTTTTTATTCAGGTAATCTACCACTTTATCTAAAATTCCATTAACAAAAACATGGCTTTTATCCGTACTATAATCTTTTGCTAAATCAATATATTCATTTAAAGTTACCTTAACCGGCACACTATTCATATGCAATAATTCAGTAATTCCTAATATAAGTATAATTCTATCTAAAAAAGCAATTCTTTCATAATCCCAATTCTCCGCTTTTTCTTTAATAATTTTCTCATACTCAGCCATATTTTGGACTGCTTTTCGTATCAAGTCTTTTAAAAACTCTCTGTCATCTTCATCTTTATACATTTGACTAAAAACAATTTCCGATTCTGGTGTATTCGGATTAATTCTTTCTAATACTTGAAAGAGTTTACTTTGAGCAAACAATAAATCATCGTACCAAAAAATATTTTTTTCCTCAAGCCAATGATTTAATAGTTCCGAATCTACTATAATTTGAGTAAAAATATTAACAACAAGGTTTTTATCATCTACATATGAGTTTTTAGGAGCACTCATATATTCCTTGTAAAAATCACTCTCCAATAAAATTTTGAAAAGTTTTTTAATCATTTCAACATCATCTCCTATCCATTGTATTTTTTTAGTCTGCAATAAAGATTGTAACAATTTATTAGATTCTAGTTGACATAAAACCTTATTTTCAACAAATCGTAAATTTGGATTTAAATCCTCCTGAGTAGGGAGCCTTTTTTGTTTATTTTTCTCAATTTGTAATCGAGCTTGATGTAAAATTTCAATAGGTACAGAAATTAAATATAAATATAAATCCAATATTTTTTCAATATTTCGATATACCTCTTGTTCTGCCTTGGGCAGGTTTTTATCATCCGATTGTAAATAAATATATAGAGCTTGTAAAGCTTTTAATCGAAGATGTCTTCTATTGAGCATGTAAAAAAACGTAAAAGACAAATGTATAGGATTCAATTATTGAATGCAAGAAAATAACTTGAAACAAACAATATTTTATAAGTTCTAGTATATAAAGGTGCAGAAAAAATTATCACATTTCTATATATTTGTATGTTTGGAATGAACTTTGTAATAAAATATTCTAAAATATGTTTCGATTAATCATAAAAAAAATAACTATTCTCTTTTGTGTAAATTTTATTTTTTCGATTTCTTTTTCACAATCGATTCCTCAAGTTGATATAAAAAAACTTTCTGGTGAAAACTTTAACACAAAAGATTTATACAACGATGGAAAACCTATGATAATTAGCTTTTGGGCTACTTGGTGTGCACCCTGTAAAAAAGAATTAAATGCCATAGCAGAGGTATATGAAGATTGGCAGGCTGAAACAGGAGTAAAACTTATTGCTATTTCCATTGATGATTCAAGAAACACTCAAAAGGTTGCTCCGTACGTTAATACTCAAGAATGGGAGTATGAAGTATATTTAGATCCAAATGGTGATTTTAAACGCGCCTTAAATGTAAATACCGTGCCTCATACATTTTTAATAGATGGTTCGGGTTCAATTGTTTGGCAACATAATTCTTATGCACCCGGTAACGAAGATGAATTATTTATCAAAATCAAGGAAATTGCAAATCCATAAAGTTTCTATTTATATTATTGTAACTTATTTTGCTATTAAAGCGAATGCTCTGTTTAGTCAATCCGTATTAAATAAAGGAGAGATTCACGGAAACTTTCAAATAGATGCTCAATTTTACAATGAAGACACATTAATTAATGCAGCAGTTTCTCCAGAAAGACTTTCTAACAATGCCTTTGCTAATTTAATTTATACCAATGGTGATTTTATGGCCGGATTACGATTTGAAAGCTACTTAAACACCTTGCAAGGTTTTTCTCCACAATACAATGGAACAGGTATTCCATATCGTTTCGCTACGTTTAAAAAAGATATGTTTAAAATAACTGCCGGAAGTTTTTACGAACAATTTGGAAGTGGAGTGTTATTAAGAAGCTACGAAGAAAGGGGGCTTGGGTATGATAATGCCTTTGATGGTGTGCAAGTAATAGTAAATCCTATAAAAGGTTTAATACTAAAAAGTTTAGTAGGAAAACAAAGAAAGTATTTTACAAAAGGGGAAGGAATTGTTAGGGGAATTGATGGGGAATGGTTTTTAAACGAAACCTTCGACTCTCTTTCCGGTAAAATTAATATTTCATTGGGCGGAAGTTTTGTAAGTAAATATCAAGCAGATGAAAATTCTCAATTTAATTTACCTGAAAATGTTGCGGCATTAAGCGGAAGAATCTCTATTTTTAATAACAAATTTAGAGTATTCGGAGAATATGCCTATAAAATAAACGACCCATCAACCAATAACGGTTATATTTATAAACCAGGAGAAGCACTAGTGGTTCAAATGTCTTATTTTACCAAAGGATTTGGTTTTTCAGCTGATTTTAAACGAATCGATAATATGAGTTTTCGATCAGAAAGAGATGCTATATTAAGTGATGTATTAATAAATTATATACCTGCATTTAACAGACAACATACGTATAATTTATTAGCAACACTTTATCCATACGCTGTTCAACTAAACGGTGAAATAGGCGGGCAAACTGAACTATCCTATAATTTTCCGAAAGGAAGTTCATTAGGAGGTAAATACGGTACCAAAATACTTTTAAACTATTCGTTTGCATACAATTTAGACACTACATTGCTTAATGATTTAGAAAGCACTAGATATGGTTATAAAGCATCATTTTTTTCATTCGGAGAACAGTATTTTTCCGATATGAATGTAGAAATTCAAAAAAAGTGGAGTAAAAAAATCAGAACACTCTTCACCTATGCCAATTTAACGTATAATAAAGATGTTATAGAAGGAAAAATTAATTACGGCTTAATTCACTCTAATGTTGGTGTAATAGACTTTTCTTATAAAATAAATTCAAAACACAACATCAGAAGTGAAGTTCAAGGATTATTTACCAAACAAGATCAAGGCAACTGGGGTACTGTTTTGGTAGAGTATACTTTTGCTCCTCACTGGTTTTTTGCTGTAATGGATCAATATAATTATGGAAATAAAGATGAAAGCCTTCGATTACATTACTTCATAACCTCTTGTGGTTACATGAAAGATACTCAGAGAATTTCTTTAACCTATGGAAGGCAACGAGCGGGAATTTTTTGCGTTGGAGGAGTATGCCGAAATGTACCCGCTTCCAATGGATTAACATTAACGATTACCAGCACATTTTAATTAATATGAAGTATATTTTAATGATTATTTCAATGTATTTTACTTTACAATCATGCGATAAAATACAACAACCCATAGAAAAAAAAGACCTTATAGAGGTGCCTGATAGTATTTTGTATGATACAGTATTTTCAGAAAAATCAAATTCTAAAAAAATTATGTTGTTAGAAGAATTTACTGGTTTTAAATGTCCTAATTGCCCTGATGGAACAAAAAAACTAAATCAATTATTAAACACATATAGTGACCAGTTAATTGCGGTTTCTATTCATGCGGGGATTTTTGCAGTACCTACATCCAATAGCGCAGACAATTCATTTACAAATGATTATAGAACAAATGACGGAGAAACTTATATGGAAACATTTTTAGTGGAAGGATTTCCATCGGGTATGGTAAACCGAATGTTTTCTGGAAATAAGTTTGTAGTAGGAAAAGATGAATGGGAAACCCGAATAAACGTTTTAAAAGATGAAACACCAAAATATTCAGTGCAATTTTTAAACTTATACAACGATTCTTTGAATATTTTAAAAACTGAAATCACATTAAATAAACTAACCTCTTTAACAGAACCGGTTAAGGTATCAGCATTCATTATTGAAAATAAAATCATAGACTGGCAAATTGACAATGCCAACATATTAAGTGATTACGAGCATAACTATGTATTAAGAAGAACACTAAACGGAACATGGGGAGATGATGTTATTTGGAATGATAATACCTTTATGGTATCATATCAAATAAATCCAGAAACTACTTGGAATTTACAAAATACTCAAGTCGTTGTATTTGTATACAATTCCGATACAAAAGAAATTTATCAAAGCAACATAGCTCGTATTACTTCATGAGTTATAACATAATTAGATTCATTTTAATATGTACAGTATGTATATACTCAACATTTGCTTTTTCACAAGAAGATTTTTATATAAAATTGGCAAATTCGGCAGAAGGGTTAACTCATCAACATGTACAGTATGACGGTTCCTATTATACCATTTCTTATCCAAACGGAGATGTTCCTTCAAATAAAGGAGTTTGTACAGATGTAGTTATAAGAGCGTACCGAAAAATGGACATCGATTTACAAAAAGAAGTACATGAAGATATGAAAGCCAATTTTCAAGTATATCCTAAACATTGGGGATTAAAAACTACCGACAAAAATATTGACCACCGTAGAGTTCCTAACTTAATGACTTTTTTTAAAAGAAAAGGGGTTGTAAAGTCCATTACTCAAAACCCTAAAGATTATGCTCCCGGAGACATTGTATGTTGGGATTTAGGTAGAGGAATTACACACATTGGAATTGTTGTAAATAAAAAATCAACCGATCAAAATAGATATTTAATAGCACATAATATTGGAGCGGGTCAAGTAATAGAAGATTGCTTATTTTCTTACACAATTATTGGACATTATCAATTTAAAAAATAACTTCATGAAAACTCTAATTTTTCAATTGTTTGTAATCGTTTGTTTTATATTTTCTTCATTTAAAACATATTCACAAAAAATATACTCTGTAAAATACGAAAGTCAAGCCGATATAAAGGTATTTGTTGTGGACTATGAAAGCCAGGCAGATTTATTGGTATATAAAGTAAAATATGAAAGTCAAGCGGGTAAAAATAATGGAAAGTGGTTCTTTACCGAATATGAAAGTCAAGCCGATAAAAAGATATACTTTGTAAAATACGAAAGTCAAGCTGAATTAAAGATATATTTTGTAAAGTACGAAAGCCAAGCGGGTTGGAAAAATGAATCGAAACAACATTTGATGTATTAAAACTCATCAAATACTTGAAGCAATTTTTTTAACAACACTTGGTCCTTCATAAATTAAACCAGTATATAGCTGAACCAAATCAGCACCAGCATCTAATTTTTCCTTGGCATCGGCCACAGAAAATATACCTCCTACACCAATTATAACATATTCTTTCGGTAATAATTTTCTTAAAAAACGAATAATATGAGTGCTTTTATTTTGCAAGGGTTTACCGCTTAAACCTCCTAAACCAATTTTTTGAAGTAACTTATTATCAGTAACAAGTCCTGTTCTATCAATCGTTGTATTTGTAGCAATTACTCCGGAAATTTTAGTTTGTTTAATTACCTCAACAATATCTTTTAATTCTTGCTCGTTTAAATCGGGGGCTATTTTTAATAAAATAGGTTTAGATTGTTTTTTTTGTAATTCTTGTTCTTGTAAACTACTTAATATATGTATTAATGAAGATTTTTCTTGTAAAGCTCTAAGACCTGGTGTGTTTGGAGAGCTAACATTTACCACAAAATAATCTACATAAGGAAATAATTTATTAAAGCAAATACAATAATCATTAACTGCTAATTCATTGGGAGTAATTTTATTTTTTCCAATATTGCCTCCAACAATAATGTGTTTTGGCCTATTTTTTAGCCTCTCAACAATTTTATCTACGCCATCATTATTAAACCCCATGCGGTTAATAATAGCAAGGTCTAAGGGTAACCTAAACAATCGTGGCAATTCATTACCGGCTTGAGGCAATGGAGTGACCGTACCTATTTCAATAAATCCAAAACCTAATTTTGGCAACCAGTGCAACATAGTTGCATTTTTATCAAATCCAGCTGCTAAGCCTACTTTATTAGGAAAAAATAAATTCATATGTTTTTGCGGATTATTCGTTTTTTTTGGGAATGGCACAAAAACATACACCAAGCGAGCAACTGAAGCAGTTAAATAATGAGCTGTTTCAGGAGAAAAAAGAAATAAAAAAAAACAAAAAAATTGATATATCATAATAACAGAAATAAAAATAATGTTAATTTTGAAATTCTTAAAAAAATACCATGAAAAAAATAAATTTATATATTCTAATTACTTTATCAATATACAGCAATATTAATGCTCAACAAAATATTCAAAAAGAATCAAAACAACAAGCGGCATTTACTAGAAGCATTTTAACTGAAACAATAGCAGTAGCTGACCAAACGGATGTACCATCTACATTAACCGTAATTTGGAATGAAGATTTTGGTGGAGGATTACCATCCGATTGGATAAACTCGGGTACTCCGTCAACTGCATTATGGGAATACAGAGGCCCATCCACATCGCCCAATGATACTGTTGGAGGGCAAGGAGGTTGCTCAGATGGAACTCCCATTGAGTCTGCAACAAGATCGAACGGATTTATGATTTTTGACTCAAACTTTTTAGATGCCGGATTTAGTAGTTGTGGTACTGGCAATGGAACCGGAACTGCAGCAGCACCTCATACCGGAGTTTTAGAAAGTCCTATTATAGATTTAAGCTCAACTGTAGGTAAAGGATTAATTTTGTCTTTTCACAGCTTTATGCGAAACTTCCAAGCAAGTGAATATGTTTATATAAGTAACGATAGTGGCTTAACATGGACACAAATATGGGCTGATGAAGTTTTTCCAAATGAAGAAAATGACCCGGCTAATAAAGAATTTATAAATATTACACCATGGGCATCGGGACAGGCAAACGTTAAATTGCGTTTTGTATTTGAAGGCGAGTATTATCAATGGATGATTGATGATATTTCAATTTCAGAAGGCTTACATAATGACATGCTCATATCAAAAACATTTATCGATGGGTATGATCTTGTAAAAAGAGAGTACTATTCACGAATTCCCATTGACTTAATTAATTCAGATACATTAACCCTTACCTCTATTAACTACAATTATGGAAAAAACGATCAACCCAATGTGAAAACTGTATTTGAGGTAAAAAGAGGAGCAACATTTTGCTTTTCTGACACAGTAACTAATCCATTAGTTGCAAGTGCTGATAGAGATACTGTTTTTTCTGCTGACTTTATGAACACCTGTGATAAAGGAAACCTAGTATTTACCTATAAGGTATTATCAGATTCTACTGATAATAATAATGTTAACAACACCATAAACAGAAATATAATCATAACTGACTCTACATTGGCAAGAGATAATCAAACTATACAGTGGGTGTATACATATAGTACTGATAGAGCTATTGGTATGTATTTTAATATTGAACAAGACATGGTATTGTCTTCCTTCTCCGCTTCTTTGTATAATCCAACCGGAAGCGATGCAATTGGCTCATTATTGAATTTTTCATTTTATAGATTTGAAGATGATGGATCATTGACTTTGGTAACTCAAAATGATTTTTATGAAGTAAAATCGACTGATGTCGTTTCTTCAGCTACATTAAAAACTTTTAGAGTACCCCCTGTAGCTTTAACAAAGGGAGACTATATGGCTGCAATTGAGGTAGTTTTTGGTTCTTTATATATTCTAACCGAAGCAACATTTGCGCCAAGCGGATATGTACTTAATACAACAAACTTTTACGATCAAACACTTTGGAGAACTGCCAGTCACCATATTCCACTTATTAGATTAAATTTTAATGCATGTGCCATTTTTAATGTTTTATTTTCGAAAAGTAATCCAAATGGAGGAGATAATGGAACGATAACGGCAAACCCCTCTGGAGGAAAAGAACCTTATAGTTATCAATGGGCAACAGGTGATACCACAAAATCCATTAATGGATTATCTAAAGGAGTATATTATGTTACAGTAACCGATGCCAATGGATGTAGTAAAACAGACAGTGTAACGTTAGTTGCTGTTGGAATTAACGAAAAATATAATAATTCGAATATACTAGTGTACCCTAATCCTTCTGACGAAGTAATTCATATTTCTTCATTAAATACGTTAGATATTATTGAAAAAGTATCTATAATAAATATTGTTGGGCAAGAAGTATTTACCAATACATTCCGAGAAAATCTTGTGCAAATAAAAAGTTCACAACTGGTAAATGGTATATACAGTATTAAAGTGTATACAGCTGATGGTGGTGTTTCAACAAAACAAATAGTAATTAAACACTAATCAATTATAGATATTACTATAAAAAACACACAATTCAAAAGATAAGATTTTAATGTAGTAAATGATTTATTCAAAAGTTAATGTTGAATTAACAATATATCATTAAATACCATCAACCTCAACTTGTGTGCTATGATGTATTTTTATAAGTATATCTAACGCATTTTGAATGGTTGCTACATTAGAAATTGTTAAATATAATTTATCAGCTTTTTGTTTTAGTTGCATGTTACGCTGAAGTTGGATATATTTTAATACTTCCTGAAAAACTGGGGATTTGTAATAGTAGGCATTAGGATTAGAAATAAAATATGCTACTAAATTCTTATTTTTTAAAGTAATTCGTTCAAAACCACTCTTTTTAGCATACCATTGTAAACGAACTCCATCCAATAAATTATTTACTTGTTTTGGTAGCGCGCCAAAACGATCGACTAGTCGATTAGAATATTTCTCTAAATCATCTTCATTATGAATATCTGATAATTCTTTATAAAGCATTAATCGTTCTGTCACATTATTAATATAATAATCTGGAAATAAAAGTTCTAAATCGGTATCTAATTGACATTCATCCACAAAATCTGTCTTTTTTTCCAACTCTTCTTTAAACACTTCTTTAAACTCATCTTCTTTCAATTCTTGTATGGCTTCATGTAATATTTTTTGATACGTTTCATATCCCATTTCAGAAATAAAACCAGATTGATCAGCTCCCAATAAATCTCCGGCTCCACGTATATCTAAATCCCTCATAGATATTTGAAATCCGCTTCCCAAATCGGTAAACTGCTCGATCACTTTTAGTCGTTTTCTGGAATCAGAAGAAATTACTGAAAGAGGGGGCGTTATTAAATAACAGTAAGCCTTTTTATTGGATCTCCCCACCCTACCCCTCATTTGATGTAAATCACTTAATCCAAACATATGTGCATCATGAATAATCATAGTATTTGCATTGGGAACATCTAATCCTGATTCAACAATAGTGGTAGATATTAATACGTCATAAACTCCATCCATAAATTTTAAAATAATATCTTCCAAATCTTCAGGGTTCATTTGCCCATGACCAACAGCAATACTTACTTCGGGACATAATCTTTTTATTAACTGAGCAATATCTTGCAAACTACTTACTCTGTTATGAATAAAAAACACTTGTCCAGACCGAGATACCTCATGATATATAGCTTTTTGTATTACTTCTTCATTAAATGTATGCAATTCAGTTTGTACAGGCTGACGATTTGGAGGTGGAGTACTAATTACCGATAAATCTCTGGCACTCATTAATGAAAATTGTAATGTCCTGGGGATAGGTGTAGCTGTTAATGTTAAAGTATCCACATTGGTTTTTATAGTTTTTAACTTATCCTTTACCCCTACTCCAAATTTATGCTCCTCATCTATAATTAACAACCCTAAATCCTTAAATACAACATCTTTACTAACTAAGCGATGGGTACCAATAATAATGTCAATTTTTCCCTCCTTTAATTTATCTAGTGTTTCTTTTTGCTGCTTTACCGATTTAAATCGATTAAGATAATCTACAGTACATGGAAAATCTTCTAATCTTTTGCTAAACGTTTTATAATGCTGTAAAGTTAATATGGTAGTTGGTGCCAAAACAACTACTTGTTTTCCATCTAAAACTGCCTTAAAAGCGGCACGAATAGCTACTTCCGTTTTGCCAAAACCAACATCCCCACACACCAACCTATCCATTGGATAAGGTTTTTCCATATCTAGTTTTATGTCTTGGATAGCTTTTATTTGATCTGGAGTGTCTTCGTAAATAAATGATGATTCTAACTCTGTTTGAAGGTAATTATCCGGTGAAAAAGCAAAACCTTTTACCGTTTTTCGTTGCGCATATAACTTAATTAAATCAAATGCTACTTGTTTTAATTTCTTTTTTGTGTTTTGCTTTAAACTTTGCCAAGCTTTTGATCCTAACTTATCTAATGAAGGAGCTTTGCCTTCTTTTCCGGTGTATTTAGCAATTTTATGTAACGAATGTATATTTACGTACAATAAATCATTTTCTTTATATATAATTCGTATTGCCTCTTGAGTATTTCCGTGAATATTAATTTTTTCAAGTCCATCGTAAACCCCTACCCCATGCTGAATATGGGTAACATAATCCCCTTTTTGTAAATTGATTAAATCTTTTAAAGAAACTACTTGTTGAGCTTTTTGGTATCCTTCCTTAAGAGTGTACCTATGGTATCTTTCAAAAATTTGATGATCGGTGTAGCATACTAATTTAGTATTATGATCTATATACCCTTCGTGCAAAGAGATATTCATGGATGAAAAAAACACTTCTTTTCCAATATTTTCAAATATGGAATATAATCTTTCAATTTGCTTGGCATTGGAAGAAAACAAAATATTCTTGTAGCCCTTTTTAGTATTTTCATTGAAGTTTTCCATCAACTGATCAAACTTCTTTTTAAATAAAGGTTGTGGCGTTTGATTAAAAACAAATTGTTCTCGATTAGGAAATAAAGAGGTATTAGAGCTTTCTAAAACATTAAATGAAAAACAAGTGCGTAAAATTTCATCCGGTGATTGATAATAATTTTCAACATTTACTTTAGAAGTAATAGAGGCGCTGTTTTTAATAGTATATTCTTTCTGAATAATATCATACATAAAGTATGAGTCCTTTATATATAAAATACTTTGCGAAGGAATAAACTCAAAAAAAGAACATCTAGATTTTGTCCATTCGCTATGATTAATATCTGGAATTAAAACTACCTTCGCTAACTTTTTTACCGAGAGTTGGGTAGAAGTATTAAAGCTTCTAATAGACTCAACCATATCTCCAAAAAATTCAATTCTATATGGGTTTTCATCAGCATAAGAAAATACATCTACAATTCCCCCTCTAACAGAGAATTGTCCTGGTTGATAGACAAAATCAACATGTTCAAAACCTAATTCCACTAAAAATTCAGAGATAAAATCAATCGAATAGTCTTTTTGAATTAATATTTCTAAAGTATTTTGTTGTAAATTTTGTTGTGTAATAACTTTTTCAAAAATAGCTTCAGGATAAGTAACAACAATACATGGAGTGTTTCGAGTATTGATAGCATTTAAAGTTTCGGAACGAGTTAAGTCGTTTGCATGATCTTTTTCATCTGTTAGCCAAGAATATTTATTAGATGCAGGATAATATAGTATCGATTGCTCTCCTAAAATATTTACTAAATCAGTATAAAAATATGCCGCTTCTTCTGAATCGTTCAAAATACAAACAAAGGTGGTTTGTATTTCTTTAAACAAATTAACAAGTGTTACAGAAAGTCCTGATCCAACTAAGTTTTTAAAATGAATTTTTACATCCTTGTGTTGATTTAATAATTCAATACAACGATTACTTTGATCAGAAACAGAAAGATTCAAAAACTCCTGAACATTCATTATCCCTCAAATGAAATAGATATAATAAACATACGAGGCTTTAATATTTCGATGGGATTTGAATAACGCGAATTATCTTGAATAAAAACATTATTTAATCCTACGTTATATTTAAACTCTAAACTAAATTTATAAAATTCCATAAAAAAATCCATGCCTGTTCCTACAGTATATCCATAGTTATTTCTTTTTGTTTTTATAACAATTTCATCTCCACTGTTTTGTTTATTATCTGTTTTTTCTTGGTTTGCCAAATCTAAATTAAAATGTCCTCCAGCAAGCATATATGCAGCAAAATTGTTTACCCTAGCCGATCTAAATTTAAGTAGTAAAGGAAATTCAATGTACGTAGCTTCAACTTGTTTAGATGTAAAAGAAGGTTGTCCACTTGATTCAAGAATACGATATTGTATCATTCTGGAGGTTAAACTTAAACCGGGATTAAATCTAAGTCCACAATACTTTAAAAAATGTAATTCAGAAACCATATTAATATTAAACCCAGGTTGGCGTATTACTTCAATACCTAAAATATTTTTTTCAATACGGTTATTATGGCGTATAAAATAATCTCCTTGGTTTAAACCCAAACTAAAACCAAAGTGAATTTTTCTTCGATCAAAATTTTCTAAATTTTTAACCAAATCCCTTTGAGTAAAACCAGAGTGTAAAAAAATAAAACAAAATATTATTCCAAAAAAATTTTTCATTTTTTGTATCCTTTATATAGAGTAGCAATACCAAATGTTAAGGGTGTATATGTAACATGTTGAAAACCATTTTCAGATAAAATATCAGCAAATTTTTCTCCATAAGGAAAGTGCTGAACAGACTCGAATAAATATTCGTAGGCTTTTGGATCTTTTGAAATAAGTTTACCAATAAAAGGCATCATATATTTTGAATAGGCTATATATATTGAACGAACAATCATGGATTTTGGTATTGAAAACTCTAATACGTAAAAAACACCCCCGGGTTTTAAAACACGAAAAATTTCTTGAATACCTTTTTTTAAGTCCATAAAATTTCGTACACCAAACGAAACGGTAACGGCATCAAAAACATGATCATTAAAAGAAAGATTTTCACTATCATCTACCTTTAAATGAATGATATGTTGAAGATTTTTTTTTGTTTTTTTTTCAACCCCTATTTCTATCATTTTTTCCGAAATATCAATTCCTGTTATCTTAACAGAATTTATTTTTGATAAGGTAATGGCTAAATCACCAGTACCTGTTGCAATATCTAAAATAGTAGAAGGTTTATCTTTTTTTAATTCTTTTAAAACTCTGCTCCTCCAATAAACATCAACTCTTCCTGAAAGTATTCTGTTTAAAAAATCATAGTTTGAGGAGATATTATTAAACATAGTTCTAACCTCATCCTTCTTTGATTTTTCTGTATTATATGGCTTAATAATTGTTCCCAATGATTTTTAATTTTTTCATTTCTTCTATTAATTCATCTGTATTAATGGTATCTACACCTGGTTTTTCACAAACCAACCCTCCTGCCAAATTTCCAAGCCATGTAGCTTCTTCTAAACTTAAACCACTAACCATGCCTAATGTTGCAACTGAAATTACCGTATCGCCTGCTCCCGAAACATCCGATATAGATCTATTAAATGCATCCAATAACCCATACTGTCGATTATTTTTATAAAATGCGCCTTTACTGGATAATGTTAACAAAATATTCTTAACATCCATTTTAACCATTAAATCACTGCAAATTTTATTTAAAAAATCCGTTCCAACTATAATAGTTTCTAAACCAAAACCTTCTTTTAATTCTTTTAAATTTGGCTTAAACATATCAACACCCTCATACGCAAAAAAGTTTTTCTTTTTAGGATCTACCGAAATAAATATATGACTATTTTTTGCTAAATCTAAAACATATTTTATAACAGTGGATGTTAAACAGCCCTTATTGTAATCTTCAAAAATTATTGCATCAGGTTTAATTTGATCTATAACGTCTTTAATTTTTAACAGGAGTATTTCAGAGGTTATTTGACTAATTTCCGAAACATCTTCTTCATCAATTCTCAACATCTGTTGTACTCCAGATACTACCCGTGTTTTTACGGTCG
>CAZEIM010000005.1:77459-83526 GCA_964512145.1 uncultured Flavobacteriales bacterium
CAATTGCTTGAGTATTGATACCATGATGTGTTAATAAGTCCACTATCCTGTTACCATATTCATCTTCCCCAACAATACCAGCCAAATAAGTTTTTGCCCGAAATGAATGTATATTTAAGGCAACGTTAGCAGATCCTCCAAGGCAATCTTTAACATGCTGAACATTAAGTATTGGAACAGGAGCTTCAGGGGATATACGTTCAACACTTCCATAAACATATCTATCAAGCATAATATCACCAATTACTAAAACACTTTTGTTTTTAAATAATGAGATGGTATCCGCAATTTTTTGATAATTCAAAACGTTAATTTTTGTAATGACACACTAATTCTTTGAATGGCAGTTTCAATATCCTGAATATTTGCAGCATATGATATTCTAATATTATTAGGGGCTTCAAATGCCTCACCAGGAACTGTAGAAACTAATGCATCATGTAATAAAAACATACTTAAATCTTTCGAGGTTAGGATGTTAGTATCTGAATATTTTGAGCCTAAATATTTTGAAATATCCGGAAAAACATAAAAAGCCCCATCGGGTATTGGAGTATAAATATTAGGTAATTTTTGAAGTGATTGAATAATAAAATTTCTGCGCTCTCTAAACGCTTCAATCATAGGTTTAATTTTTATTGGATCAGCTAAAACAGCTGTTTTAGTTGCCTTTTGAGCTATTGTGTTTGCTCCAGAAGTAAATTGCCCCTGAATATTGCTACAAGCATCTGCTATGTACTTTGGGGCTGCTATGTAACCTATTCTCCAACCTGTCATGGCAAAAGCTTTTGAAACCCCATTTACAACAATAGTCTTTTCTTTCATTCCAGAAATACTTGCTATAGAAACATGTTTTTCAGAAAACTGAATATGTTCGTAAATCTCATCTGAAATAACTAGAATATTTGGATGTTTAATAATTACTGAAGCGATTTTATTCAATTCGTCTTTTGAATATACAGCACCTGTTGGATTTGAGGGTGAGCTATATAATATTAATTTTGTTTTTGGAGTTATTTTTTCTTGTAATTGAATATGGGAAATTTTAAAATTTTGTTCAGCTGTAGCTTGAATAACAACAGGAACTGCCCCACATAATTTAACGATTTCGCGATATGTAACCCAATATGGGGCTGGTAATATCACCTCATCTCCTGGATTTAAAATACTTAAACACACATTTGCAATAGACTGCTTGGCTCCAGTAGAAATAACAATATTTTCGGGAGTAAATTGTAATTGATTATCTCTGTAGAATTTTTCACAAATAGCCTCTCGAACATCTAAATAGCCGGCTACCGGAGGATATTTACTATAATTATCATAAATAGCTTGAATAGCCGCTTCTTTAATAAAATCAGGGGTATTAAAATCGGGCTCTCCTAAACTTAAGTTAATTACATTTTTACCCTTTGCCTGAAGTTCCCTGGCTAATCTTGACATAGCAAGAGTCTCAGGTTCATTCATATTTAATATTCGTTCACTTAAAGAAATCATAGTAAACAAAGGTAAAAAACAATACGAGTTATTTTATATCCTATTTTTAAATAAAAGTCGAAAAAAATTAATACACCATAATTTCTTCCACTTCACCAACAATGTCGTTTGCAGGAAAGGGGATATTTCTTTGAATAAATGGTGCTGTTGGCCACCATTCAGAATAATGAAACTCTTGAGAAACAATAGGAATCATCTGATTATTCGGAATGCAAGTTACACTAGTATCCATGGCCGAAATAATACGCATATTATTTTTATCAGCTCCAATTTTCCATAAAATTTGATTAGGTTTCCATTCAATTTCATAATAGTAAAAATCTTGAGTTAATTCCTTTTGAGAAATTTCATGTTTGGACGTAATTGCTTTATACCAATGATCCCATCTGTGCAACTCAAATGTATTATTCTGAAAATTATAAGGCTTAGCTCCTACAATAAAATTTTTAGGACCATCACAAGCCAAATCCCAATTCGTACAGGTTATAATTAAATTATTATTATTATCTGGTGTGTCAATGGCAAGTTTATTATACTCATCAACAGAATAGGAAGTTTTAGGCCAAAATTTAGAGGTTTTTACTATTTCAAAATCAATTTCCGAATAATGGGTTGATTTTACACGAGTAACCCCTTTATCTTCAATGTCTTTTGGTATATACCCTTTACCTGCCAATGTATCTGTTCTAAAGTTCCATTCATTCTCACTCTGAAACAAAAGCCAAAAAGCGTTTGTAACTCCATTCCAAACATTATCGTTACTTAATGTTTTTGGAAATTTAATTTTAGCTATAAATCTTCCGTATGTAAATCCTATCCGGCCTTTTACACCTACATTTTCCTTTTTTGTATTTTTTACATTTCCTGGATTTTTTAAATAAAGATTATTTTTTTCATTTACCCCAACAGTAGCACATGGGCAATCGGTAACTTGGATATAATCATGTATTCTTTTATTGTCGTAGCGTTTAATATTTTCATCGTATTGTTTTCTATGGTAGTTTTGACCTGTAACATCCATCGTAACAGGTATGTTATCATTTTTTGAGTCTCTGTAAATGTAATGAAATAACTGAGCAAAATGTGCTTCATAATACAGTTTTTCACTTGTTCCGCATAGAATATTAAAATTATTCTTTTTATATATGGCATTAGACTCCACAAAAACCCCTCTAGATGGATTTAACTTTGCGAATACGTTTAAGTAATAGTTAGATATTACTACTTGAATGTTTGTTTTCTCTAAATTACTTTTTTCATTGTAAAAATAAAAAGGATCCATAAAATAACCATCGGGATGTTTTTTTTGTATATTAAGTGCATAGTTAGGTAATTTTTTGAAGTCATCTAATTCCCCAACAACAATCATAAATCTATACAATCCGGTTCTTGCATTTCTCTTCCATCGGTTATTATGAGAAACATCTTTATTATTTTGCTCTATTACCCACCGAGCATCTAACATTAATTGATCGTAAACAGAAGTACCTTTTTCTTTTGCTTTAGTCGCGATTGAATTCATCCATGCCTTATCTTCCTTAATAAAATCTATAGTCTTTTTTATCTCATCGTCTTTTATGATATATTTATCAGGAGACTTACCAAAGTATACGGCTTCATTCCTTGGGTTTCCAACAATTCTAAAAGAATCTGAAATAATATAAGGTTTGTTATCGTTATTTATTACCTGTGTAAGATGTAGGGTATCGGTTAATTCTTCCCATGAGCCATAAAAGTTTTCACTCGCAGAAATATTGTAATACTCCATTGAATCGTTTTTAATTTTTTCATCATGTTTGTACGAAATATTTTGATAGAATACTTTATAATAAAAAGCTTTAGATGCTACACTATTGTTTTTAATGGTGAATGAGAACTTAAAGTATGGCTCAGTATTTACCCCTTCTATTGGCTCAGGAATTGTTATGCCATGGTGTATAGAATAATTTAAATACAAGGGCATTTGTAAAGTATCTCCAGATGTTGAATAATTAACAAATGGTTTAAAATCAACAATTTCCACGCTTTTTTGCTTGCAAGAAAATAACACTAAAAACGATAATATATATATGAGTATAAATAGCTTTTTCATGAAGTGAAGAATAAATTATGCACAAAAGTATATTTCGGAGTTCAAAAGTAAAAATATTACGTATTGAAAATAATATGTTAACATAGTACTATATTTAAAAGTTCAAGTGTTTATATTTGTCCCATTATGTCAGGAAATACATTTGGAAAAGTTTATAAAGTAACTACCTTTGGAGAATCACATGGCAAAGCAATTGGTGGTATTATTGATGGCGTAATTCCAGGATTTGAAATAGATGTTTCAAAAATTCAAGCAGACTTAAATTTACGTAAACCCGGACAATCTAAAGTTACTACAAGTAGAAAAGAAAATGACGAGTTTGAGTTTTTATCAGGAATATTAAATGGTAAAACTACCGGTACTCCTATTGGCTTTATTATTTACAATGAAAATCAACAGTCTTCAGACTATGAACATTTAAAAAACATATATCGTCCATCCCATGCTGATTTCACCTACCAACAAAAATATGGAATAAGAGATTATCGTGGAGGAGGAAGACAATCTGCCCGTGAAACAGCTTGCAGAGTAATTGGAGGGAGTTTAGCTAAACAAATTTTATTTAAATTAAACAATATTACGTTTACAACCTATACATACCAAATTGGTTCTGTAAAATGTGCTTCAACAGATCATGATATTTCAATAGAAAATATCCAAAGTTCTATTGTCCGATGCCCGGATAAAACTGCCGAAGAAAAAATGATAAAACTCATTGAGTATTATAAAAATTTAGGCGATTCAATTGGCGGAATCGTTCGCTGTATTATTAAAAATGTACCGATTGGCTTAGGAGCTCCTGTTTTTGATAAACTGCAAGCAGATTTAGCTAAAGCTATGCTTAGTATTAATGCAGCTAAAGGTTTTCAATATGGTTTAGGATTTAGTGGAATTGAAAGGCCAGGATCGGAATATAACGATGTTTTTGAGGTAAATAAAGGTAAAATATCAACCAAAACAAATAATTCGGGAGGAATTCAAGGAGGCATAAGCAATGGTGAAAATATATATTTTGACGTTGCATTTAAACCGGCATCTTCTATACAAAAAAAACAAGAAACTGTAGATGTAAAAGGCAATACAACACATATAGAAATCCAAGGAAGGCATGACCCTTGTATAGTACCACGAGCTGTAAGTGTTGTGGAAGCTATGGCTGCCATGACTATTTTAGATCATTATTTAATGAATAAAATGTATTAAGAATATCTATTCACAAATAATAGCGTCTAAAACCTGCCCTGTTTTATCCCAATTAAAATTATTTAAAACATATGTATAGCCTAATGAAGCTATACTATTATAAGCAGTTGAATTATTTAACAGATATTCTATCTTTAGTAGAAACTCTTCAACAGTATCTGCAATTTCAATTTCTACACCCGGTTTCGCTTTTAACGCACCATTGGCTAGAGAAGTTGTAATACATGGAATTTTTAGACTCATTGCTTCGAGTAATTTGTTTTGTAATCCTGACCCACTAAAAAGTGGCGCTACAAAAATTTTACTTTCCAAATAAGAAACACGGATATCTTCTACCCAACCACTAACATGTATGTTTTTAGATTTAATATTTTGAATTGTCTTGGAAGGATTTGCTCCACTAATTAATATCTGAATATCAGGATACCTCTTAATCAATAAAGGAAATATTTTTTTAACCAAAAATTGAACAGCTTGTATATTTGGAAAATACCCCATATTTCCAATAAAAACAATATCATACTTCTTTTTTATATCCGTAAATTTTTCTGAATTAAAATACGAATGATCAATTCCGTTTGGCAAAACCTTTATATCGTTTTTTTGAGGATGATGTATACATAATTTATCTTGCTCTGAAATAATTAGCTTATTCTCATAATGCAAAAACATTTGTGTTTCATAATGTTGAAGCTTTTTAGCTTCGAGCCAAATTAAAGGTTTAATAAACAGATTAGATATTTTCAACCTACGATACATCCCTACTGAAAAACAATCCATATAATCCAATGTTTTTTTTATATGCTTGTATTTGTTTACATATTCTGTAACACGAATAAGTTGACAGTAAATATGCTTGGGGTTGTGTTTTTCTATAATAGAATCAATACTGTATTGAATTTGACTCTGATAAAAATAATGAACCTGAAAAGGTTTTAGACTAAATATAGCTTTACTTAAATTAAAAAAAATTTTTAAGGTCGAAAGCTTTAAAATGTATAAATGCGTACAAACTTCATATAATTTTTGTTTTTGATGTTTAGAAATGTTTTTATCGGCAATACAACATAAAATCACTTCATGTTTTTGATGCAAATACTTTATATGGTGATATGCGCGTAATTTATCCCCTTTTTCAAGCGGATAAGGAACTCTAGATAAAACAACTAAAATGCGCACAGTAATTTTTTTTGTGAAAAATACGTATTTTTTATTTTTTGAGTACTGTGATTAATTTTTTTTAAAAAACATGTTTTTACTATGTACTATAAGTTT
>CAZEIM010000006.1:0-46317 GCA_964512145.1 uncultured Flavobacteriales bacterium
ACCACTTATCGGAACTTTTAAGATGAATTCATCTTTATCAAGACACTCTAAAACATACAAATCATCTCTGCTTGTCTGTAAGCCAACAAATATTCCTTCAAATACATCAGAAAAGAGCTTTGAATTTGAATAAATCTTTTCGAAAACATCAAAGCCAATTTTATCATCAAACAAAACCCATTGATTGCTTCCGTAAAGCTTAGAGGCCTTATCTATCATTTCATAGGTGATAAATGTGTATTTGCTTTTATCAAGCATCAGATTTTTGAAATCTGATTTAAAAGGGAAACGTTGAAAATAAAATCCTTGACTTGATTTTTTGTTGAACTGGGCTACACAGGTATATGTATCAGCATCTTCAAAAATCATATTCGCTCCAAAGTGTGCGATTTCGTCAATATATTGGCCTTGTTTTAAATAGTTTCTGAATACTTCAGAACTTGCTGCATTAAAAAATTTATGAGGAAAGATATATGCGTTATTGCTCTTAACACTTGAAATGTTTACAGCTAATTCAAAAAAGATATTTGCTATATCATAGGAGGCTTTTGCGTTTTGATATTTATTTTCATAATATAATTTTTGTGTTGGTTGTGATGCTTGTATTTCTTGCACTCTCATATAAGGCGGATTCCCAATTACCACATCAAAGCCCACAAAATCGCCTTCATCATTCAGTACCTCTGGAAATTCGAATCGCCATTCAAAGGCATTTTCGTAAATTTTGTTGTTTTTTATTTCTTCAATGAGGGCTTCTTGCTTTTGAATGTCCTCGGTAAGTTTTTTAACCTTTTTGTCAAATTCTTCTTTTTCCTTTTTACTCTTATCAAACAAGGTGGTTTGGGTGGTTAAATTCACCAATTCACCGCTTAATTTATGCAGTTTTAATACATCTTTATCGTTTTTATTGATCTCACTTCTAAAATCGCTTTTAATGGTAGCAATTAATTGCTCCATTTCGCGCTTTTGCTCTTTGCTTTCTGCATTGCGGTAGGTTTGTACAGCTAATTTATAACTATCAATGTTCCATTGGCTTTTCTTTAAAGCCTGTTTTAAATCGGAATCCAGGGCAAAACGACTAATTAATGAGTTCCCGCATTTTATGTTGATGTCTATGTTGGGGAGGGTTTCTAGTTCATTGATATATTCGGTTTCGTTTAAATTATACACACCCCCAACCCCTCTCGAGAGGGGAGTATTTTCGTCTTCTCTCGAGAGGGGAGTATTAGCGTCTCTTGAGAGGGGAGTGTTAGCGTGGGGAGTATTCCCTCCTTGAGGAGGGCTAGGGAGGTGTTTGTAATAAGCACTTTTTAGTAATTCAATCCACAAACGCAATCGGCAAATTTTTACCGAGTTGGGGTTAATATCTACCCCAAACAAACAGTTTTCGATAATGGTTTGTTTTTCGTGAAAGAGCGTTTCTTGTACTCGCTGGCTTTCGGACACACCTCCACCTCTGGAAACAGACACACCCCCAACCCCTCTCGAGAGGGGAGTGTATTCAAATAATTCACCTTCTTCATCGGTCACAATGAGTTCATCATTCACTACTTCTACCTGATATTCCTTTAAACGCTTGCCTTCCCGATCTTGTAATATTTTTAAATCGCTTTTTATGGCAATCATTTCATTGAGAGCGGAAACCAAAAAATGCCCCGAACCAACGGCAGGGTCACATATTTTAATGCTATTTACGATGGCGTTGGCTTGTTGGCGAGTAAACATTCTGTCTTCACCTATTTGTTCGTAAATATCTTCTAAAGAGGTAAAAAGCTCCTTGTTTTGTACATCTGTATTTTTTTTAGCCGAAGTAAAGTCTCCTCTTGAAGTAGATATACTCTCAGTTTCATTAGAAAGAGACACACCCCCAACCCCTCTCGAGAGGGGAGTATTTCCATCTTCTCTCGAGAGGGGAGTATTTCCATCTTCTCTCGAGAGGGGAGTATTTCCATCTTCTCCCGAAAGGGGAGTATTCCCTACTTCTCTAGAGAGGGGAGTATTTCCATCTTCTCTAGAGAGGGGAGTATTTCCATTTTCTCCGGGAAAGGGAGTGTTTCCATCTTCTCTCGAAAGGGGAGTTTGGGGAGAAGTGATGCCTTCATTTTGTGTGAAAGGATTTAAGGGAGTATCTTCGTATTTCAAAGCCGACAGGTTTCCTTTTTCAAATCCTTCAATATATTTTTTTATGATTCCTAAGGTATCGTTTAGGTGTTTAAGAATATCAGCATCTGAAAATCGTAAAACATTCAAGCCCAATTCATTCATCCGAAGTTCCTTTTTAAAATCTTTTTCTTGGGTTTCTTCCCAATGGTGTGTTTCACCATCTACTTCAATAACCAATTGAAGTTCGTGACAAAAAAAATCGGCTATATAATTATCTAATGGCTTTTGCCTATGAAAATCATACTTTCCTTCAAATTTTCCTTTCAGTTCCTTCCAAAGGATGATTTCAGATTTGGTACTGTTATTGCGCAATTCACGAGCTAACTCTTTTAATTTGGGATTATAGGGGATTATTTTTCGTCTTTCGGATACACTCTCGGCTCCTTTTGAAATAAACACATTACCCTCACTTGTGTTGGAATTTGACACACTACTTGTGTTGGAATTAAACACACCCCTAAATCCCCTCTCAAGAGGGGACTTTTGGGCGGCTTCGTTAAACTTTTGTACCACCGCTCTTCGTATGGTTTCGCGGCACATATACATGGTAATAAAGCCGGGCGTAAAAAAGGAACCGTCTTTATAGCCATTTATTTTCTCGAATATTAATCCTAAAACCGAAGCATTAATTAGGGTTTTGTTGTCTTCCTGTATTTCTTCGGAACCTTCGCTGCTAAAATCGTAGGCATTCAAAAACTCAAACAAATACTCCAGAGTATTTAATTCGCCTACTCGTTTTTTACCCAGGTTGTCTTTTAACACCGTATTCGGGTGAATGGGCAACATTTTTTCATCCTGCAATTGGCTAATAAACAGGCAAGTATGTTCCAGCTCGGTAGGTTCAAACAGCGAACTGTTTAAATAAGGAACTTTATGAAACAGTTTTTTTACATCCTCGTTTCGTTCTTGTGGCTTTTTAGCCAATACTTGAAAAAATAAAGCATTCAAATCATCGTATTCTTTTATCCGTTCAAAATTCAGAAAAGAATAGGTTTTATCACCCTTACCTGTAGTGAGCCTGTCGAACCTATGGTAAGTAATTAACTGAGCTTCGAGTAATTTTAAAAACAAGATTCGGTTCATCCAGGTAATACTTAACTCTAAGCCTATATTAAAAAGTCTTTCAGCCGGTGTATCTCCAAATTGCCTGGGTTTATCTAAACGTGAAATTTTATCTAAACTATCCAGTTGGGTAATGGCATTTTCGAGCAATGAAGCACGGTTTCTTTGGTTTTCGGGTTTACGGCCTATAAGTTTTTTACCGCCCTCTTTGGTTTCGGTTAACCCAATAATATGTAACAATTCGGCATAAAAAGCTTTGTCTAAACTATTGCTGTCATTCGTAAAGGGCAGTTTTAATAAATGTTCGGGAGAAAGTAATTTATATAAGGCAATAAGTTGGTGGTCGTCTGTTTTGTCGTTATTACGTAAAATGACATCATATTCGCGCAAGTCGAAATGCGTAAATACAAGGTCGTTTTTTCGATCACCAATAAAAGGTTCGGCAATTTCTTTATAGAAAAAATCTGTTTTGGAGGCGGCTAAACGCTTCTCTTCAAAATCGGTAAATTGTTTAACCAGGGTTTTGTTTTGGGCAAAAACTTTATCAAAAACTTGGGCATCAAAAATAAACCATTCGTAAATATTGGTAGCCACCAAGTATTTAATTTCCAGGTTTTTATGAGTAATGCGTTCGCGTAAATAATACAATACCAATTCTTGAAATGCTTTGGTGTTTAAGTTTTCTTTGCGCAACATTTCAGTTTTGTTGGTAGGGCTTTTAGCTTCAATAATAACGCCTACGGTACTTTTGGCATCTTTCCCATGGTGAATCACTAAATCGTTTCGGCCTTTGGTATTAATAAAATGCGTTTGATCGTAATAGGTTTTTTTTAAAAAATCGGATACCAGGTTTTTGTGAAACTCCTCCGATTCGGATTCGTTGATGTGGTTTATTAATCCCAACAAATTACTCTTAAACATTTCAATGTCACTTCGGTTGGGTTTAAGTTTTAAGAATGCCTTATTTAAGGCTTGTTTAGGTTTTATGAGGGTACTCATGAGTAGTATGGTGCTGTGTAAAATTATAAAAATACTGAAAAACTTCTTAAATACGAAAGAAGATTAATATATAATACGACCGGAAAAAGTATTTGATGTACTATTACCGGGTATTAATAGTATTTTATTTCGCTGGATTTTTTCTTGCCTTTTGATATAATGGCTGTTTTAGCGAATTGTTTTTGTTTTTCGGGCGACAACGTTTGTAATAAGTTAGCATCGGGTATAAACAACATTTGCAAAGATGGTAAGGATTCAATGGCCGAAATATCTTTTAATGATGTGTTATTGCTCAAATTTAAAACTTTAAGCTTTTTTAAGTTTTCAAAAGATAAGGGCAGTTTTTTAATGTTCGGACAAAAGGTTATGTTTAGCATTTCTAAATTAGTAAATAAACCTAAATTTTCGATGTTTTGAAGTTTAGGATTATTAGAAAGGTTTATTTTGCGAACCGCAGAAAAATTTACGGCAGTTTCGGGCATTTGAGTAATATCGGTAGCCGAAACAATTTCTATATTTTCTAAACTACTGGTATTACCCGAGTGAATTAGGGTATTACACAGGTTAATAAACACATCGTAACTACTGGTTTTAATATGTTTAATCGAGTTTAATGTAGTTGGATATTTTGAAATGTTGCTCGAGTAACTCACGTCTAAATACTCCAAGGAATCCATATTTTCAATTACTTGTATATCGCTTAAGGCATTTAAGGCAACCAACTCTAATCGCTTCATTTTTTTAAGTTTTTTGAAGGTTGGAGGCAAGTTTTTAACTTTTGAGTTTTTAAGAATAAGTTCTTCTAAATTATACAATCCGGTTACTGCATCAATTTTTTCTAATTTTTCATCATTCGATAAATTTAATACTCGAATGTTGGGGTACTGCGAAATTTCTTCCGGAACTTCTTTATCTAACCCATATAATTCTAAATATTGCAAGTTTTTAAATAAATTAATTAGCTCAATAAAATCAATTAAATTTGTTTTTACTCGGTATACTTCCAGTTTATTGTCAACCTTTACCGCCTCTTTTAAATCGTATAGTTTTTTCGATTTTAATTCTTCTAAGCTAAGGGTATTGGAGGAAATCCAAACAAAAGCCGATACGCTTAAAAAAATAAGAGGTACAATAACGATAGATATAGTTTTTTTCATGCGAGTATTTATCTGAAGCAACAAAATTTAAACAAAAATGCTTAATTTTTACATACCAAGCAAAATTAATAAAGCATATCATAAATTAGATTGTTTTGTGAATAATTTTTATTTTGTTGTTTTCGTTTTTTATAAAATAACATTTTAAATGCAGCTTTTTAATTGTTATTTTCTTTGAAGTTTTTTTTCTTCTTAGCTATATTTGATGTATGAATACTATACAGTCTGATTCTACAAAAATTAAGGAATTTATTAATAATTATTCACAAGATACACTTTTAAACGCCTGGAAGTTATTGTGTACTGCTAAGGCTATGGCCGAGTTATACGAAGAAAAAAAGGATATTGCTTCAAAATATGTTCATGCTACCTCTCGGGGGCACGAGGCTATACAAATTGCTGCCGGATTATTATTAAAATCGGACGATTTTTTAAGTGCCTATTACCGTGACGATAGTATTTTGCTTTCTATTGGTATGAAACCTTACGATTTAATGTTGCAATTATTGGCTAAAAAAGACGATCCATTTTCAGGCGGAAGAACATATTATTCGCACCCAAGTTTACGGGTGGCCGATAAGCCAAAAATACCCCATCAATCAAGCGCTACGGGTATGCAAGCTATTCCAAGCACAGGCATTGCCTTGGGTTTAAAATACAAGGAATCCATGAACATACCACATTCATCTAATTATAATCCTTTGGTTTTGTGTTCATTGGGTGATGCTTCCGTTACCGAAGGGGAAGTTTCAGAGGCATTTCAAATGGCAGCATTAAAACAATTGCCTATTTTATTTTTGGTGCAGGATAATGGCTGGGATATTTCGGCTAAAGCATATGAAACCAGAGCACAGGATGCTTATGAGTTTGCTCAAGGATTTAAAGGCTTAGAGGCTATAAAAGTAGATGGTACAGATTTTTTAGATTGTTATCACACCTTGCATACGGTCGTGGAAATTATTCGAGAAGAACGAAGGCCATTTTTGGTGCATGCAAATGTTCCATTGTTAAATCACCATACATCCGGAGTTCGTAAAGAGTGGTATCGAGACGATTTAGAGGAGGCTAAAAAAAGAGACCCCTATCAAAAATTAAAAAATACATTGTTAGAGCTTGGAATACAAGAAACGATGTTATGGAAAATAGAAAAAGAGGCTAAGCAACAGGTAGAAATAGATTTTAATCAGGCGATGTTATCCGAAGAGCCAAGTGCCGAAAGTGTAGAAGATCATATTTTTGCGCCAACCCCTATACTAGAGGAAAAAGGAGAGCGATCTCCTTCGGGAAAAAAGCCTACCGTTATGGTTGATTGCGCTTTATTTGCTATTCGAGAGCTAATGCATAAACACCCCGAATGTTTACTTTATGGGCAAGATGTTGGCAGAAGGTTAGGAGGGGTATTTAGAGAGGCAGCAACCCTTGCAGAGCAATATGGCGACCACAGAGTGTTTAATACGCCCATACAAGAAGCGTTTATTATTGGCAGTACGGTTGGAATGAGTGCTGCCGGATTAAAACCTATTGTTGAAGTACAGTTTGCCGATTATATTTGGCCGGGATTAAACCAACTATTTACCGAAGTTAGTCGTTCAAATTATTTATCTAATGGTAAGTGGCCGGTAAGTTGTATAATAAGGGTTCCTATTGGTGCATACGGAAGTGGGGGGCCATATCATTCATCCAGTGTAGAAAGTGTATTGTCGAATATTAGAGGAATAAAAATTGCTTACCCTTCCACCGGAGCTGATTTAAAAGGATTAATGAAAGCAGCCTATTACGATCCTAACCCTGTGGTTATGTTAGAACATAAAGGGTTGTATTGGTCAAAAATTCCGGGCACCGAAGAAGCCAAAACCATAGAACCGGCCGAAGATTACGTATTGCCTTTTGGAAAAGCCCGAATTGTTCAACAAGCCGATCCACAAAAAACTAAAAAAGGAGAAACTCTTACTATTATTACATACGGTATGGGAGTATATTGGGCAAAAAATGCGTCCATACATTATCCGGGTAATGTAGAAATTATTGATTTACGCACTCTAGTACCACTAGATGAACAAACGATGTTTGAATCCGTTAAAAAACATGGTAAATGTATAGTTCTTAGCGAAGAAGCCGTGCCTAATTCATTTGCTCAAGCTTTAGCTGGAAATATTTCAGAAAATTGTTTTCAATACTTAGATGCACCTGTAAAAGTAGTGGGGTCTAAAAATACACCGGCCATACCATTAAATTCGGTGCTAGAGCAAGCCTTGTTGCCTAATGCCGAAAAAGTTCAAATGGCAATCAAAGAATTACTGAGCTATTAAATATTCGTATATATTTATTTCAACCAAAATAGGTTTAGCGTGTTATACTAAATAAAAACATCTACCCAACATGCTTCAAAAAGTGTTACATATACTCGAGCAAAACAATGAGTTAAAAAGAATTACTCAAGAGGTTGATCCAAATTTAGAAATTGCTGATATTCATTTGCAGGAGTTTCAAAACCAAGGGAAAGCACTTTTTTTTGAACGAGTAAAAGGCACACGATATGCTTGCGTATCGAATCTTTTTGGTACTTTACAACGAAGCGAATTAATGTTTTCTAAAACCTTACCCGCTGTTAAAAAATTAGTTGAGCTAAAAACAAATCCGCAATTAGCATTTAAAAATCCCTTTAAATATATTTCATTATTACCGCATGTTTTGCATGCCTTACCTAAACAAACGAAATTTCCACGTCATACATTTGAAGAAATTAAAATTTCCGATTTACCACTAATAAAACATTGGCCTATGGATGGTGGTGCTTTTGTAACACTGCCTCAAGTTTACTCGGAGGATCCTGAGTTCCCTGGAATTATGCATGCAAATTTAGGAATGTACCGAATTCAACTTACTGGCAATGAATATGAATTAAATAAAGAAATTGGATTACATTATCAACTACACAGAGGGATAGGGGTTCATCAAACCAAATGGAATAACTTAGGTAAACCTATGAAAGTGAGTGTTTTTGTTGGAGGACATCCGGCTCATACCTTTTCAGCTGTTATGCCTCTACCGGAAGGAATTTCAGAATTAACATTTGCGGGAGTATTAGCTGGTAAAAGGTTTTCGTATTCCATATTGGATGGATATGTTATTAGCAACGATGCTGATTTTGTGATAACCGGTGAGGTTTATCCAAATCAAAACAAACCCGAAGGACCATTTGGAGATCATTTTGGATATTACAGTTTAACGCACGATTTTCCGGTTCTTAAAATTCATAAAGTATTGGCCAAAAAAAATGCCATTTGGCCATTTACGGTGGTGGGACGTCCTCCACAAGAAGATACGCAATTTGGAGCTTTGGTGCATGAAGTGGCCGGTAAAGCTTTATCAAAAGAAATCCCCGGATTGGTTGAGGTAAATGCTGTTGATGCAGCCGGTGTTCACCCCTTGCTTTTAGCAATAGGCAAAGAACGCTATACGCCTTATCAAAAGCTAGTTCGCCCTCAAGAAATATTAACCATTGCAAACCATATTTTGGGAAAAGGCCAATTATCGCTCGCTAAATATGTGTGGATAAGCAATTATTTTGATGACCCGACTATACACACCCATAATATTAAGGCGTACTTTGAGCATGTATTAAGCAGAGTAGATTGGGCCAGAGATGTACATTTTTATACTCAAACCACCATAGATACCCTAGATTATTCGGGAGATGGATTAAATACCGGATCAAAAGTAGTTATTGCAGCCGCAGGAGAGGTGAAAAGAAAGCTAGGTACTAAACAAGATGTTGACTTAATTCAGCAAAAACTGCCAAAATATTCCATTGAATTTGTTTTAAACGGAGTATTGGCCATTACTATTAACGAATTTACTCATTATCATTTAGAACAAGAGCGCATACAACAATTTACACAAGAAGTAAAAGCTCATTTAAATACGGAAGAGTATACACATTTTCCATTATGGATTTTATGTGATGATGCTCAGTTTGTATCTCAGCATTTGAATAATTGGTTATGGGTAACTTTTACAAGATCAAATCCTGCTTACGATATATATGGAGTGGATTCCTTTACGAGCTTTAAGCATTGGGGGTGTAATGGCCCTTTGTTTATTGATGCCCGTAAAAAACCTCATTTGGCTCCGGAGCTGGTGCGATAATTTTATGTACTATTCAACCCTTAAAGGCTTGAATTTCTGTTATATCAGCACCAGTAATTAATAAGTGTATATCATGAGTTCCTTCGTAGGTAATAACCGATTCTAAATTCATCATATGTCGCATAATAGAATATTCATTCGTAATTCCCATCGCTCCATGAATTTGTCGTGCTTCACGGGCAATTTGAATAGCAATATGAACATTATTGCGTTTTGCCAAAGATATTTGAGCGGTAGTAGCTCTATTTTCATTTTTTAATACCCCTAAACGCCATACTAATAATTGTGCTTTGGTTATTTCAGTAAGCATTTCGGCTAATTTTTTTTGAGTTAACTGAAATGAAGCTATTGGTTTATCAAATTGAATACGTTGCTTGCTATATCTTAGGGCAGAGTCGTAACAATCCATGGCAGCGCCTAATGCACCCCATGCAATACCATATCGAGCAGAATCTAAACAACCTAAAGGAGCTCCCAAACCACTTTTGTTGGGCAATAAATTTTCTTTTGGTACTTTTACGTTATCAAAAACCAACTCACCGGTAGCTGAAGCTCTTAATGACCATTTTCCATGTGTTTCGGGGGTGGTAAATCCTTCCATGCCTCTTTCAACAATTAATCCCCAAATTCTGCCTTCTTCGTTTTTTGCCCAAACTACGGCAATATCTGCAAATGGGGCATTCGATATCCACATTTTTGCGCCATTCAAAACATAGTGGTCGCCTGCATCTTTAAAATTAGTAATCATACCCCCGGGGTTTGAACCATGATCGGGCTCGGTTAACCCAAAACAGCCAATCATTTCGCCAGAGGCAAGTTTTGGTAAGTATTTTTTTCGTTGTTCTTCTGTTCCATATTTCCAAATAGGGTACATCACTAGTGAGCTTTGTACACTGGCAGTTGATCGAATACCTGAATCGGCCCGCTCTAATTCTTGCATAATTAAACCATACGATATTTGGTCTAATCCTGCTCCACCGTATTCTTGCGGAATATAAGGTCCAAAAGCACCAATTTCTGCCAATCCTTTAACAATTTGTTTTGGAAAAACGGCCCGCTCATAATAATCTTCAATAATTGGAGTAACTTCTTTTTTTATCCACGCGCGAGCAGTATCTCGAATTAATTTTTGTTCTTCTGTTAATAAATCATCCATTAAATAGTAATCCGGATGATCAAATAAATCACTTTTAGCCATATCTTGTTTACAATTGGAACAAAAATAGAAAAATAACGTTCAAAGGGAACTGTTAATTTTTAAAGATTTGTAAATTTGTACTATAATTTTCAAAATAAGGGGTGAATAAAAAAGTTGCCATATATATATTGTTTGTTTTTATATGTAAACAAACTTTATTTTCTCAAGAAAATAAAGTTAAATCTTTATTTATATATGGCTTTACCAAGTATATTGAATGGCCAAATCCACAAAATTTCAAAGAATTTTCCATAGGGGTTTTAGGAAATGACACATCATTGGTAGAAGGATTAAAAAACATTGCCAATACTAAAACTTTTTTTGGCAGGCCCTTTAAAATATTAAATTTTAAAAGCATCTCTGAAATTCAACCATGCCATTTATTATATGTGAATAGAAGGTCAAATTTTAATATTCAAGAAATATATGTGGCCATCCAAAACAACAAAACCTTATTAGTTACCGAGGAATATCCATTTAATTCGTCCATGATAAACTTTATCTTTATAGATCAAACTCAACGATTTGAAGTTAATGAAAGCAAAATTCATGCAGCCGGTTTAAAAGTTTCTAAAGAGTTAGTGGCTCTTTCAACAACTCAGGAGGAATGGCAACAACACTATAATAATTTACAAATAAAATTAATTTCAGAAAAAGAAAACACAGAACAACAAAGAGCTGAGATAGAGCGTTTAAGAAAATTGCAACAACAACAGCAAAAAGAAATTGAAAAAGCCCAGTACGAATTAAGAGAGCAGGAAATGAATGTATATAATCAAAAATTACAGCTTCAATCTTTATTAGCCGAAAACGAAAACCAACAGGCATTATTAAAAGAAAAAATACGGGTACTGGATATGAAAGATAAAGAAATAC
Organism: uncultured Flavobacteriales bacterium; assembly: GCA_964512145.1. Lineage (GTDB taxonomy): Bacteria > Bacteroidota > Bacteroidia > Flavobacteriales_G > JALEGO01 > CAYOHR01. The sequence goes on from CAZEIM010000006.1 coordinate 11,605, forward strand.
GAGAAAAAGAAAAAAAGATGTTGGAGCAAGAATTAAATGTATTGTATCAAAATGAAATTTTAACCAGACAAATGAAGCAAATTGAGCTTCAAGAACAAAAAATAAAAAAGCAACAAAATGTAATGCAACAAAATGAAATGCTTATTGCTTCTAAACAAAAAAAATTAAACATAAGCTTTATTGGTTTGGGCTTAATAGCTTTAATTGCCATTGCCATATTAAAAAATGCGGTTGATAAACAAAAGGCTAATAAGGTATTGGCTGAAAAAAATAGAGCCATAGAGTTGCAGAAGCAACAAATTGAAGAGAAAAACCAAGCCATAATGGCCAGCATTTATTACGCAAAAAAAATTCAAGAGGCTATATTGCCATCCGAAGAGGCATTGCAAAAATTGCTTCGCGATTATTTTGTATTTAATCAACCTAAAGATATTGTTAGCGGTGATTTTTATTGGGTACATAACTCAACTCATTCTAACAACACTATTTTAGCTGTTGCCGATTGTACAGGGCATGGAGTTCCGGGTGCATTTATGAGTTTAATTGGTCATTCACTATTAAATGAAATTGTTATTGAAAATAAAGTTGAAGATAGTGCTGAAATATTAAATGAATTAAAGGTTGGAATTATAGAGTCATTAAAACAAAAAGGATCCGATGAGGAAGCCAAAGACGGAATGGATATTGCTTTATGTGTTTGGGATAGAAAAACCAACAGAATACAATTTTCGGGAGCACATAATCCCTTGTATGTTATCAGAAATAACACACTACAAGAGTTAAAGGGAGATATGCAGTCTATTGGTTTTAACCGAGGAGCAAATAATAAGATGTTTGAAAAACATTATTTAGATTTAAAACAAGATGATTTAATATATATGTTTAGCGATGGTTTTGTAGATCAAAAAGGCGGGCCAAATAATAAAAAATTCTTTTATGAGCCATTTAGGCAACTATTATTATCAAACGCACATTTACCCTTAAAAGATCAAGGTGAACAACTAAGGATTGTATTTAATAATTGGAAAAAAAATCAACTTCAAATGGATGATGTTTGTATATTTGGCGCAAAGCTGATTTAATAAAGGATATTAAATATACATAACATATATATAGGTCGGTTGGTTTTTTACAAAGTAATTTAAAGTAGTATGAAACAATTAATTCAAGATTTTTCAAACCATATAACAGAAAGTATTAAAATTGGGAATTCGTTAACTTGGAGTACCACATTTAAACCTAAAAATGTAGTTATTTCAGGTTTAGGAGGCTCAGGGATTGGCGGTACTATGGTAGCTCAATTGGTTAATTCAACATCGGGTATTCCGGTTATTATTAATAAAGGATACACTATTCCGGCTTTTGTCAATGAAGATACTTTGTTTATAGCATCGTCTTATTCAGGAAATACCGAAGAAACTTTACAGGCACTAGATTTAGCGATACAGGCAAAGGCAAAAGTAGCTTGTTTAACTTCCGGAGGAAAGATATTAGAAATTGCAAAACAACATCACTTTCCGTATTCAATAATGCCATCTGGCTTTCCTCCCAGATCAGCTTTTGGATATTCTTCTACTCAATTGATGTATCTATTATATAAGTTCAGTGTAATAAACTTAGATTTTGAAAAGCAATTACAAAATGTAGTTGAATTATTACACAAAAATCTAGCAAACATTCAACAAGAGGCGTTGCAAATTGCTCAAAAAATTTCCAATAAATTGGTTGTAATATATTCTGAAGATCAATACGAAGGAGTTGCTATTCGTTTTAGACAACAAATTAATGAAAACAGTAAAAATTTATGTTGGCATCATGTTATACCCGAAATGAATCACAACGAATTAGTTGGGTGGACAGAAATGCATACGAATATTGTCCCTATATTTTTAAGAACTCAAGATGAGTTCGAACGAAATACCACACGGTTTGAAATTAATAAAAGTATCATTTCAAAATATGTTCCTGAAATATTGGAAATACATTCAAAAGGGGATTCTATGCTTGAAAGAATGTATTATTTAATACATTTAACAGACTGGGTTTCTTTATATATTTCTGAAATTAAACAAATTGATGTTACCGAGGTTAAAGTAATTGATTATTTAAAAAGTGAACTGGCAAAGGTGTAAGCGTATTTTTTACACTTTTTTACCATGCGAGAAGTTTCTTACAAACATTTAGGAGTTATTTCATATGCTAAAGCATGGGAATATCAAGAAACATTGCTTAAACAAACGGTACAACAAAAAATGGATATTCGAAATAAACTTCGTGCGTTGCCTCCCGAAAATCATGTATTGTTTTGTCAGCATCCCCATGTATATACTTTAGGCAAAAGTGGCTCTATCGAAAATTTATTATTATCTAATGAGCAATTGAAAGCAAAAGGGGTAGAGTTTTTTTCTATCAATCGTGGAGGAGATATTACGTACCACGGTCCCGAACAATTAGTAGTGTACCCGATTTTTGACTTGGAACAATTTTTTACCGATATGCATAAATACCTTCGATATTTAGAAGAAGCGGTTATTAAAACACTGTCTCATTTTAATATTAAGGCCACTCGATATCAGGGCTATACAGGGGTGTGGATAGATTCTGATAATCCACACAAAGCCCGAAAAATTTGTGCTATGGGGGTTCGTTGTTCAAGATGGGTTACTATGCATGGTTTAGCACTTAATGTAAATACCGATTTATCATATTTTAATCATATTATTCCTTGTGGGATTACCGATAAAAAAGTCACGTCCATTCAGCAAGAAATTGGTAACTTTACAACGGTTTCAAGCGTAGAAAAAATTTTGTTGAATTATTTGTGCGAAATATTTGAATTTGATTTAGTATGAGGAAAGATATTAATATGCCAAAGGTTGAAGATGTCGCCTTAGCAGTAGTTCGAGAAAAAAATGAAGAAGAGCAATGGCAATGGTCTGTATATATTATTAACTTAAAAGAAGTGCCTTTAACAGGAGTGTTAATTGCATCAAAGGGATATGGAACTAAAAACGGTGAAGGAGTTAAAACATCTATTCTTCGACATTTTTTTGAACAAATTAACCCTAAAACATATCATAAAGTAGAAATGATTACCGATGATTTAGTTACATTAAGCAACGAATTTTGGGTTAGTTTTTATATTAATCAGCAGGTATATGATAAAAAATATGTTTTTGTTGCCGATGTTATTCAAAAAGAATATTTTACCGATATTCCATTAATGGATGTTAGAGGTATTTTAATACAATAAAAGTATGGATCAAATAACTCTTTCCAAAATTTTATTTATTGATATTGAAACTATATCGCAAGTAGAAGATTACTCGAAACTAAGCGATAAGGAAAAAATATTATGGGATAAAAAATCTCAATTCTTAAAGAAAGATGATGAGTCATCTGATCAGATATATCAAAAAGCAGGAATATACGCTGAATTTGGTAAAATTATTTGTATTTCTACCGGGTTTTTAAATTTTAGAAATCAAACTCCGGAAATACGAATAAAATCTTTTTATGGCGAAGAAGAACAAGAAATCATTCATTCATTTTTTCGACTTATTGATCAATATTTTAATACAAAAGATGCTCATTTATGTGCTCACAATGGCAAAGAGTTTGATTTCCCGTACATTTGTCGAAGAGCAAGAATACATCAAATACCCATTCCCGAAATATTAGATGTACAATTTAAAAAGCCTTGGGAAGTTCAATTGCTTGATACTATGAATTTATGGAAGTTTGGTGATTATAAAAATTATACTTCTTTAGAATTATTAGCGCATGTTTTTAACATTCCAACTCCCAAAGATGATATTGATGGAAGTATGGTAAATGATGTTTTTTGGAAAGAAAAAAATATTGAGCGAATTGTACATTATTGCCAAAAAGACGTTGTTACTCTGATTCATGTTTTTAATAAATTGATGGGTAATTCATTTCCTAAAGATGTTGATGTGATTATTTCATGATCATAAATGAAGATTTACTTTAAAATATTATTGAATTTCTTTTTTATTGGATTCTATGGAATTATAAATGGTCAAAATACTAGGTTAAATACTTATCAAACTATTGGGTGGTACAATCAGTTTTATACCGTTAAGTTTCATAAGTTCATGAGTATTCATGCAGAATATCAATGGCGAAGAGATAAAATTATTTCATGCTGGCAACAAAGTTTACTTAGGCTAGGTGTAAACTATTCAATAACTCCTAATGTGTTATTAAGAGTAGGATATGCTTCTATAGAAACCTATCCTTACGGATTAATACCAATAAATTCATTGGGAAAAAACTTTTCTGAACATCGAATATATGAAGTGCTTCAACTTTCTCACAATGAAGGGATTGTGAGGTTTTTTCATAGGTTTATGATGGAACAAAGATTTGTAGGTATATATAGTAATCCAAATATTCTAAAAGAAGACGGGTTTCAATTTTTAAATAGAATGAGATACATGTTTCGGGTAGAAGTTCCTACAAATTTTTTTATTAAAAACAATCCTTTATACGTTGGTTTTTATGATGAAGTTTTTATTGGATTTGGAAAAAATGTACATTCAAACGTTTTCGATCAAAATAGATTATCATTTTTATTAGGGATAAAGCATAAAAATTTATATAAGTTTGAGATTGGTTATATTAATCAAATTTTACAATTTGGAAGAGAAATAAATGGGTATAACATATTTCAAAACAATAGTGGATTAATTCTGAATTCTATTTTTTATTTCGACCTAATAAAGTCAAAGTAATTTTTTTAATATTTAAATTCATTCATAAATTAAACTATTTATCTTTTAATATTTTTATTTTTACATTTTAAATTTGTACATATGTCAAACGCAATATATCAAGTTCCACAACCTGTTAACGAACCCGTAAAAGCTTATTTACCAGGGTCTCCCGAAAAAATACAGTTAAAACAAGCCTTACATCATCTAAAATCTAATACAGTAGATATTCCTATGTATATTGATGGGCAAGAGATAAGAACGCATGAACAAAAAGAGATACATCCACCACATCAAAAACACCATATTTTAGGTCAATTTCATTGGGGTAATGCTACTCATGCTGAGTTAGCCATTCAAGCTAGTTTGAAAGCTAAAAATGATTGGGAAAATTTTTCATGGGAACAACGGGCCGCTATCTTTTTAAAAGCCGCAGAATTAATTTCAGGGCCTTACAGAGCTAAAATAAATGCAGCTACTATGCTAGGTCAATCAAAAAATGTATTTCAAGCTGAGATTGATGCAGCATGTGAATTTGCTGACTTTTTGCGTTTTAATGTTTTTTATATGACGCAAATTTATCAACAACAACCCATTTCATCTCCCGGAATTTGGAACAGATTATCGCACAGGCCTTTAGAGGGTTTTGTTTTTGCTCTTACCCCATTTAATTTTACAGCTATTGCGGGTAATCTTCCTTCTTCTGCAGCCATGATGGGAAATACAGTGGTATGGAAACCGGCTGATACACAGGTATACTCATCTCAAGTTATTATGGAAATATTTAAAGAAGCTGGATTACCCGATGGGGTTATAAATGTAATATATGGTGATGGGCCTGAAATTGGGAATGTATTATTTAATCACCCCGAATTTGCAGGAATACATTTTACAGGATCTACCGGAGTTTTTCAACATATTTGGAAATTAATAGGTCAAAATATATCAAATTATAAATATTACCCTCGAATTGTAGGTGAAACAGGAGGAAAGGATTTTGTTATTGCCCATAAATCAGCACATGCTAAAGCTGTAGCAACAGCTTTAAGTAGAGGTGCCTTTGAATATCAAGGACAAAAATGTTCTGCTGCATCTAGAGCATATATACCATCTAATATTTGGCCTGAAGTTAAAAACTATTTATTAGAAGATATTAGCTCTTTTAAAATAGGTTCAACAGAAGACTTTAGAAACTTTATTAATGCTGTAATTGATGATCGTGCGTTTACTAAAATTACCGGATATATTGATGAAGCGTTGAAAAATGAAAACATCACATTATTAGCAGGAGGAAAATATTCAAAAGAAGAAGGATATTTTATTGAACCAACCGTTTTACTTTCTAAAGACCCATATTATAAAACCATGTGTGAAGAAATTTTTGGGCCCGTACTTACTATTTATGTGTATGATGAAAATGCTTATGAAGAGACGTTAGATATTGTAAACAATACATCAAATTACGCATTAACCGGAGCCATTTTTTCGCAGGATAGATATGCAATGGATGTAGCAGCAAAAAAATTACATCAAGCATGTGGAAATTTATATTTAAATGATAAACCAACAGGTGCTGTGGTTGGTCAACAACCTTTTGGTGGAGCAAGGGCATCCGGTACAAATGATAAGGCAGGTTCTATGTTAAACTTGCTTCGTTGGGTATCTCCTCAAACCATTAAAGAAACATTTGTTCCCCCTGTAGATTATAGATATCCATTTTTACAAGAAGAATAAGTAATAAATATAATTTAATTCTTTTTTTGCTCATTTTATACCCTATATTTCGATATTTTTCATTGAATTTTTAGAGTGTATTTTGTTAATTTTTTGTAAAAAAATTAAAAATGGTTAACTTCGATTGTTGAAGTTTTTAAAATTTATATTTTCAATACCCTTTGTTGCTTTGCTCGATATAGTATTGAGCGTACGTAATATATTGTACGATTTTAATATTTTATCATCTAAATCTTATAAAAACTTAACATTAATTTCTATTGGTAATTTAAGTTTTGGTGGAACAGGTAAAAGTCCACATGTAGAATATCTAATACAATTATTACATAATAGTTCTATTCAAAATCCTGAAATTGCAACATTAAGTAGGGGGTATGGAAGAAAAACCAAAGGATTTTTTTTGGTACAAGAAGATCATACCAGTATTGATGTAGGAGACGAACCTTTACAATTTAAGCATAAATTTCCTAATATACCGGTAGCTGTAGATGAACAACGACAAAGAGGAATTGAAAAACTTACTCAACAATATCCAACGGTAAAAGTGATTATTTTAGATGATGCTTTTCAGCACCGAAAAATTTCTCCTGATTTATCTATATTACTTACCGATTATAGTAATTTATATGTTACCGATTATTTGTTTCCATTAGGTACGCTTAGAGAGCCTCGTAGAGGATTTAAAAGAGCCGATATAATAATAATTACTAAGGGCTCTAAGTTTATTTCTCCTTTAGAACAAAGAACTGTAAAAGACAAACTAAACGTATTACCTCACCAAAAAGTTTTTTTTAGTTATGTTGAATACCAAAATATGAGAGGCTTATTTAATAAAAATGAAGAACTAAGCATTCAAAAAATTGCAGAAGACAAAACTACTGTTATTTTAATAACAGGGATTGCGAAATCGACCGATTTAGAATATTATTTAAAAGAAAATGGTGTGAAAAATTTTATTCACCTTAAATACCCAGATCATTATTATTATACAGAGGATGATATTCGGTTTATTGAGCAAAAATTTCATGAAATAAGTCACACCAATAAAATTATTTTAACAACCGAAAAAGACTCTAAACGATTAATTTTTGCAAATCTTTCGGTATCTTTACAAGATCTTCCGGTTTTTTATATCCCAATTAAAATTAATTTTGCAGGAAAAGACGGAGAAGAGTTTAACAAAGTAATACAAGATTATGTTAGAAGAAATAAAGTCAACAGCGAAATTCTTATCAGACAAAACGAAATTTAACCCAGAAATAGGAGTTATACTAGGTACCGGTTTAGGTGGATTAGTAAAAGAAATTAAGATTCAACATTCTATACCTTATGAGGAAATTCCTAATTTCCCAGTTTCTACAGTTGAAGGACATTCCGGTAAACTTATTTTTGGTGTATTGGGAGGAAAAAACGTTGTAGCAATGCAAGGCAGGTTTCATTATTACGAAGGATACTCTATGCAACAAGTTGTTTTCCCTGTTCGGGTAATGAAATATTTAGGAATACAACGTTTATTTGTTTCTAATGCCAGTGGTGGTGTAAATCCGAGTTTTGAGATTGGAGATATTATGATTATTACAGACCATATTAATCAGTTTCATACCAACCCGCTTATTGGTAAAAACATAGATGAATTAGGCACTAGATTTCCTGATATGAGTGATGCTTATGATAAATCTATGATTGATTTAGCCAAAAAAATTGCTCAAAATAATCATATAAAAGTACAAGAAGGTGTATATGTAGGTCTTTCCGGACCTTGTTTAGAAACTCCTGCAGAATATAAATATATTCGTGCCATTGGTGGAGATACAGTTGGTATGTCTACAGTTCCCGAAGTTATTGCAGCCAGGCATATGAGAATCCCATGCTTTGCCGTAAGTATTATAACCGATTTGGGAGTACCCGGAAAAATTGTAAAAGTTACCCACGAAGATGTTCAAATAGCAGCCGAAAAGTCGGAGCCAAATATGACATTTTTAATTCGAGAATTAATTAAGAGTTTGTAATTTTTTATCTCTTTTTATTTAATTGCATCAAATGAAGAGTTTAATATACGTGTTGTTTTTTTTATCGACTATTTTTTCTGGATACTCACAAGACAGTTTAAATATGAGGTTGTTATTTAATTGGAATGATACCACATTACCAAGTTCTGCGGGTCATAATAACCGATATAACGATGTTTGGGGGTATGCCAAAAATGGCAAGGAATATGCCATAATAGGTTCTACTATGGGCACCCATATCATTGATGTTACCACGCCTTCATTAACATATCAAGTGGCTTTTATACCCGGCAAATCACAAGGAACAAACATTATTCACAGAGATTTTAAAGTATACAAAGATTATCTTTATGGAGTATGTGATCAAGGGTTAACATCTCTGCAAATTATCGATTTACGTTTTTTGCCTGATTCGGCTCCTTTGGTTTACAACTCAGATACCATGATAAAAAGAGCTCATAATGTTTTTATTGACACGTTGAATGCAAAATTATATTTAGCCGGAGGGAATTCTACGGGGCAAATTTACGATATCTCTAATCCAATATATCCAGTTCAATTAGCAGATAATACATATCCTTATATGGAGCATGATATGTTTGTTTATCGGGATACTGTTTATTCTAGCGATGGCAATAACGGGCTTCACATTTATGATTACAGAGACGTGCCTAATTTCTCACTTATAGGACAAATTACTTTTTATCCATACAAGGGTTATAATCATTCTAGTTGGCTCGACACAAACAGGAGGTTGTTGGTTGTTGCCGATGAAAATCATGGCTCACCATTAAAGATATTTGATATTTCTGACCTTTCAAATATTGAGTTTATATCTACTTTTACTACTGGACTTCACAGTCAATCTATACCTCATAACCCCTTTTTTAAAGACGAATATATTTATGTAAGTTATTATCACGATGGAATTTGGGTGTTTGATGCAAGTGATCCCTATAATGCAGTTCCATTTGCTTATTATAAAACTTCTACTGAAGCGTATAATTTTAATTATAAAGGGTGTTGGGGTGTTTATCCCTTTTTACCCTCAGGTAATATATTAGCATCAGATATGCAAAATGGATTGTTTGTCCTTGAATTTATTCAAAAACCAAATAGCATTAAGACACATCAAAACATTAAACATAATTTCTCCGTATATCCCAATCCAGTTTCTGGTGATTTTGTTAGCATTAAAAATTTAAAGGATCTAGATTTTAATGCAGAGCTTTATTCATCAGACTTTAAGCTTATTGAAAAATTTCAATCAACTGAAAATAATTATCGGTTAAATATGAGCAATAAAAATTCGGGTTTATATTTTTTAAAGATTTATTCAGATCAAATAACAGAAACTATAAAAATCGTAAAGACCCACTAGGGTAGGGTATTTCTAATTTAGCTAAAATACTCTTTCATTTTACTAAAAAAGCTTTTTTCCTTTTTATTGGGGTCGGGGTTAAAGTTTGGAGATATTTTAAGTTTTTCTAACATTTCTTTTTCTTCCTTAGATATATTTTGAGGAGTCCAAATATTTACGGTTATTAACAAGTCTCCTTGACCATATCCGTTTACATTAGGCAATCCTTTTCCTTTTAACCGAAGGATTTTACCAGCCTGGGTTCCTGGGTCAATTTTAATTTTAACTTTACCACCCAAGGTAGGGATTTCTGTGCCAGCACCTAATACAGCATCTACAAAATTGATATATAAATCGTAGTATAAATTTTCTCCGTCTCTACTTAATGTTTCATGTGGAGTTTCTTCAATTTGCACCAATAAATCTCCAGGAATACCATTGCGAGCTCCAGCATTTCCTTTGCCTTGCACATTTAATTGCATTCCCTCTGCAACTCCTGCCGGTATTTTTATTTCAATAGTTTCTTCATCTCTAGTTACACCATCTCCAAAACACGTTTTACACTTATTTTGAATAATTTTACCCTCTCCATTACATGTTCCACAAGTAGAGGTAGTTTGCATAGCCCCAAGAATTGTTTGTGTAACTCTAGTTACACTTCCTCTCCCTCCACAAGTATTACAGTTAGTAAAGCCACCTCCCTGTGCTCCTGTTCCGGAGCAAGTGTTACATTGTACATATTTATTAACCTTTAGTTTTTTAGTTACTCCGGTAGCAATTTCATCTAAGGATAATTTTACTTTAACACGTATGTTAGAGCCTCTATTTGCACGTCTTCTTGAACCGCCATTTCCTCCGGATCCACCAAATCCAAATGCTCCTCCAAAAATATCTCCGAAGTGTTCAAAAATATCTTCCATATTCATACCACCTCCACCAAATCCTCCAGCGCCACCTACACCAGCGTGACCATACTGATCATACGCTTTTCGCTTATCCGCACTACTTAACACTTCATATGCTTCAGCAGCTTCTTTAAATTTTTCTTCAGCTTGCTTATCATCTGGGTTTTTATCGGGATGGTATTTTATTGCTAATTGTCGGTAGGCTTTTTTAATTTCGGCTTCTGTAGCGTTTTTTGATACACCTAATACTTCGTAGTAATCTCTTTTTGACATGTTTAATAAATATTATTCTCCTACTACAACTTTTGCAAAACGAATTATTTTATCGTTTAAATAATAACCTTTTTCAATTACATCTACAATTTTTCCTTTTAAATCATCGGAGGGAGCCGGAATTTTGGTTATAGCTTCATGTAAATCGGCATTAAAAATATGATCATCAGTAGTCATCTCTTTTAGTCCTTTTTGATGTAGAGTATTTTTTAGTTTGTTACATAATAGTTCAATACCTTGCTTAATCGCATCAATATCATCAATGTTTTTGTTTGCTTGAATAGCACGTTCCATGTCATCCAATACCGGTAAAATATTTTTTATTACATCTTCACTTGCCGTGGATATTAACTCAAGTCTTTCTTTTGCATTTCTCTTTCTAAAATTATCAAACTCAGAATATAATCTCAAATATCGGTCATTAATTTCTTCATACTTTTCTTTATAATCCAAAGAATTTTGGTTAGTATTTTCAATGGTCTCTTGTGTTGTGTTTACTTGAAAGTTTTCGGTAGTATTTTCTTCGGATGTAATGGTTTCGTTAGTTGTATCACTCATAAATCAAACTTTTAACTTTAGTTGCGTATTATCAAATCTCTTGCCAACAGATAAATTATGACATGAAATGATTATTTTGCCATAAATTCAGAAAAATATACGTCAAAATGTCTACTTTTTAAATTCTTTTACTAAGTTATCCAATGCCATATGTAATTGAGCACCTCGTAAATTTTTAGCGATGATAACTCCGTTTTCATCAATGAGTAAATTACTTGGAATAGATCTGATGCCGTAAACTTTTGCTGCAGAAGAATTCCAACCTTTTAAATCACTTACGTGCGTGTTCCAAGTTAGGTTATCCGAAACGATTGCTTTTTTCCAATTGTCTAAATTATTATCCAATGATACACCATATATCTCAAATCCTTTAGCTGTTTTAAATTTAGCCGTGGAATATTTTTGGTAAGCAGATACCACATTTGGGTTTTCTCTTCTACAGGGTCCACACCAAGATGCCCAAAAGTCAATAAGTACAATTTTCCCTTTTAAAGAGCTTAGTGGAATTTCTTTTCCATCAGGATTAGGCAATATTATTTCAGGAGCGATATTTCCAATCTCAATTCCTACGCTTGGTTTAGTGTTTTCGTTATTTTGTGTAAATGCAAATACAGATGATAAAACAAATGTTGAAGCCCAAGTTAATTGTACAAGTAATTTTTTCATATTTATTCAGTTCTAATAATGTTTGCGCCAATGGCATTTAATCTTTTTTCAATATTTTGATATCCCCGATCAATTTGTTCTATATTATGAATGATACTGGTCCCTTTAGCGGACATGGCAGCTATTAATAATGACACGCCTGCTCTTATATCGGGAGAAGTCATTTCAATAGCTTTAAGAGGTTGTTTTCGTTCTAATCCAATAATTGTTGCTCGGTGTGGGTCACAAAGAATAATTTGAGCACCCATATCAATAAGCTTATCTACAAAAAATAATCGGCTTTCGAACATTTTTTGATGAATAAGAACACTCCCTCTGGCTTGAGTTGCAACTACCAAAACAATACTTAATAAATCTGGTGTAAATCCAGGCCAAATTGCATCAGAAATAGTTAGTATTGAACCATCAATAAAGTTATCAATTTCATAAACATCTTGAGAAGGAACGTGAATATCATCATTCTTTACATCAATATTAATGCCAAGTTTTTGAAAAACATTGGGTATAATGCCTAAATCTGGATAAGAAACATTTTTTATGGTAATTTCAGATTGGGTCATAGCAGCTAGACCAATAAAACTTCCAATCTCTATCATATCGGGCAATATTTTATGTTTACAACCCTTTAAAGATTTAACTCCCTCAATATTTAATAAATTTGAGCCTACACCCGAAATTTGAGCCCCCATACTATTTAACATTTTGCACAATTGCTGAACGTATGGTTCGCAAGCCGCATTAAATATAGTTGTTTTACCCTCAGCCATTACAGCAGCCATAATAATATTTGCAGTTCCGGTTACAGAGGCTTCCTCTAAAAGCATGTATTTACCTTTTAAGGTATTGGCCGTAACTTCATACACACCGTTATCTGCATCATATTTAAATTCGGCTCCTAAATTTTCAAAACCAATAAAGTGTGTATCTAAACGTCTTCTTCCAATTTTATCACCCCCAGGTTTAGGTATTATTCCTTTTCCAAATCTTGCCAAAAGTGGTCCAACCAACATAACAGAACCACGAAGCTGAGCAGCTGATTTTTTATATTGATCAGAAAAGAGGTAATTTAATTGAATATTATCGGCCTTAAAAATATATGTGTTAGAATTTATTTTTTGAATTTTAACACCAAGGTCTTGTAATAGCTCTATAAGTTTATTTACATCTCTTATATCAGGAACATTTGATATTTCCACCTCTTCGCTGGTTAATAAAATAGCGCATAAAACTTGTAATGCTTCGTTTTTGGCTCCTTGAGGAATTAATTCACCTTTTAACTTTTTTCCGCCTTCAACTAAAAACTTCGCCATACTTTAAATGTATTTATTTTTTTCTAAATTTATTAGACGGATGAGAAAATTTACCATTCATTTTTTTCTTCTTCTTAGAAATATTTCGGGCTAAAATATCTTGAGTATGTTCTAAAGAGAAATCATCTCTAACCTGCAATTTACCTTGAGATAACTCTTGTAAATGATCCATAATAAGTTTATCATTTACCGAGTCCCTGTTCCAGTTTAAATAAAACTTTTTCATTAAGTTAGCAATTCTTTCAATGAGCGCATTTTTTTCTTCACCATCGCTCATCAATATGGCTGCTTTAATTAAATTTTCAACAGTATGTCCGTAATGTTTATATTTAATAGCTTTAGATGGGTATTGAATTCGCTCCGGTTTTTTAGTATTAATTTGCTGTGTAGGAATTGGGAATGGACAATCAATATCTAATGTATAATTAGATATTTGAAAAAGATGATTCCATAATCGCTGCTCAGAATCGCTTAAATCTTTACTTTGAGGACTAATGGTGCTCATTATTCTTATAATAGCTTTTGCCATTTTATTTCGTTCTTCACGATTTTCAGTTTGGCAAGCATAATCAATCATTTTCTGAATATTTCTTCCGTATTCTGGGATGTTAAGGTGTGTTCTTTGCGAATTGTATTCCATGTATGAGTTAAAAATTAATATTGTGCAAACTCAAAAATAAGCATAAAAATTATACTACAAAACTTAGTATATAAAGTTGTACGTTAACTAATCAACTACTTTTAACTTTGCATATTTTAAAAGTAATTGTTTTTGGCCACTATTTTGAAAAAAAACAACCGCAGTTTGATTATTTGGCATTCCTTCAATTTGTAAAACTTTTCCTTTACCAAATCTCTCGTGTAATACGTTTGCTCCCACCATTATTTCATCAGAGTTTGAATAAGAGGTATTTTGAGGAGATTGTTCATTGGGGTTAATTTTTTTGAGTTTCTTTCTTTGGGGAGCTGTATTTTTATTTAAGGCATCTTTAATAATAGCTGATTGTTCAGATTTTTGATTGAATATGTTTTTAAATTCAAGATATTCTGGGTTTATTTCATTAATAAAACGGCTTGGCTCGTTAAATACTTGATTTCCCCAACGATACCTTGAAGTTGAAAAACTTAGGGTAGCTCTTTTTTCAGCTCTGGTTAAAGCCACATAAAATAATCTTCGTTCTTCTTCTAATTCTTCTCTAGAATTAATGGCCATTTGAGATGGAAATAGGTTTTCTTCAAGTCCTACAATATAAACATACGGAAATTCTAATCCTTTAGCGGAATGAATGGTCATTAGAGACACATAATCTTTGTTTTCGTCATTTTCGTTCTCCTCATTATCTGTTAAGAGTTCAATTTCATTTAAATATTCTTGAAGACCTATTATGGAGTTTTCTTTTTTATTTTTTTCATTAAACTCTTTTATTCCATTTAACAATTCCATGATATTTTCATATCTACTTAATCCCTCCGGTGTTTTGTCGTCATACAAATCTTTTAGAACACCGCTTGACTTAGCAATATGACTTGCTAATTCATACGCCTCCGTATTTTTAAGCATGGCTTGAAAGCTTTTAATCATAATAACAAATTCGCTAATTTTTATTCTTGAAGAACCGGATGCTATTTGAGAAAGAAAAATTTCATTTTCTACAATATTCCATATGCTGGTATTATTTTCTGATGCATGTAAAATAATTTTCTCCAGAGTTGTTTTACCAATCCCTCGAATAGGATAATTTATTACTCTTTTAAGAGCTTCTTCATCGTGAGGATTAACACAAAGTCTAAAATATGCTAGAATGTCTTTAATTTCTTTTCTTTTATAAAACGACAATCCGCCAAATATTTTATAGGAGATATTTTTTTTTCTAAGAGCTTCCTCAATAGCTCTTGATTGGGAGTTAGTTCTATATAATATTGCAAAATCTTTATTATTCTTCTGAAGATTCAATTTGGTGTTAAAAATGTCATTTGCAATAATTAAACCTTCTTCATTATCAGTAGCTGCTTTGTAAACATTTATTTTTTCACCTTCAGGATTTTCAGTCCATGAGTTTTTGGTAAATTGATTTTTATTATGAGCAATAATACTGTTTGCGGCATTAACAATATTAGAAGTAGAACGATAATTTTGCTCTAATTTTATAGTTTGTGTATCGGGAAAGTCATTTTTAAAATTTAAAATATTCTGAATATTTGCTCCTCTAAATGCATATATACTTTGAGCATCATCACCTACAACGCAAATATTTTCATACTTAGCAGCAATTTTTTTCACAATATTATACTGAGCAAAATTTGTGTCTTGAAACTCATCCACTAGTAAAAACTGAAACTTATCCTGATATTTGTGTAAAACTTCAGGAAAATCTCTTAAGAGAACATTTGTTAAATACAACAAATCATCAAAATCCATTGCTCCTGATCTAAAGCATCTGCTTTGATACGTTTGATATATTTTTCCTATTAAAGGTTTTTTAGCTTGTATATCATCACTTTGAATATTCACATTATTTAAGTATTCTTCAACTGAGATTAAATTGTTTTTAGCACTTGATATTCTGTGTAAAACTGAAGATGGTTTATAAAGTTTATCATCTAAATTGTACTCTTTAACAATACTTTTAATTAGATTAATAGAATCATCCGTATCGTATATTGTAAAGTTTTGAGGGTATCCAAGTTTAGCGCTCTCTGACCTTAATATTTTTGCAAAAACAGAATGAAAGGTTCCCATCCAGATGTTATACGCATCATTATTTTTCAGTATTTGAGTTATTCTTTGTTTCATTTCACCTGCAGCCTTATTGGTAAAAGTTAGAGCCATTATTCTAAAGGAATCAACCCCTGAATCTATTAGGTGTGCAATTCTGTAGGTTAAGACTCTAGTTTTTCCAGACCCAGCACCTGCAAGAACCATAATAGGTCCTTCCGTTTTTTCTACGGCTTGTTTTTGTGAATCATTTAAATTATCTAAAAAACTCATGTTTAAAAATATATACTAAATAAATTGTTAAGCAATAATAAGTCTAAATGCCCAAAATTGCAGTAAAAAACTAACAATAATTAATATTATTGAACACATGGATGTTAAATTCTGAAAAATTTTTTTCATATACTATTGTAAATGAGAAAAAAATCGATAAATTTGCAGGCCAATTTATAAAATAGAGTAAAAATATTATGCCAACTATACAACAGTTAGTAAGAAAAGGAAGGTTGACTAAGATAAAGCCTAGTAAATCCGCTGCTTTAAGTGCTTGTCCACAGAAAAGAGGCGTGTGTACAAAAGTATATACTACTACACCTAAGAAGCCAAATTCAGCTTTGAGAAAAGTTGCAAAAGTTAGATTAACAAATAGTGTTGAAGTAATTGCTTATATACCGGGTGAAGGTCATAATTTACAAGAACACTCTATAGTTTTAGTAAGAGGTGGTAGGGTGAAAGATTTGCCAGGAGTAAGATATCACATTGTAAGGGGCGCATTAGATACAGCTGGTGTAGAAGGAAGAAAACAAAGTAGATCAAAATACGGTGCTAAAAGACCTAAAGATAAAAAATAATATATATTAGTTCATGAGAAAAGCAAGAGCAAAAGAAAGACCAATATTACCAGATCCTAAGTTTGGTGATGTAATGGTAAGTAAGTTTGTAAATAATTTGATGTATGAAGGTAAAAAGAGTAAAGCATACACTACTTTTTACGATGCATTAGATTTAATTGAAAAGAAAACCAGCCAAAAAGGGTTAGAAATTTGGAAATTAGCCATCGAAAAAATAACTCCACAAGTTGAGGTTAGAAGTAGAAGAGTAGGTGGAGCAACTTTTCAGATACCTCAAGAAATTCGCGAAAGCAGAAAAAACTCATTAGCCATTAAGTGGTTGATACTTTACTCTAGAAAAAGAAATGGAAAAAGCATGAGTGAGAAGTTAGCAGATGAAATTATTGCTGCTTCAAAAGAAGAAGGCGCTGCATACAAGAAAAAAGAAGATACCCACAAAATGGCTGAAGCTAATAAAGCTTATTCACACTTTAAATTCTAATATAGAATGAGTCAAGATTTAAAATATACAAGAAATATAGGTATTGCAGCTCATATCGATGCTGGAAAAACAACTACTACCGAAAGGATTCTTTATTATACCGGTGTTAATCACAAAATCGGTGAGGTTCATGATGGTGCTGCTACCATGGATTGGATGGTTCAAGAACAAGAAAGAGGTATTACCATCACTTCTGCAGCTACTACATGTTTTTGGAATTATAGAGGAAATAAATATAAAATTAATATTATAGATACTCCAGGACACGTTGACTTTACCGTTGAAGTAAATAGATCATTAAGGGTTTTAGACGGCTTAGTTTTTTTGTTTTCTGCTGTAGATGGCGTTGAGCCTCAGTCGGAAACAAACTGGAGACTTGCTGATAATTACAACGTTACTAGAATTGGGTTTGTAAATAAAATGGACAGACAGGGAGCTGATTTCTTAAATGTTGTTAAGCAAGTTAGAGAAATGTTGGGGGGTAATGCAATTCCTCTTCAGTTACCTATTGGAGCTGAAGATAATTTTAAAGGGGTTGTTGATTTGATTAACTTTAGAGGAATGGTTTGGAATGAACACGACAAAGGTATGACTTACGAGGTTGTTCCTATTCCTGCTGATATGGAAGAAGAAGCTAAAGAATGGAGAGAGAAGTTGTTAGAGGCAGTGGCAGAGTTTGATGATAAAATCATGGAGAAATATTTTGAAGATCCCTCAACTATAACAGAGGCTGAATTTTTAGCTGCTTTAAGAAAAGCTTGTTTAGCTAATAAAATAGTTCCAATGGTTTGTGGTTCTTCTTTCAAAAACAAAGGAGTTCAAACTATGTTGGATCTTGTTATGGAGTTGTTACCTAGTCCACTAGACAAGGATAATATTATTGGTACGAATCCAGATACAGATGCAGAAGTAGTAAGAAAACCTGACGCAAAAGATCCCTTTACTGCTTTAGCTTTTAAAATTGCTACAGATCCATTTGTAGGTAGATTATGTTTCTTTAGAGCATATTCAGGTAGATTAGATGCGGGATCCTATGTTTTAAATACAAGAAGCGGAAATAAAGAACGTATATCTAGAATTTTTCAGATGCATGCTAATAAGCAAAATCCAATTGAGTATATAGAAGCTGGTGATATTGGTGCAGCAGTAGGTTTTAAAGACATTAGAACTGGTGATACACTATGTGATGAAAAACATCCTATCGTATTGGAAGCAATGAAATTCCCTGAACCAGTTATTGGAATTGCCATTGAACCCAAAACTCAGGCGGATGTGGATAAACTAGGTACAGCTTTAAATAAGTTATCTGAAGAGGATCCTACTTTTAGGGTTCGTACTGATGAAGATTCTGGACAAACAATAATTAGCGGAATGGGTGAGTTACACCTAGAAATTATAGTAGACAGGTTAAAAAGAGAGTTTAAAGTAGAGGTTAGTCAAGGTGCTCCACAGGTTTCTTACAAAGAAACAATTATTGGAAAAACGGATCATAGAGAAGTTTATAAAAAACAAACGGGTGGTAGAGGTAAGTTTGCTGATATAGTGGTTAAGATAGAACCTGTAGATGACAAAGAAGCACAAGGTCTTGTTTTTGTTAACGAAATTAAAGGAGGAAATATACCAAGAGAATATATTCCATCTGTTGAGAAAGGATTTAGAGATTCTATGAATAATGGAGTTTTAGCAGGATATGGAATGGATAAGTTAAAAGTTACTTTAATTGATGGTTCTTATCATGCGGTTGACTCTGACTCATTGTCTTTTGAGTTATGTGCAAAAATTGCATATAGAGAGGCCTTGCCTAAATGTAATCCAGTATTGTTAGAGCCTATCATGAAGTTAGAGGTGTTAACTCCCGAAGCAAATATGGGGGATATAGTTGGTGATTTAAATAGAAGAAGAGGTCAAATTTTAGGTATGGATGACAGAGCAGGTTCAAAAGTTATTAAAGCATCTGTCCCATTATCTGAAATGTTTGGGTATGTTACTTCTTTAAGAACGATGTCTTCGGGTAGAGCAACTTCCACTATGGAGTTCTCTCACTACGAACAATGCCCTAAAAATATAGCAGATGAAGTTATCGCAAAAGCAAAAGGAAAAGTAACCGCTTAATTTAAATTAGCAATGGCACAAAAAATTAGAATAAAATTAAAATCATTTGACCACAATTTAGTAGATAAATCTGCTGAGAAAATTGTAAAAACTGTAAAATCAACAGGTGCAGTTGTAAGTGGACCTATTCCATTACCAACTAACAAAAAAATATTTACTGTTTTAAGATCACCACATGTTAATAAAAAAGCTCGAGAGCAGTTTGAGTTAAATGCACATAAAAGAATTATGGATATCTACATATCATCTGCAAAAACAGTAGAAGCACTAGAAAAATTAGAGTTACCTAGTGGGGTTAACATTGAAATTAAGTTATAACATAAATTAGAATAGTATGTCTGGAATTATAGGAAAAAAAGTTGGAATGACTAGTATATACGCTGAAGATGGAAGTAACATTCCTTGTACAGTTATTGAAGCTGGACCATGTGTTATTACTCAAATTAAAAATTTAGAAAATGATGGATATTTCGCATTACAGTTAGCGTATGATAATGCAAAAGAAAAAAATATTTCAAAAGCACTTAAAGGACACTTTAAGAAGTCAAATTCTGACTTAAAGAAAAAGCTTGTTGAGTTTAGAGGTTTTGATTCTTCAACAGAGTATACATTAGGTCAAACTATTGATGTTACGTTATTTACTGAAGGTGAATTTGTTGATGTGGTAGGGACGTCTAAAGGGAAAGGATTTCAAGGTGTTGTAAAAAGACATGGCTTTGCTGGTGTTGGAGAAACAACTCATGGTCAGCATGATAGACAAAGAGCACCAGGTTCATTAGGAGCATCGTCATTTCCTTCAAGAGTTTTAAAAGGAATGAGAATGGCTGGTCAAATGGGTAATAAAAGGATAAAAACTCAAAATTTAATGGTGGCAAAGATTCTTTCGGATAAAAATTTAATCCTATTAAAAGGATCTGTACCAGGCGCAAAAGGTTCTTATGTTTTAATTGAAAAATAGTAGAAATGAAAGTAGATGTATTAAATATAACTGGAAAAAAAACAGGATCTGTTGATTTAAATCCCGAGGTTTTTGGAATTGAACCTAATGACCATGCTATATATCTTGATGTTAAATTATATTTAGCAAATCAGAGACAGGGTACTCATAAATCAAAAGAAAGAAACGAAGTAAGTGGAAGTACCAAAAAATTAAAAAGACAAAAAGGTACTGGTACAGCTAGAGCCGGAAGTATTAAAAGTCCAGTTTTTGTAGGAGGAGGTAGAATTTTTGGACCAAAGCCTAGAAATTATGGTTTTAAAGTTAATCATAAAGTTAAGGTTTTGGCTAGAAAATCAGCTTTATCACAAAAGCAAAAAGATTTATCAATAATTGTTTTAGAAGACTTTAATTTTGATAAACCAAATACAAAAAATTTTAATTCTATACTTGAAAAAATAAATATTGATAATCAAAAATCATTATTTGTGTTACCTGAATTAAATAAAAACGTGTATTTATCTGCAAGAAACATACCATCTTCAAATGTTATAACTGCTACAGATTTAAATACATACAATGTGTTAAATTGTAAAAAATTAGTATTAACTGTAGACTCAATTAAAGCAATAGAAAAAAACCTACTATAAAATGGAAAATATTTTAATAAAACCTTTAATAACAGAGAAAAGAACCATACAATCAGAAGGTGCTGGTGTTTATGGATTTATAGTGAATTCTGATGCAAATAAAATTGAAATAAAAAATGCAGTAGAAAAGAATTATGGAGTTTCTGTAGAAAAAGTAAATACATTTAACCATTTAGGTAAACTAAAAACTAGATATACAAAAACTAGAATTATAAGTGGTAGAAAGAACTCTTACAAAAAGGCTTTAGTTACGCTTAAAAAAGGGGATGTTATAGATTTTTTTAGTGGAATATAGAATAATTAGAATATATTAAAATGGGAATTAAAAAGTTAAAACCAACCACACCTGGACAAAGATTTAAAGTAAGTCCAACATTTGAAGAAATTACCACTTCAAAGCCATTGAAAGCTTTAACAGTTGGTAAAAAATCAACCGGAGGTAGAACTAATACCGGTAGATTATCAATGAGATATATTGGAGGTGGACATAAAAAGAAGTTTAGAGTTATTGACTTTAAAAGGGAAAAGTTTAATATTCCAGCTACAGTTAAAACTGTTGAGTATGATCCCAATAGAAGCGCAAGGATTGCTTTATTATATTATGCTGATGGAGAGAAAAGATATATTCTAGCTCCCAATGGAATTAGTGTAAATCAAACTATAATTTCCGGAAAAGGTATTGCACCAAACGTTGGAAATTGTATGTTTTTGAATGAAATACCTTTGGGTACAATAATACACAATATTGAGTTAAGACCTGGTCAAGGTGCAAAAATGGCTAGAAGTGCTGGCTCATATGCTCAACTTTTAGCAAGAGAAGACAAATATGTTACTATTAAACTGCCTTCTGGAGAAACTAGAATCATTTTGTCTAATTGTATGGCTACAATTGGTTCAGTTTCAAATTCTGAGCATAATTTAGTTAGATCAGGTAAAGCAGGTAGGTCAAGATGGTTAGGAAGAAAACCAAGAGTTAGAGGTGTAGCTATGAATCCAATAGATCACCCTATGGGAGGTGGAGAAGGTAGAGCTTCTGGTGGTCACCCTAGATCAAGAAAAGGTATACCAGCAAAAGGATATAAAACAAGGAAACTTAAGAATTCTAGTAATAAATATATAGTTGAGCGTAGAAAAAAATAATTAAATGAGTAGATCTTTAAAAAAACCACCATTTGTACACTACAAACTAAGAAAAAAGATAGAGATTGTACAAAATGCATCTAAGAAAGAAGTTATTAAAACTTGGTCTAGAGCATCTATGATAACTCCAGAATTTGTTGGTATTACCATAGCTGTTCATAATGGAAAGCAATTTATACCAGTGTATGTGACTGAAAATATGGTAGGCCATAAATTAGGAGAGTTTGCACCAACTAGAATTTTTAGAGGACATGCAGGACAAAAAAAAGATAAAAAAGGCTAAAATTAGAAATAATGGGAAAGCGTAAAACAAATATGGCAGAATCAATTAAACAAGCAAATAAAACAAAATATTTTGCTAGGTTAAATAATTGTTCATCATCTCCTAGAAAGATGAGATTAGTAGCTGATTTAATTAGAGGTATGGATGTTGTTAAGGCATCAGCTGTTTTAGAATTTACAAAAAAAGACGCAGCAAGAGACTTAGAAAAGTTATTAAAGTCGGCCATGTATAATTTTGAAACTAAATCTGGAGAAAGATGGGATCAGTCAAATTTGTTTGTAAAAGAGATCTTCGTAAATGAAGGTAGAACTTTAAAAAGAATTTTACCTGCACCACAAGGACGCGCCTACAGAATGAGAAAACGATCAAATCATGTAACTATAATTTTAGATAAAAAACAATAAGATGGGACAAAAAACAAACCCTATAGGTAATAGATTAGGATTTATAAGAGGTTGGGATTCTAATTGGTATGGAGGAAATAAATACTCTGAAAAAATACTAGAGGATTATAAAATTAGAAGATATTTAAGTGAAAGACTTAAAAAAGCAAGTGTTTCTAAAATTGTTATTGAACGTACTTTAAAAGTAGTTACAGTAACTGTACATACAGCTAGACCTGGTGTTATTATTGGTAAAGCAGGACAAGAAGTTGATAAATTAAAAGAGGAATTAAAAAACTTCACTCAAAAAGATGTTCAAATAAATATATTTGAAATAAAGCGTCCTGATTTAGATGCTAAGTTAGTTGCAGATAGTATTAGTAAGCAAATTGAAGGTAGAATATCTTATAGAAGAGCTATTAAATTAGCAATTGCGTCAGCAATAAGAATGGGAGCAGAAGGCATTAAAGTTTCCCTATCTGGTAGAATTAATGGGGCTGAGATGGCGAGAACTGAGCATTATAAAGAAGGAAGAACGCCTTTACATACATTTAGGGCAGATATTGATTATGCTATTTCTGAAGCTCACACTACGTATGGTAGATTAGGTGTAAAAGTATGGATTTGTAAGGGAGAAGTATATGGAAAACGTGATTTGTCACCTAATTTCGGAATGGCTACAAAAGAACAGCAAGATAAAGGTAAGTTTAAACCAAAAAGAAAGCGATAAAATTGTAAATTATGTTACAACCTAAAAAATCAAAATACAGAAAGCAGCAAAAAGGTAGAGTTAAGGGTTTAGCTCACAGAGGGTCTCAAATATCTTTTGGGTCATTTGGAATTAAATCATTAGAAATGGGATTACTAACCAGCAGAGAAATAGAAGCTGCTAGGGTTGCTTTAACTAGGTTTATGAAAAGAGAAGGTCAAGTGTGGATTAGGATTTTTCCAGACAAACCTGTTACTAGAAAACCTGCTGAAGTAAGGATGGGTAAAGGTAAAGGAGCACCTGATCATTGGGTGGCTAGAGTTAGACCAGGGGCAATTATGTTTGAAGTAGATGGTGTAAATCCAGATGTAGCAAAGGAAGCATTAAGATTAGCAGCACAAAAATTATCAGTAACCACAAAATTTGTTGTAAGGACAGATTATATTTAGTAGTTTTGCAAAAATTATGAAAAAGTATTCGCATATAAAGGAAATGAAAACCACTGAATTATCCGATAAATTAGTGGAGGAAAAAGCAATGTTAGTTAAAATGAAACTTAACCACGGGATTTCTCCATTAGAGAATCCTTTGCAATTGCGTGAAAAAAGGAAATTAGTTGCAAGATTAGCTACTGAATTAAACAAGAGAAAATAAGATTAATATGGAGCGTAATTTAAGAAAAGAAAGGGTAGGAGTTGTTGTAAGTGATAAGATGGAAAAGTCTATTACAGTTTTAGTTGAAAGAAAAGTAAAACATAAAGTGTATGGTAAATTTATAAACTTTAGTAAAAAATTTATCGCACATGATGAAAAGAATGAATGTGGTATTGGAGATACCGTAAAAATTATGGAAACTCGACCATTAAGTAAAAGAAAAAGATGGAGATTGGTTGAAATTTTAGAAAAAGCTAAATAAAATTATTTAAATTACAGGGATATGATCCAGCAAGAATCAAGAGTTAACGTAGCAGATAATAGTGGTGCAAAAGAAGCTTTATGTATTAGAGTTTTAGGTGGAACTAAAAGAAGATATGCATCTATAGGTGATGAAATAATAGTATCTATTAAAGATGCTTTACCTTCAGGAGGTGTTAAAAAAGGTTCCGTTTCTAGAGCTGTTGTTGTTAGAACAAAAAAAGAAATTAGAAGAAACGATGGTTCTTACATTAGATTTGATGATAACGCTATTGTCTTGCTTAATAATGCTGGGGAAATGAGAGGTACAAGGATTTTTGGTCCAGTAGCAAGAGAGTTAAGAGAAAAGCAGTACATGAAAATTGTTTCATTGGCACCAGAGGTTTTATAAATAACATGATTATGAGTAAATTGCATATTAAAAAAGGAGATACTGTAATGGTGTTATCCGGAGAAAATAAAAAGAAGAAAGGAAAAGTTCTTTCCGTTGATATTAAATCACAAAGAGCTTTTGTTGAGGGTATTAATATAGTATCTAAACATACTAAACCTAATGCTAAAAATCCAGATGGTGGTATTGTAAAAGTTGAAGCTCCTGTTCATGTATCTAAATTAATGCTAGTTGATTCAAAAGGAGTACCATCAAGAGTATCTAAAGTTAAAGGTAAGGATGGAAAAATTGTTAGAGTATCAAAAAAATCTAAAGAAGAAATTAAATGAGTAAGGTAGTTTATAAACCAAGATTAAAAGAGAAATACGAAAAAGATATTTCTAAAAATTTACAAGATAGATTTGGTTTTTCTAGTAAAATGAGAGTGCCAAAATTGTTAAAAATTTCTATTAATCAAGGACTTGGAGCTGCTATTTCTGATAAAAAAATGATTGAAACAGCTATTCAAGAAATGACTTTTATTGCTGGTCAAAAAGCAGTATCAACTAAAGCTAAAAAAGATATTTCAAACTTCAAATTAAGAAAAGGTATACCAGTAGGAGTTAGAGTAACTCTTAGAGGGGATAAAATGTATGAGTTTTTGGATAGATTAATATCAGTAGCATTACCTAGAACAAGAGATTTTAAAGGAATTAATAAAAAAGGTTTTGATGGTAGAGGTAATTACACACTCGGAATAAAGGAACAAATAATTTTTCCAGAAATTGATATAGATAAAGTAAGTAAAATTAATGGTATGGACATTACTTTTGTAACTACCGCACAAACAAATGAGGAAGCATTCGAATTATTGAAAGAATTTGGAATGCCTTTTAAAAATTAAATTTTCTAAGATATACCTATGGCAAAAGAATCAATGAAAGCAAGAGAGCGTAAACGTCAACAAATGGTTGAAAAATACGCTGAGAAAAGAAAAAAATTAAAAGAGGAAGGAAATTGGGAAGAATTACAAAAACTTCCTAAGAATTCTTCTAAAGTAAGATTACATAACAGATGTACTATTACAGGAAGGCCAAGAGGATATATTAGAATATTTGGTATTAACCGTGTTACTTTTAGAGAAATGGCTAACAATGGTTTGATTCCCGGAGTTAAAAAAGCTAGTTGGTAAATTTATTATTATGACAGATACTATAGGAGATTACCTTACAAGAGTAAGAAATGCAATAAAAGCCAACCATAGGTTGGTTGAAATACCTGCATCAAATTTAAAAAAAGACATCACAAAGGTTTTGTTTGATAAAGGATATATTTTAAATTATAAATTTGAGCAAGAAGATGCTCAAGGAAAAATTAAAATAGCCTTGAAATATCATCCGGTTACTAAAGTTCCCGCAATCAGAAGAATTGTTCGTATAAGTAAACCTGGTCATAGAAAATATGTGAATTTAGATAATATGCCACGTGTATTAAATGGTTTAGGTATAGCTATTTTATCTACTTCTAAAGGAGTTATGACAGATAAAGAAGCTAGAAGCCAAAGTGTAGGCGGAGAGGTTTTATGTTATGTTTATTAATATTTAGGATATGTCACGAATAGGAAAATTACCAGTACAAATACCCAGCGGAGTTAAAGTAAATTTTAATGATGAAAGAATATTAACAGTTACTGGCCCCAAAGGTACTTTAACTCAACATATTTCTGAAACTATTAATGTAAAAGTAGAAGATTCTACAATTACGTTTTCTAGAAACGACAATCATAAAGATAATAGATCTAAACATGGTTTATATAGGTCTCTTACAAATAATATGATTGTTGGTGTTTCTAAAGGTTACAAAATAACTCAGGAACTAGTTGGTGTAGGGTATAGAGCTCAGGCAAAAGGTCAACAAATTGAATTATTATTGGGGTATTCTCATAATATTATTTTAGTATTACCTAATGAAGTTAAAGTTACTACAACTGCCGAAAAAGGTCAGAATCCAACGATTATATTAGAATCTCACGATAAGCAATTAATAGGACAAGTAGCCGCTAAAATTAGATCATTTAGAAAACCTGAACCTTACAAAGGAAAAGGTATTAAGTTTACTAATGAAGTTTTAAGAAGAAAAGCTGGTAAATCAGCAGCTAAAAAATAATATTAGGTAGTTATGAATAAGAATATTGTTAGAAGAAATAAAATAAAAAAGCGTATTAGAAAAACGGTTATTGGAACACCTGATTTTCCTAGATTAACTGTATACAGAAGTAATTCTGAAATTTACGCACAAATAATTGACGATTTAAATGGCGTAACCTTGGCAAGCGCGTCTTCTTATAAAAATAAAGATGCAAAAAAATCTACTAAGTCGGATATTGCTAAAATAGTAGGTAAGCAAGTTGCAGAAATAGCGGTACAAAAAGGCATTAAGAAAATATGTTTCGACAGAAACGGTTACTTATTTCACGGTAGAGTTAAAAATTTAGCTGACGGGGTAAGAGAAGCAGGTTTAGAATTTTAATATATAAAAATATGAGTATAGCGAACGTAAAACGGGTTAAGTCTAGTGAAATTGAATTAAAAGATAGATTAGTAGCCGTTAGAAGAGTAACCAAGGTAACTAAAGGAGGAAGACATTTTAGTTTTTCTGCTATAGTTGTTGTTGGAAATGAAAACGGTGTAGTTGGACATGGTTTAGGAAAAGCAAAAGAAGTAACGGATGCAATTTCTAAGGGTATAGATGACGCTAAAAAGAACCTTGTTAAAGTACCAGTTGTAAATTCAACAGTTCCTCATGATCAATATGGAAAATTTGGAGGAGCTAAAGTGTTTTTAAAACCAGCATCAAGTGGTACAGGAGTAATTGCAGGTGGTGCAATGAGAGCAGTATTAGAAAGTGTTGGAATTAAAGATGTGTTAGCAAAATCTCAAGGCTCATCCAATCCTCATAATGTGGTTAAAGCTACTATTAATGCTTTAATGCAAATGAGAGATGCTTATACTATTGCTCAACACAGAGGGGTTTCATTAGAAAAGGTTTTTAACGGATAATTATATGAAAAAAGTAAAAATCACTCAGATAAAGAGCATCATTGATAGGCCAAAAGATCAAAAGGCTACCATTAAAGCTCTTGGATTTAAAAAATTAAATCATACTATTGAGAAAGTTGCAACTCCTCAAATTTTAGGAATGATTAATAAAGTATCACATCTTCTAAAAGTAGAAGAAATTTAAAATTTACTATGGATTTAAGTAATTTAAAACCTAACGAAGGTTCTACTAAAAATAGAAAAAGAATAGGTAGGGGTGCAGGTTCTGGTAGAGGAGGCACTTCTACTAGAGGTCATAAAGGACAAAAAGCAATATCTGGGTATAACCATAAAAGAGGTTTTGAGGGTGGACAGATGCCCCTTCAAAGAAGATTGCCAAAATTTGGGTTTAAAAACTTTAACAGAGTTGAGTATAAGCCTGTTAATATTGATTTATTAATTCAAATTGCTGAAAAGTTGAATGTAAATCAAATTTCCAAACAGTTTTTAGTAGAAAATGGTATTATTTCTTCAAATAGTATATATAAAATATTAGGTAGAGGAGATATAAATAAAGCTATAACCGTTGAAGGAAATGCAATTTCAAAAACAGCTAAAGAAAAATTAGAGAAAGCCGGAGGCTCTTTCAAACTAATATAACAGAATGAAAAGATTTTTAGAAACTTTACGCAACATTTGGAATATTGAAGAGTTAAGAAATAGGATTATCTATACTTTACTTTTTCTTTTGGTTTATAGAATAGGTTCCTTTGTTGTACTTCCTGGAATTGATTCTGATGTTCTCGAAAAATCAAATGCAGGTGACGCACAGGGTTTAGCACAAATAATTAACATATTTGCAGGTGGAGCTTTTTCTAGAGCTTCTATATTTGCTTTAGGTATTATGCCTTACATTTCAGCATCTATTGTTATGCAACTTGCTGGAATAGCTATTCCAACTATTCAAAAGTTACAGCGTGAGGGAGAAAGTGGTAGAAAAAAAATTAATCAGTGGACTCGTTTTTTAACCATTGCCGTAACTGTTTTACAAGGGTCTTCCTATTTAGCTAGTCCATTTGTTCCTTCTGAGGCAATTATTAATCCAGGCTTTTTTACATTTACATTACCAGCTTTAATTATATTAATAACCGGTACTTTATTTGTAATGTGGTTAGGAGAAAGAATAACTGAAAAGGGTATTGGAAATGGAACTTCCCTTATTATAATGATTGGAATTATAGCAACTTTTCCTACCGCTTTAGTTTTTGAATTTGAGGCACGATTAAGTAGTGGGGGAATGGTTTTATTTTTAATTGAACTTGTGTTTTTATTGCTTGTTATTATTGCTAGCATACTTTTAGTTCAAGGCACGAGACGTGTACCTGTGCAGTATGCTAAAAAAATTGTTGGAAATAAACAATATGGTGGAAACAGAAGCTATATACCATTAAAAGTTAATGCTTCTGGAGTAATGCCTATTATTTTTGCTTCAACTATTATGAGTTTACCAAGACTTTTTTCCTCTACAGATTCAGTAACTGGTTTTGTTAATACATTTTCTAATCCTTTTGGTTTTTGGTATAATTTTGTTTTAGCAATATTAATTATTGCATTCACATATTTTTACACGGCAATTGTTTTCTCACCAACGCAATTAGCAGATGATTTAAAGAAAAACGGTGGTTTTATTCCAGGAATTAAGCCAGGTAAAAAAACTGCTGAATTTTTGGATAATGTTTTATCTCGAATTACCCTTCCTGGGTCAGTATTTCTTGCATTAGTGGCTATATTTCCAGCATTTGCATATATTTTAGGAGTAACTCAATCATTTGCATTATTTTTTGGTGGGACATCATTATTGATTATGGTTGGAGTTATTTTAGATACACTTCAACAGATTGAAAGTCATTTATTAATGAAACATTATGATGGATTGATGAAATCAGGTCGTATTAAAGGTAGATCAGCTTTACCTGTTATGAGTTAATAAATATGATTTGTACATCTGAAGAAGAGATTGAATTGATTAGACAAAGTTCTTTGCTTGTTGGTAAAACGTTAGCTGAAGTTGCGAAACACATTGCGCCTGGTGTAACTACCTTGCATTTGGACAAAATTGCTGAAACTTTTATATTGGATCACGCAGCTAAACCTGGTTTTAAAGGATATAACGGTTATCCATTTACATTATGCACTTCTGTAAATGACGCAGTTGTTCATGGGATGCCTAATGTAAAATTTTTAAAAGACGGGGATATTGTTTCGGTTGATTGTGGTGTGTATCTTAATGGCTATTACGGAGACTCTGCGTATACTTTTGCAGTTGGAGATGTACAACCTGATGTTTTAGATCTAATTGAAATAACTAAAGAATCATTATACCAGGGTATTTTAATGGCTGTTACAGGAAACAGAACTGGAGATATAGGGTATGCCGTCCAATCGTATGTTGAAAATCATGGGTATTCTGTTGTTAGAGAATTAGTTGGTCATGGAATAGGCAAAGAGTTGCATGAATATCCTGAGGTACCTAATTATGGAAAAAAAGGAACTGGAGCTGTTTTAAAAGAAAATATGGTAATAGCTATTGAACCTATGATAAATAAGGGAACTAGAAATGTTAGACAAATGTCTGATGGTTGGACCATTATTACTAAAGACGGGAAACCTTCTGCGCATTTTGAGCATACAGTATTAGTTAGAAATAATAAAGCTGAAGTTTTATCAACTTTTGAATATATAGAAAAAGAATTATATAAAAATATAAATGTAGTAAATTAATGGCAAAACAGGCCTCAATAGAGCAAGATGGAACTATCATAGAAGCATTATCTAATGCTATGTTTAGAGTAGAGTTAGAAAATGAGCATGTTATTACTGCACATATATCTGGAAAAATGAGAATGAATTATATTAAAATATTACCGGGAGATAAAGTAAGAGTTGAACTATCTCCATATGATTTAACAAAAGGAAGAATAAAATTTAGATATAAATAATTAGGCTATGAAAGTACGTGCATCAGTTAAAAAACGATCTGAAGATTGTAAAATTGTAAAACGAAAAGGACGTGTTTACGTTATAAATAAGAAAACCCCAAAGTTTAAACAAAGACAAGGATAAATTAATATTTAATTATGGCAAGAATTTCTGGTATAGATTTACCTAAAAACAAGCGTGGAGAAATCGCTTTAACCTACATTTATGGAATTGGAAGGTCAACAGCGAAAAAAATACTAACAAAAGCTCAAATCTCTTTGGATAAAAAAGTGTCTGATTGGGATGATGATGATTTATCGAAAATAAGAGGTGCAATTACTGAAGAATATAAAGTTGAAGGGGCTTTAAGAGGGGAGGTACAATTAAATATTAAAAGATTAATGGATATTGGCTGTTATAGAGGGGTGAGACATAGAGTTGGTTTACCATTAAGAGGTCAAAGAACCAAAAATAATTGCAGAACTAGAAAAGGAAAAAGAAAAACAGTAGCTAATAAGAAAAAAGCAACTAAATAATAAACAGTAATTATGGCAAAGTCTACAAGTAAAGTTCGTAAAGTTAAAGTTGATGCTGTTGGTCAGGCACATATTAATGCAACATTTAATAATATTATAGTTTCTCTTACTAATAATAATGGAGAGGTTATATCTTGGTCATCAGCTGGTAAACAAGGGTTTAGAGGTTCTAAAAAAAATACTCCTTATGCAGCACAAATGTCAGCTGCTGATTGTGCAAAAGTTGCTTTTGATGCAGGACTAAGAAAAGTTAAGGTATTTGTTAAAGGTCCTGGTGCAGGTAGAGAATCTGCTATCAGAACTATTAATAACTCAGGAATAGAGGTGTTGGAAATATTAGATATTACCCCGCTTCCCCACAATGGTTGTAGACCCCCTAAAAAAAGAAGAGTATAATTATTAAATTTTTAAAAAATGGCAAGATACATTGGCCCAAAGTCTAAGATAGCTAGAAAATTTAAAGAGCCTATTTTTGGCCCAGATAAAGCTTTGGAAAAGAAAAACTACCCTCCGGGTCAGCATGGATTAAATAAAAGAAGAGCAAAACAGTCTGAATATGCTGTACAGCTCCAAGAAAAACAAAAAGCTAAATATACATATGGCATGCTTGAAAGACAATTTAGAAGATTTTTTCAAATTGCATCAAGAAAGAAAGGAGCTACTGGTCATAATTTGTTGAAACTTTGTGAAAGCAGATTGGATAATGTAGTATACAGAATGAGTATTGCAAATTCAAGAGCTGCTGCTAGACAGTTCGTAATCCACAAACACATATTGGTTAATCAAGAGGTTGTAAATGTTCCTTCATATTTATTAAAGCCAGGTGATGTTGTTTCTGTTCGTGAAAAATCTAAACATATGGAAGCAATCAAAAATTCATTGGGATCTTCTAAAAAGAATAATTTTCCTTGGATTGAGTTCGATAAAAATGAAATGAAAGGTACATTTATTAATGTTCCTGAAAGAGAACAAATTCCAGAAAATATTAAGGAACAGTTAATAGTAGAGTTATATTCTAAATAGTATTTAAATTAAAAGAAACATTATGGCAATTTTAGATTTTCAACAACCCGATAAAGTAATTATGCTTGAAGCGGATGATTTTAATGGTAAATTTGAGTTTAGACCACTAGAACCAGGTTATGGTCAAACTATTGGTAATGCTTTACGAAGAATTTTATTAAATTCATTAGAAGGGTATGCAATCACAAATATGAAAATTGAAGGGGTGGATCATGAGTTTAGTACAATTAGTGGTGTTGTTGAGGACGTAACTGATATTATTCTTAACTTAAAGCAAGTTAGGTTTAAAAAACAAATCGAGGATGTAAATAATGAGAAAGTTTCTATTTTAATCAAAGGTCAAAATACTTTTACTGCTGGTGATATTAATAAATTTGCTACATCTTTTCAAGTATTAAATCCAGATTTAATTATATGTACTTTAGACCCTAAAGTACAATTAAAAGTGGATATTTCAATTGAGAAAGGTAGAGGTTATGTGCCTTCTGATGAGCATAGAAGTAATAATAATGTTGTAGGAGTTATTCCAATTGATTCTATTTATACTCCTATCCGAAATGTTCGTTATTATGTTGAAAATTTTCGTGTCGAGCAAAAAACAGATTACGAAAAACTAATCATTGAGTTAAAAACAGACGGATCTATTCATCCAAAAGATGCTTTAAAAGAAGCAGCTAAAATACTAATTCATCATTTTATGTTATTTTCCGATGAGAGAATTACTTTGGATTTACCTTCAAAATCTAGTGAAGATGAGTTTGATGAAGCTTCTTTACATATGAGACAATTATTAAAGTCAAAATTAGTTGAAATGGATTTATCAGTAAGAGCTTTAAATTGCCTAAAATCTGCAGATGTTGAAACCCTAGGTGAGTTAGTTTCTTTTCAAAAAAGTGATTTACTAAAGTTTAGAAATTTTGGTAAAAAATCCTTAACTGAATTAGAAGAGCTAGTTGAAACTAAAGGATTACACTTTGGAATGAATGTTTCTAAATATAAGTTAGATAAGGATTAATAATTAAATTTTAAGTAATGAGACACGGAGATACAGTAAATGCTTTAGGAAGAAAAAGTGCACATAGAAAAGCACTACTTTCAAATCTTGCAATTTCTCTTATTAAACATAAGAGAATTAATACAACTTTAGCTAAAGCTAAGGAATTAAGAAAATATATAGAACCTCTATTAACAAAATCTAAATCTGATACTACGCATTCTAGAAGAATCGTATTTAGTTATTTAGAAAATAAAGAAGCTATTAATGAATTATTCAGAGATGTTGCGCCAAAAATCTCAAATAGACCTGGTGGGTATACTAGAATTATCAAAACTGGTTTTAGAAAAGGGGATGGAGCAGAAATGTGTTTAATTGAATTGGTTGATTTTAATTCAATTTATAACATTAAAGGCTCTGACACTACTTCTAAATCTAAAAGAACTAGAAGAGGTTCTAAAAAAGTTACAGCAACAACTAGCACTAAAGAAACCAAATCAGCAGTTGCTAAAAAAGAATCTGTTGCAGAAAATGACGAATCTAAAAATGATAATTCAATTAGTGAATCAGCTGAGTAAAATCATACTTTAAACTTAAAAAGGGATAAAGCTAATGCTTTATCCCTTTTTTTTATTAAATAAATAGTATTTTAGTCGCCATATCTTATAATACGACATTTAATGTATAGTATAAGAAATTATTAAGATGAAATATAATTTAAAAAATAAAGCCGTATTATTATTAGAAGACGGAACTATCTTTTGGGGTAATGCTTTTGGATTTTCAGGTTATACTTCGGGAGAAATTTGTTTTAACACAAGTATGACTGGATATCAGGAGATATTTACAGATCCTTCATACTATGGACAAATCTTAGTAATGAATACTTCGCATATTGGGAATTATGGCATACATCAAGAAGAAATTGAATCAGATAAAGTGATGATTTCGGGTTTAGTTTGTAATCAAATCAGCGCAAATTATTTTTCAAGACCATCAGCTCAAGTTAATATAAATGAATATTTTATAAAGAATAAAATAGTAG